>CAYLMV010000193.1:0-5348 GCA_964384415.1 uncultured Chitinophagaceae bacterium | reverse complement strand
CCTTGTATACACCTGGGATTTACATTTTTCGCCGAAAACCTCCGATCCCGCAGATACGACGTACAAACTTGGCAGCGGAGATAAATTCGTGGTAAAGATGACCAAGCCATTCCGGAAACAAGATCTTCTGGAGTTTACGTCGATCCCCGCAGTTGTCGACAATCAAGCAGCTCAACAGGGACTTCAGCGTGTTCGGGCAGTGCCGAATCCATACGTGACGGCAGCCTCGTTTGAGCTTCCATTGAGTCCGGGTATTACGAGCGGGCGCGGCCAGCGCAGAATCGATTTCATCCACGTTCCGGCAAATGCCACGATCAGAATATTCACGACGAGAGGCGACCATATTCGCACGCTCCACCAGGACGGGAATATTGAAGATGGAGTGATCTCGTGGGATCTTAAGACGGATGAAAATCTTGATATCGCTTTTGGAGTTTACTTTTACGTTGTAGAATCCCCCGCAGGCAGCACTACGGGAAAACTTGCAATCATAAAGTGATCCGAGTATGAAAAGAAAATCTACCGATTCGTTGCAACGTAAACTATTATTGCCTTTCATGGCAATCCTCACAGCGTCGTCCATCGGGTTCGGCCAATCGAAGGTCGGAACAACGGCGGCACAATTCCTCGGCATTGCCGTAGGGCCGAAAGCGAGCGCCATGGGGAGCGCCTATGTTGCGGCTCCGGGTGACGCGAGTTCAATTTACTGGAACCCGGGCGCCATCGCACAGTCGGAAGGTTCGGAGTTCACTTTTTCCAATACCGATTGGCTGGTGGGGACAAAATTCCGCTGGTTTGGATTCACCATGAACATGGACGGCGAGAATGCCGTCGGTGTGCAGGTGACGCAGCTCGATTATGGCGAAGACGACGTCACAACCGTGGCAGCCCCGGATGGAACCGGAGAGCGATGGTCGGCAGCCGATCTTGCCGTTGGCTTTACCTATGCCCGCCGTCTGACCGATCGCTTCTCCATAGGCGGGTCAGCAAAGTATATCTCTGAGAGGATCTGGAACGAAACGGCAAGCAACATCACCTTTGACGCTGGATTGCTCTACGTGACCGATTTCAACAACATGCGCCTCGGAATGTCGATGTCGAACTTCGGCGGAGATTTGCAGTTGGATGGGAGGGATCTCTATAACACTGTGGATGTCGATCCCGCAGACGCAGGTTCAAACAAGACCCTCGTCGGAAAGCTTAAGACGGACGCCTGGCCGATGCCGCTTCTGTTCCGTGTCGGCATCGCAATGGACGTCGTCAACAATCAGACGATTCGGGGAACGATTGCCGTTGATGCCCTCAGGCCGAGCGACAATACCGAGTCTCTCAACGTCGGTGCAGAAATTGGCTGGCAGGGTATGTTGTTCCTCCGTGGAGGCTACAAATCGCTCTTCGCAAAAGAGGGGCCCTTCGACAAACAAGATCAGCAAGACGGACTTTCTCTCGGCGCGGGCGCCAGGGTGAAGATGGAAGGAATCGGCGCTGTGGAAGTCAATTACGCCTTCAATAAGTTCGGAGTCTTTGGAAATTTGAATACCATCGCTCTCTCGCTCGGATTTTGAGTAACGCACAATAAGCTTTTCACATCGATAGATTAACTAAACCACAAACGATAAAAATGCCGAAAGGAGGGACAAGGAAGGCATAAGCGTTGAGCGTTATACAAATCAGTAATTAATCAACAGTATTACACTTCAAGGAGAAGTCCATGAACAAAATCCTACTTTTCGCGTTTATCGCGTTGGTCGTGTCAGCAGCAGTGCTGTCACCCGTCGCGCAGGCGCAGGTAAAGAACTTGACGTTCATCGTCAATACGGCAACAGTGCCGGATACACTCAAAGCGTCTGATCAAATTGTTTTGGTCGGATCGGGAACGGGCTCTGCGGACTCTGTTCTGACGAGCTGGGGTGCAGGGCGCGCGCTTACGAACATCGGCGGCGACTACTGGAAGACCACCCTTGGCTTCAAGGTCGGTGATACATTAAAGTACAAGATCAGAGTGCGAAGCGGCGGCTGGGAAAAAGATCTCTCAGACGGATTCTTGGCACAGGGTCATCGCAACTATGCTGTAACGAACAACGACACGACATTCCCGGTTCAATTCTGGGACAACGGACCGAATTCGATGCCGCAATATTTCCGGCCGTGGACGACGATTCCGGATAGTTTCATTAACGTTTATTTCCGCGTCAACATGGAGGCGGTGATGGACAACGGATCGTTTGGATGGAATGCCAAAGACGTCGATTCTGTCGGCGTGCGCGGCGGCGGCGGCACGGGTGACGACCTCTCATGGGGTCAGACCACCTATTTGAAACAGGAAGTTGCTCCGGGCGACGGCGGAAGTGAATTCAAAATCGGTCCGGGATCATTCTACTCCGGCCGTTTGAAATTCCGCAAGAGCAATTGGCACGTCGGAGACACCGTGCAATACAAGTTCCTCCTCGGCTACAACTGGGGCAGCGATGAACTCCAGGGCGGCAAACCAAACCGTCAATTCTACATCCCGGTCGCAAAGGGAGATACCACGCTGCATTGGGTGTACTACAACAATGATGCGCCGGTTCTCCGCGCGAATTCCGATAGCTGCACGGTCACGTTCCAGGCAGACATGACGACAGCGTCAAACAACGGAAGCTTCAAAGTTGGCAGCGACACCGTGCAGATTCAGGCGGGCTTCTTCAACACGTCTGATTCGACCCGCACCGTCAACCTGAGCAGGCAAGGTCTCACGAACATTTACAAAGGCACCCTGAAGCTGCTCTCTTCCATCAACAAGGCGCTCGATTATCAATATTACCTCGTCAAAGCGCCCAACACGATCCGTGAATACTACTTCAACTTCCAGTTCGGCGGAACCGTCGCTTCTGAACAAGAACGGCGTCAGTTTGTGGTTCCTGCAGGAGCCGGATCATTCGCGATTAAAGATACAGTTGTCGGCGTTTCTGCCGGGCGTCGTCAGCCATATTTTGCCAGCCAGAAACAATTCAAGCAGACCGTTACCGTGACGTGGACTGTCGATATGCGTCCCGCATACTATCAGATCCTCCTCGGAAAAGATAGTCTCGTGGACGGACAGGGAAGCGCGACGGTAGTGAAGGCAGACAGTATCAAGAAGTGGGGCGTTGGAATCAACGGACCCGCGACGAACCTGCCGAACGTCTTCCCGGTTACCGATTGGGCGGATTGGAACTCCACAATGGTTACCGATACCAACAAGAGGAAAATGTGGGATGATGGAACACACTGTGATGCAGTTGCCGGAGATTCCATCTACACTGTGCAATTCACCTATACCACCGCGAACAACATCGGCGCGGTCAGCAAGTTCGGTATCCGCGGCGGCGACAACGAAACAGCGTTTGGATTGAATCACCTCGATAACCTCGATGATTCAGGCCCGACCTCGACCGTTGCAGTGCAGTGGGGAAGCATCAATCCCAACAAGTACAACCGTTGGAATTATGATACCCATAAGCCCGTGTACACGCTCGTCATAGACCGACCGAGCCTGCCGCAGGTGTTCACATTGCAGCAGAACTACCCGAACCCGTTCAACCCATCGACAAAAATCGCATTCTCAATTCCATCGCAAGCGAAAGTGGAATTGGTGGTCTACAACCTGTTAGGCCAAAAGGTTGCGACGCTTGTCAACGAGTCGTTGAATGCAGGCGGACATGAAGTGACCTTCGATGCTTCGCATCTGGCCAGCGGTATGTATCTCTACAGAATCACCGCCGGACAGTTCACGAGCGTCAAGAAGATGCTTCTGTTGAAGTAAGCTTCTGATTTCTCCGAAAGGAGAGTTAGAATGAAGGCGACCCGAAAGGGTCGCCTTTTTTATTTGTATTGGAGGAGACGCTCGCGGAGGATTTGCGCAGGCCGGTATGCAGGAGAGAGAGCCAATGAAGCATCGACATATTTCTTCGCCATTGAATAATTCCCTTTGTTCGCATATGCCGCTGAGAGCCCGTAGTCAATCGTCGCGGTCTCGTTTGTGTAGCCCCTGCCCTGAGTCAGCTGCAAGGCTGCCGTGAAGTTTTCGATAGCTTCGTCGATCCGCCCTTCGTTGATCTGCAGGAGTCCAAGGTCTATCCGGGGATAGGGATACTGCGGATTGTATTTGATCGATGCCGACAAATGGCTGACGGCATTTTCCAATTGACCCATTTCCTTGTATACGAATCCGAGGAGATAATGCGAATAGTAGTTGGTTGGGTATTCTTCGAGCAGGCCTTCATACGTCGTAGCAGCTTCTCTTAACCTTCCATGCTGCTGGAAATAAAGGGCGCTCCTCAGACACGCCTCGCTCCATGGAATCTTCGATGCGTAAAGGTCGTATGCGATGTTTTGAAGCGCCGTATCTTCATTTTCAATCACGTACGCGTGTGATTCGTAATTCGAAAATGGCCAATGCTTCGTAAGGTTCCGCATTGCGATGTCGCCGAACGCCAGATCGACCCAGCAGATGCTCAGGCTGTCCGTTTGGAAGGGGAGCGGTTGAACTGGCCGGACATCCGGACCTGAATGAGGAACGAGAAGAAGTTCCAGAACTTTCTGAAAGTAGAGGCCGGCGATTTCGTAGTAACCGAGTGCCGTTGGATGAAGATGTTCCCAGAAAAGTTCTCTTCCTGCAATACCGCCGGCGCTGAGCTTGCTGAAGAGTGAGTCGGATGAAACTAGCGGCACTCCCTCATCTGCACAGACGCTTCGGATGATCGAATCGGTTTCGGCGGGCGCACGGAACTTAAGCAGATCGTAATCCCGGGCTCGACCGAGGAACAGTTTCGCGGAATCGGGTTGGCCGAGAGCGAGATACGTCCTTCCCATCCAATAGTTAACGATCGCATTGGTCGGATTGGCCGTCAATAGGGAAGAAAGAGTCAGTTTGGTCTCAACATATTGCTGCGCCGAGAAGGCGGATTCGGCGTCAGCAAGATTCTTACCACCGACGGCCGGGAGCAGGATGGAGTCCGACGAAAATGGCGGAAACATCAAATTTGAAGTGACATCGCTAATGATCAAAGGAATGCGACGTGATTTACAGAGCCTGGCCAAAGCAGTCAGGTTCGCACGGAATTGGCCGAACACCCACCTGGCATCGGGAGAATTCAGCTCAACCTTGTCGTTCTGCGAGACTTCTTTCATCAGGTTTCTTTCGCCCGGCTGAGCACTGGCAGCGTAGCTTCTCATCATGCGCTGAAACCATGCCACGATACGCAGTCCCCTGAGATCATACTTCAGCGGTATGAGGGAAGGAAACGTTCGTTCAATAAACGATGCCCCAACACCGTCGGGACCGTAGAATTCATTATGCCCCATGTAGGCAATGATGAGGTCGGGCT
>CAYLMV010000192.1:0-5444 GCA_964384415.1 uncultured Chitinophagaceae bacterium | reverse complement strand
ATGATCATTCGCAAAAAAAATATCGTCCTGCGGAAGAACGAAGAACACCGCGTTCAGTCCGGGCACCAATGGATTTTCAGCAACGAAATCCAGACCATCAACGGCGCGCCAAAGAGCGGGGATATTGTCGAGATCGTCCGGCATGACATGAAGCGGATCGGGATCGGGTTCTACAACTCCCACTCGCTCATCGCCGCCCGGTTTCTTTCGTCGGAAGACGAGGAGGTAGATTTCAAATTCTTCGAACGCCGGATTTCGTCTGCATTGGCCTTGCGCAAAAAGCTCTATCCAAAGTCGGCAACGTTTCGGATGGTGCATGGTGAAAGCGATTTTCTCCCTGGCCTGATCATCGACAAGTACAACGAGTACCTCTCGATCCAAACATTTTCGGCCGGCATGGATTCCCGCCTGACGCTCATTTGCGATGTTCTCGTTTCGATGTTTTCCCCGCGGGGAATCGTCGAGCGCAACGAGTCTCCGCTCCGGTCGCTCGAAGAGCTACCGCTGCAAAAAGGGATCATTCGGGGATCCGTCGAACCGACCATCATCGAACTTGACGATCTGAAGTTTCGTGTCGATGTTATTGAAGGCCAGAAGACGGGCTTCTACCTCGACCAGCGGGAGAACCGTGCATCACTCCGGCGATTCGTCAAAGATGCCGAGGTTCTCGACTGCTTCTGCAATGAGGGGGGATTCGGGCTTTACGCCGCGCGAGGGGGAGCCAAGAACGTATCGGGGTTCGATAGTTCGGACTTTGCAATAGAGAAATCGAAGATCAACGCCACGTTGAATAACATCCATTCGGCGGCCTTCAAGCAGGGAGATGCCTTCGAAGTTCTCGCAAGAGAGGCGGCCGAGAAGAAGCAGTACGACGTCGTGATCCTCGATCCTCCTTCGTTCACAAAGAACAGGAAAACCGTCGCCACAGCCGCAAAGGGGTACAAGGAACTGAACAGCGGCGCCATGAGGCTGCTTCGAGAAGGGGGAACCCTGGCCACCGCTTCCTGTTCGCATCACATCTCGGAGGAGACGTTCTTAAACATTATCAATGATAGCGCTGTCAAAACGGGTAGAAAAGCGCGATTGCTTTCGATGGGCGGCGCCGCGCCGGATCATCCGACCTTGCCGTCGATGCCCGAAACCCGATACCTGAAATTTGCCCTTCTCTGTATTGAATAGCTGCAGAAGTTAGAAACTTTTCTTGGTGGAATTTGTTTTCATGGATATGCAGACAAAGGTGCGAACATGAAGACCTTCTCCTTTTTGCCGGGCGCGAGACTTGCCGCCGGAGCGCTCATCGCGTCTTTCTTTTTCGCGGCCGACTGCACGGCGGCAGGCGAACATGCATTCCTTCAGAGCGCGAGTGACTCGAATATTGTCTTCACCTCGCCGAATCAGAACCTCATTTCACCCCCCAAGACTGTTTCTCTCCTCGACGCATGGGGAGTCGACATTCTCATTTCGAACAACGGATTTGGACTTGGAGGATTTCTCCGGCACGAATATTCGGAAGATCTCTCCGGCACGATGACACTCGCCTTCTCGGAAGCAAAAGACAACAATGAAGTAGAATATGTCGACTACTACGGTCAGACCATCGTCCCAGGGAAGATCAACAGGTTCATTCTCGTCCCCCTGCATTTCGGAATCCAATACCGGCTCTTCGCGGACGACATCCTCGATAATTTCCGGCCTTACGTCAATGCCGCCATCGGTCCGACGCTTGTCTTCTCATCTCCATACGAGAAGGAGTTCTTCAATAGTTTGGGATACGGCCAGGCGCACTACACGGTGGGAGGATACGTCGGGTTTGGAGCTTTCTTTGGATCGGGGCACGAGAGTTTATCGGGCGTCAATATACGCTACTACTTTGAGCCGATCCAAAAAGGTATCGACAGCATGTTGAACTCGGACGGGTCGATCGAGAAGAAGAAAGATTTCGGCGGTTTTTTTATTACGTTTAATTTTGGTTCGCTTTTTTAGAAGGTCTTTTCACCAATCAAGGCGGCCTCACCCGCGGGTGTGTGCCGCCTTTCTTATTTTATGGAGAGGATTTTTCTGAGAAAGTGGCCGGTGTACGATTGGGGATTTGACGCGACCTCTTCGGGACTCCCCGTTGCAACAACCTTTCCGCCGTTCGTTCCGCCTCCCGGGCCCAGATCGATGAGATAGTCTGCACACTTGATAACGTCGAGGTTATGCTCGATGATGAGGATGGAATGTCCCGCATCGAGAAGCGCATGGAAACATTTCAGCAGTTTCGCGATGTCGTCGAAATGAAGGCCCGTCGTCGGCTCGTCGAAAATGAAGAGCGTATGTCCTTCCGCCTGTGTGCTCAGATGGGCGGCCAGCTTCACGCGCTGTGCCTCTCCGCCGGAGAGAGTCGTTGCCGGTTGGCCGAGCCGCAAATACCCGAGGCCGACGTCGTCCAGAATCTTCAACCTCTGCGCTACCCGCCTTCCCTCCGGACGTTCCTTGAAAAACTCAATCGCTTCCGCGACGGTCAGCGATAAAATATCGTCGACGTTCTTTCCATGATATCGGATGTCGAGCGCCTCTTTCTTGTAACGCTTCCCCTTGCAGCTGTCGCACGTGAGGTACAGATCTGCCATGAACTGCATCTCGATTTTCTGCAGTCCATCCCCTTCGCACGTTTCGCATCGTCCCCCCGGAACGTTGAACGAAAAATAACCCGGCCCATAGCCGTGAATCTTCGCCGCCTGGGTCCCTGCAAGGAGATCTCGTATCAGTTCGAAGACTTTGATGTACGTGATGGGGTTTGAACGCGGCGATCGCCCGATCGGAGATTGGTCGACGAGTTCGACGGCAGACAAATGCTCGAGGCCCTCAATGGATGCGGCCCCAAAGACGCTTGCGGTCGGAGAGAGGAGCTTCTTCTTCAAGCCTTCATACAGGACCTCGTGGACAAGAGTACTCTTGCCCGAACCGCTGACGCCGGTGATACAGGTGAACATATTCAGCGGAATCTCAACATCGATGTTTTTCAGGTTATGAAGGAATGCGTTGAAGATACGGAGCGAAAGTTTTCCCTTTTTCCGGCGAGCCGACGGAACGGGTATTGAAAGCCTTCCGCTCAAGTATTTTCCGGTCAACGAACCTGGTGCATTCAACATCTCAGCGTACGTCCCAAAGAACGTCACCTCCCCGCCATGTTCGCCTGCCTTCGGCCCCATATCCACCAATAGGTCAGATTCGACCATCATGTCGGCATCATGCTCAACGACCAATACCGTATTGCCGATATCCCGAAGGGATTTGAGAATTCTGATGAGCCGGTCGTTGTCGAGCGGATGAAGGCCAATGCTTGGTTCGTCGAGTACATAGATGGACCCGACGAGCGATGATCCGATCGATGTAGCAAGACTGATCCGCTGCGATTCCCCTCCCGAGAGCGACGATGAGAGTCGGTCCAGCGTAATATACCCGAGGCCCACATCAACAAGATAACGGAGCCGCTTCTGGATCTCTTCCAGAATTCTCTTGCAGATGCTCAATTCGAAATCGGAAAACTTAATGGCCTTGAAGAACTCATCCGCACTCTCGATGCTCATTGCTGCGACGCCGGCGATGGTCCGTCCGTCGATTTTGATGTTAAGAGCTTCTTTTCGCAGCCTGCTGCCGCCGCATTCGTCGCAGATCGTGTAGCCCCGGTATTTGCTGAGCAGCACCCGGTATTGAATCTTGTAGGCTTTTCGCTCCACCATCTTGAAAAACCCATTGATGCCGTCGAACTTGCGGCCATAGCCGTTCATGACAACATTCAACTGGTCAGCGGTTAACTTCTCGAACGGCACATTCAGCGGCACTCCCGCCTCCGACGCCACATCAAACAGATCGCGGAGATTCTCCCGGAACTTCGGCGTGGTCCAGGGCTGAATGGCGCCATCCTTGATCGCCTTCGATTTTATCGGAACAATCAAATCCATGTCGAGCCCCACCGCCCGGCCGAACCCCTGGCATTTCGGGCAAGCCCCGATCGGGTTATTGAATGAGAAGAGGTGCGCTTCAGGCTCCTCGTACCGAATCTTGTCGACCGGACACTCGAAATGCTGATTGAAATTGAACTGTTCACCTGAATCGAGGTTGGTGAGGGCTGCGTACCCATCTCCCTCCGCGAATGCAGTCTGAACAGAATCGGCCAGCCGCGTCTCGCTCGCCCTCTCATTTTTGCGGAGGACAAACCGGTCCACGAGAACTGAAATTCCCTTTTTGGAGGAAGTTACCGTGCGCTCATTCAGATCGATGAGGGTCCCTCCAACCACGATGCGGAAAAAGCCCCTCTTCTTTAGCGCGGCGAGTTCTTCCTTGAGCGTATGCCCTTCGTGTTCCCTCATGGGAAACGTGATAAAGAATTTAGCTCCGTCGGCTTCTTGTTTGATGCGGTCGACGACGGAGTGGACCGAGTCGCGGGTAATCAGCCGTCCGCAAACGCTGCAATACGTCTTGCCGACGCGCGCAAAAAGCAGCCGCAGGTAGTCGTAGACCTCCGTGGTCGTTGCGACTGTCGACCGCGGGTTGCGGGTGTTGGTTTTTTGTTCGATGGCAATCGCCGGGCTCATCCCCTGGATTGAGTCGACGTCCGGTTTGTCCATCCGTTCGAGGAATTGCCGGGCGTACGACGAGAGACTCTCGACGTACCGTCTCTGTCCTTCGGCGTAAATCGTGTCGAACGCGAGGCTCGATTTCCCCGACCCGCTCACCCCGGTTATGACAACGAGTTTGTTCCTGGGAATATCGATGCTGACGTTTTTGAGGTTATGTACCCGCGCACCGCGGATGCTCAGGACGTCGTTCGCCGAAGCGTTTCCGTTCTTCTTTGATGCCGGTTGGAGGATTTGTTTGGATTTTGCCATGTATTCCTGGTGGGGATTCGCCGCCGTCTTTTCTAGATCAAACAATACTCAATTTATGAATTGATTGCAAGAATGCCCTGATCGGGGTAGTGGGCTACTTTGAATTAAAGGTCATTGCGATCCCGCTCGAAGAGCGGAAGAAGCAATCCCCTTGTTTCGAGAGGAGATTGCTTCGTCCCCCCGACAAAGAACGTCGGGGTCCTCGCAATGACTTTTTTTTGAAGATGCCCCACTACCCTGTGCGGGGCAATGATACTTTTTGGATGCCCGCGAGTCACGAGCGATAGTCGAAGGTTCACCCGGTCTTGAAAATCCCCCCGAGGGATTGCATCCCTCTGCAAAAATGGCTACATTATTAAGAATTTTTTCCGGGACGATGGGCACGACAAATCTCAAAGGGCTTCCACTGCACGAGTTGGAAGCTTTTCTTGCTTCAATAGGAGAGCCACGATACCGCGCGAAGCAGATTTTCAGCTGGATGTACAAGCATCGCGCTGCGTCGTTTCACGAGATGTCCAGCCTCCCCCAGGGATTGCGCGATCAGCTCACATCGGCGGCATCCATCGATCA
>CAYLMV010000191.1:0-5516 GCA_964384415.1 uncultured Chitinophagaceae bacterium | reverse complement strand
GCAACTTTCCCGAAAGCGACACTGAGTGAAGTAACGTTGACGTACGAGTATCATCCGTTTGACGCCCTGATACTCCGCGGAGAACTGAGGGATGACATGGCGAACGGTGCGGGGTTATTCAATACAGCCAGCGCTACCCCTTCAGGTTCAGCAAAGTCACAGGCCACGTTCCTCATTGGTACTATTGCGACATTCTAGCGAAGAAGAGTCGAGGCCGATTACAAGAGGGATCGTCTGACATAATCCATGGAAAGAACAAGGAGGATTATTTAAAAAGAAGATGAAGGGTGGTTCGAAAAACGATCGTTGGTGTAGGTGTACATCCTCATCGTGATTCCGACCGCCGCTTCCGGGACGTCTGAAATCAGGAACAATGTGCTATGGTGTAGCACACTGGTCTCGATAGACGTCCGAACACGGAAACACAAATAACTAAACCAAACTAACTTCAAGAGGTGTGGCATGGGTGAAGAAAAAAAGACCACAATGAAGAAAACCTTGGGCCTCACGGGAGTGACCGTGAATGCAATGGCTCTAATTGCCCCGGGTGCATTTTTGTGGATTACCTACCAAGTACAAGCATCGAACAACGGTGGTAACACCGATATGTGGACCGGCATCGTTGCCGCTCTTATCGTTGCTTTCCTTACTGCAATAGCCTTCGCAGAACTGGCCCGTAAGTATCCCGAAGCAGGCGCTGGAGGCTCATACTATTTTGCCGAGAAAGCCTTCCTGGATCGAGACAAGGCTTCCCATCGCCGGTTCGCGCGATTAGCTAAATTCCTTACGGGCTGGGCTGCTCACCTGTTCTATTGGGTCTATCCAGGCGTCATGGTGGCGATGATGGCAGTGCTTGTCACTTACATTTTTGGACAATTCAACATTAATCTGACTATCCCCGAACAGATAGGAGTGGCGATTGTCTTCTCGATCTTTATCGGCCTGATTGCTGTTCGCGGAATTACAGGTTCGACAAACGTCGCGATCGCAATCAACGTAATTCAGTTGGTGTCGTTGATTGGTTTCAGCATCCTGGCGATCATGTTCCGAGTCCAAAACCCGCTCCATGCAACGCAATGGACTCATCCATCAGCCGGTTCGATCGTCTTTCCACATAGTCTATCGGCAATGCTTTTTCAGTCTACCATCGCTATTCTCATTCTTGTCGGTTTTGAGTCGTCGACATCATTGGCAGGAGAAGCACTGAACCCGAAGAAGGACATCCCGCGTGGGGTCCTCATCTCCCTCGTCATTCAGGGATTGTTCGCCTATTTGCTGGAGTACTTCGCAGCGAACTATGCCATCTGCGAGAAACTTACATTTACTAACCCCGATGGAAGCATTGTCACAGGGATGGACGCAGCTGCTGCTTCCGGCGCTCCGATCGGAGATCTGGTGCGACTGATCGGCGATGCGATGTTAGGCGGCAATGGTTTCATCTTGATGATCATCATCGCGATTACGGTTGCCCTGGCTGTCGTCGGAACAACCCTTGCTGCAATTAACACTGCCGTCCGTGTCAGCTTCGCAATGGCGCAGGACAAAGAAATGCCGGAAATGTTGGGTGCATTGCACGAAAAACACGCGAGCCCGCACGTCGGAGTATGGTTCCTCGTCGCGGTTTCCGCGATCCTTGGGAGCATCGGAGTGCTCAATGTTACTGCCCTTACCGGCATTACGCTGGCTTCAAACATCGGCACATTTGCTTTGTATGCGCTTATCTGCGGCCTTACATTCGTGACGTTTGTGGGGCGCGAAGAATTCCACAGCGTGAAGCATGCGATTGTTCCGTTTCTTGGCTTGATCGGAAACATTGGATTGCTCGTCGGTGTTGTATTTATTGGACTGACAACTCCGGGCGTTTCCGCCGATGCGACAAAGATGGCCCTCTATATCACCGGGGGCTGGGGTGTTGTGAGCGTTATCTATCTCGTATGGAATAGCAGGAAGGTGGGCAAGGCAATTGTTCCGGCCGCCATTCATTCGTGAGGAGTATCGAAGCGCGTGAAATGATGTATTGAGGTGTCTGAAGGGAGGGAGGAGAATACAAAAAATTTTCCTCCCTCCTTGTTTGTACCAGGAGTATAGATGTCGGCAAATGAAATCGCAGAAATAATATCGTATAGCTATAGTCACGTAGGGAAGGTGCGCGAGGACAACCAGGATTGCGTTCGCCTCTGTAATCCAATCGATGAGCTCACACTGACCGACGGGCATCTTTATGGTATTGCCGACGGTATGGGAGGGTATGCTCACGGCGGAGTGGCCAGTTCATTAGCGCTCCAGACTTTTTTCGAGACATTCTATGCTGCGAACGGAGTTCCTCCGGCTCAGAAACTCCGCGTCGGAATCCAGAATGCCAATTTGAGCGTGTATCAAACCGCCCAGCGGCTTGGTGCAGGGAGGATGGGTACGACCCTCACAGCGGTGAACATTGTCGGGACGAGATTGCACGTTGCGCATGTCGGCGATAGCCGCGCATATCTCATCCGAGACCGAAAATCAAAATGTTTGACAAACGATCACACTCGGGTTGGCGAGCTGGTCCGCATGAGAGTGCTCTCCCCGGAGAAGGTCCGAACACATAGCCAGCGGTCAATGCTCGACAAATGCCTTGGGATGGAGCTTTTTGTTCAACCTGACATCTTTCAAGTACCAGTCCAGTCCGGAGATGTCATCGTGCTATGTTCGGACGGAGTGTGGGCGACGATTCAGGATGACGAGTTCGCTCGTCTTGTTGCAGATTCGAACGATCAGGAAAACCTTTGCCGGCAAATAGCCGAGCTCGCAATGGAGCGGGATAGTGATGACAATCTTTCAATAGTTCTCCTATACCTCAAGCGGCTCGTCCCATCGACCGTGACTGAGAAGGAGAGTTTGCTGGGGCCGCTGACTGGCGCTTTCCGGCGGCTCTTTAAGCAAAAATGAGAAAATATGCCATTTCCCCTTGTTTTGCGGTTCCGATTGCGGGAGAGAATTGCTTTTGAGTGGAATGTTTTGTACACTTTCTCGCTCGCAAGCGAAATCTCTCGAAAAATCACCAATTATTGCCTGTTGACGGAATCGAAGAGCGCAAAGAGGGTGGCATGTCAAACCTTCTTTCCCAAATTGCGCAAAACTTGCGAGAGTGATTATGTCTAGAACAACGATGCTACAAATCGGCGATCAATTTGATCACTTTCAGATTCAAGCACATATCGCCCAGGGTGGGATGAGCGATATCTACCGCGCCTTTGATATGCTGACTAGCAAGGAAGTTGTTTTGAAAATTCCTGACAAGCTGTCAATTGGCGATCCAGCTCAGTACGAGAGATTTCAGCGCGAGTTGGAGGTGATGCGCACGTTGCAGCACCCGGCAATACTGAAGGGGCTAGGGTCCGGCAAGTTCAATAGTACTCCTTATCTTGTCACCGAGTTGATCGAAGGGGAATCGATGAGGGAACTCATCGCGAGGCTTGCGCCGCTCCCATCAGCAGAGGCTGTCTCCTTAATTCGAAAGATTGCAGATGGGATCGCTCATTGCCATGACCATCAGATCATCCATCGCGATCTCAAGCCGGAAAATATTCTCATAGCGGCCGGCGGACAACCAGTTGTGTTGGATTTTGGCCTCGCTTTGACTAAGAAGGCTTTCCGGGTTACATATGCAAATTTAAGCAGCACTGCTGGAACGCCCGATTACATGGCTCCGGAGCAAATAGAAGGTCAACGCGGCGACGTCCGGACCGATATCTACGCCGTTGGAACTATGTTGTTCGAGCTTTTAGCAGGACGGACTCCCTTTAGCGGAGACACCAATCTGGCAGTGATGGCGCAGCATCTCAAAGGGAGTGCGCCCCGCGTTGACAAGATACAATCCAGTGTTTCTCCGCAACTGGCGGCAGTGGTAGCGCGGTGTCTCCAACGCGAACCCGAGGATCGGTACAAAGATATGCACGCGTTGGTCCACGACCTTGACAATCTGGACCAAGTGGATGTGTCGATTCTCGACAAAGTATCGACACCTTCTCCGCTCAAGGCATTCTTGCGCACGCCGGTTTTCAAGACCATCGGATCTACGCTAATGTTGATCCTGGTTATCATTGTTCTTGCATTCGTTCTAAAGTCCATACACTAATGCCTGCACCAAATACAGAACTTTCCGTTGAGCGCGTATTGGCCCTTGCCAGCGAACGCGAAGTAAAATTCATCGATCTGCAGTTTACAGACGTTTCCGGATCGGTGAAAAATGTCACGGTGCCCATCACGGAATTCGCATCGGCATTGAATCACGGCATCTGGTTTGACGGATCTTCGATTGAGGGCTTTGCCAGGATTGCCGAGAGCGATATGTATCTCGTCCCCGATCCCACCACGTTTGCGGTTCTGCCCTGGCTCAGCGGGATTGAAACGACCGCCCGTCTCATCTGCAATGTCCATACGCCGGACGGGAATCAATTTCTCGGCGATCCGCGCGCGGTGCTTTCCCGTGTCATTGGCGAAGCGAATAAGATGGGGTTCGTTTATAACACCGGCCCCGAATTGGAGTTCTTCCTCCTCAAGCCGAATGCCGATGGCGGCGTCATCCCGCCGCATCCGCAGGACAATGCCAGCTATTTCGATCAGCCGACGGACATGGTCGCAACCGGACTATGGCGGCAGATGACCGGAGTTCTCTCTGCATTCGGAATTGAGACGGAGGCGATGCATCACGAAGTGTCGACTGGCCAACATGAAATAGATTTTCGCTATTCAGAGGCTCTCAAGACGGCGGACAATGCGGTATCCTTCCGCGCAATTCTGAAGATACTCGCGCAGCAAAAAGGGCTCTACGCCACATTCATGCCGAAGCCAATTCGGGGAATCAACGGAAGCGGTATGCACGTTCATCAAAGCCTGGGGTACAAGGTAAACGGCTCCAATGCTTTTTCCGATACCGGCGATTCACACGGCCTCTCTAAAATTGCGAAGTACTTTATCGCAGGTCAACTCGCACACGCTCGCGGTATGTGCGTGGTGTTGGCGCCGCTGGTAAACTCGTACAAACGATTGGTGGCAGGATACGAAGCTCCCGTGAATATCTGCTGGGGGCGAATCAATCGGTCTGCTCTTATCAGAATTCCGCGGGCTCATACGCCGAGCTCAACTCGGATAGAGTTGCGGTGCCCTGATCCGAGCTGCAATCCGTATTTAGCATTTGCCGTTATGCTCGCCGCCGGTCTCGACGGGATTCGAAGAGAATTGCCAATCTCCGAAGCGACGGAAGAGAATGTGTATTTTGCCGCGACGTCTCAAAGTGGAACGCCCTTCAGTGTTCTCCCGAGTTCGCTTGATGAAGCGATTTCTGAATTGGAAAAAGACACTGTTATACGCGAAGCACTTGGGGCTCATGTATGCGAACGATTCATCAGCGCCAAGCGATTGGAATGGGAAGACTACCGCATTGAAGTAACCCCCTGGGAATTGGATAAGTATCTTCCGATCTATTAACACTTTCCTCAACTCTCGTTCTCTCCTCACTCTTTGATCCTGTCTAT
>CAYLMV010000190.1:0-5558 GCA_964384415.1 uncultured Chitinophagaceae bacterium | reverse complement strand
TTGATTAATGAAATAGTGATATTACAAAGCGAATATAATCAGAAAATTCTTTCAAATCGCTCGTTTATCTCTGCCCTGTCGTCATCTTGACGACTGGGGAGGACGGCGTTCCGGATCGAGCATTAGATGCGGGTGAATGCTGCATTCGCAACGATCCGCAGCAATAGGTCGTAGCGGCGAAAATAAGATTTCTGAGTTCGAATGTCAGTGTTTTCGTTGTTGGCTTGCACTGAAGAAAAGGCCCGCGTACAAGGGCCGCAATTGCAGACTCCTCATGGAACGATTCATCGACAATGTATCTACTTGATTGACGCGGGAACCAGCGAATCAGGAGGGAGAGAATTCTAAGTTTCTAGTTCAATTTCAGGATGGGACCATAATTGAACTTTTTGGATCGGAAAAAAGACAAATGGAGAATTTCTGGGACTGGGTGTTGCAGCTGCTCCTATTTCAGGAGCAGAAGTTTTTTAGCATTGACGTATTCTCCCGCCCGAAGCCGGTAGAAATAGACTCCGCTTGCCAATGCGCTTCCGTTGAACGTCGCTTCATAGTGCCCTGCGATCTTTTCCTCGTCTACTAGTGTCGACACTTCTCTCCCAAGAATGTCATAGACTTTTAACCTTACATAGCTATTTGCAGGCAGATCATACACGATCTTCGTTGCAGGGTTAAATGGATTGGGATAATTTTGCTGCAATCGATACTCTTTCGGAAATGCATTGTTCGCATTCTTCACACTGCTTTGAACCGTTGGCGGTCGCATATCGATGATGGAAACTCCGTACGTCGGAAGTGAGAGAGAATACGAAGAGATGGTTGAAGATGAGAGAGGTGCGAGTGACTGGGAACCCATCAGGTCGATCATCCGGCTGTTCGCAACAAGCGCCGGCACGGGAGTGAAATCCAGCAATGTGTTCTGTGCATTGCTGGAGAGATTTATGACGACCGCAATGTTCTGATGAGCCGAATCGGCGCCGTACGAACGGACGAAGCTCAGTACATTTGCATTCGTGGCATTGATGGCCGTATAGTCTCCCATGCGGATGGCCGGAGAGCCCTTTCGTATACCGATCAACTTCTGATAATAGCGCCAGAGCGAAGTGCTGTCCGGACGCTCTTCTTCCAACGACGTGCCGTCGCTGTCGTGCAGCGATGTGGCGGTCCACCACGGTCCCGTATTTTTATACCAAAGCGCCGTGCCTGGGCTCGACACGATCCTGTTCCACTTGAACGCTTCGCGCTTGGGGATATCGCCTCCATCACCGCCATCCCAGTTATGTCCGACCCCACGCATTCCAATCTCCTCACCGTAATACAGGCAGGGTACACCCTTCAGCGAAAGTACAAGGGCCGCGCCGATCCGAAGTTTCCCCGGATCGTTTCCTACGACAGAGGCAAATCTGTCCATGTCGTGGTTCTCAATGATCGTGAACTGGAATTTTGCCGGGGGCGTACCGCTGAGGGTTTGGGCAATGCCGCCGAGAATGGTGTTCTTGTCAAGGGAACGAATGTCGAGCATCAGCGGTATTGCGAAAACTCCATCGGTATTTCCATTGGTGAGTTCATTCGTGCCGATTCCCCAATCGGCCTGTTCAGCGAGGAAGAATATCCGGGGGTTGATGCTCCTCAATGTGTCGAACAACGGCTTCCAGAAGTCGGTGAACATGTGCGGATTCTCTCCGGTGCCGTCAAGGTTATCCATAAAGTGGTCGAGCCGGAATCCGTCCACGCCGTCATCGAAGTTCCCATCGCCATTGGGGTCAACCCACGAAGCGTACATCCTCTTTTCGTATGAGAGGAGTCCTGGATTTCGCAAGTTCAATACCATGTTGGTGAGCCACTCCCCATCGTAGCCCCAAAATGACAAAGTATCGGGATTCGTGTTGCCGGGCCCCCTATAGACGATATATGGCCCGTATGGCGACGACGGATTCATGAAGGAATCAACATACCAGGGATGATATCGCGAGATGTACTGCGCTTCGACGTCGATAAAGATCTTCATTCCACGAGCATGGAGGGCTTTTACGAGGTTGGTAAAATCCGCATTCGATCCGAAGCCGGCGTCGGTTGAGTCGAAATTATCCGCAAAGTAGTTATGGTATGCGTGGGAGCGGAAGATGGGATTCAGCCAAACCGCCGTGACGCCGAGTTCCTGGAGACAGTCGAGTTCCTGTGCGATGCCGTTGAAATCGCCGATGCCGTCGCTATTGCTGTCGCGAAAGCTTCTCGGAAATATCTGGTAAAACACTTCGTTTTCCCAGTTGACCGGCGTGTGCCAGGAGGCGAACTTGCCCTGGTTATTCCTCGCGGTAATGGTCAAAGAGAACCCTACGGTGTCATACGAACGGCCAAAATCAAGGTTCAGCAGGCCTGTTGATGCGTTATACGAATTCAATCCCGGGAACGAATCGGAATTGGCAAATACGGTGACGGATGCAAAAGGCGACGATGAAAAAATTCCTGCTACCACCGCGCGGATAAATCCCGTCGCATCCGGTTTGCGCGCAACCTCGAAAACCATCGGATCGGCGACGGTAAGGAGTGAGTTGCCGAATTGGGAGCCGTCTGTTGTGGGATTCAGCGGATCCTGAATCCACACATATTCCGATCCCGATTGGTTGGTATAATAGAAGAGTTTGTAGGCGTAGGATTGCCCCGTTTGCAGGCGCACCTGTTTCTGCCAATAGCCGCGAACGGAATCGAACGACATCGATGATGGCGCATCGGGTGGGATCGTGCCGTCACCCAGCTGGGGTCCCCAATTGTTAAATTCGCCGGGGATGAACACTCTTATGCGAGAATGGTTCGCGTCATCAAAACGAAACGTGACAGTGACGCTGTCTGGTGCTTGTGCGCAAAGGGACAATGACAGAAGCACAAGCATCAAAAGCGTTACGTAAATTTGCTTCATCGTTTTGTTCTCCTTTGGAAATAACAATGAACCGTTGATTATCGTTTCACTGGTACGTAAAGATTTCGTCCCAAATGGGCCAAAGGGGCGCACTCGCCTCGTTCAATAAGAATGCCCCAGATGGTGAATGTCTGGGGCTCGGATGTTGCAGTTCCTTCGTAAATACTATTTCAACAGGAGAAGCTTCATAGTTTCTGTATATGTTCCTGCCTGCAATCGATAGGAATATATGCCGCTCGCAATGGCCGACGCATTCCATTGGCGGGTGTAACTTCCCGCGGGGAGTTCTTCTGAAGCGACGGATGACACTATTCTTCCTAACATATCGAATATTTGCAACGAAACGAACGACCGCGTTGGAATATCGAATGAGATTGTGGCAGAAGGATTAAATGGATACGGATAGTTCTGTCTTAAGCTAAACCGCCCCGGTAGAATTCTCGCCTGACGATCTACTGAAGTGAGTATTTCAAACAAAGGTCGACGCCAAACGGATCTGGCGTAAAGAAGGCCTGAAAGTGCCTAAAAGACAGCCCAAGCGGAGAAGGCTCTGGTTCAATGACGGATCCTGCATACGCTTGAGACGAGAGCACAAGGATCATGTTTGGAGTTACGATTTTGTGGCAGACAGAACCAGTAACGGGAAGCCGTTGAGGATGCTCAACGTGATCGATGAGTACACCAGAGAATGTCTGGCGATCAGGATCGACCGGAAGATCACCTCGAACGACGTGGTGGAAGCTCTGGCAGAGTTGTTTGTTACGAGAGGCACCGGCTCATATCAGGTCCGACAACAGACCGGAGTTTGTGGCCGACACTGTGCGATCATGGCTAGGAAGACTGGGAGTCAAAACGCTCTTCATCGAGCCCGGGAGTCCCTGGGAGAACGGATACATCGAATCATGTAACGGGAAGTTCAGCGACGAGTTGTTGAACGGAGAGATCTTTGATACGATTACGGAAGCGAAGGTGGTGACGGAACGCTGGAGGAACACCTACAACAAAATCAGGCCAACACAGCTCACTCAACTAAAGACCACCGGCACCGGAGACTTTTTATCCACTTCAGATAGCCAATGCCTGAAGGAAAAAACTAAACTACGCACTGGCACATAAACTGGGAGCAGGTCAATTGTCTTACTCATTTTTCCCTCCCTTTAGTTTTGTTTCTTACCATGCAAAATAACAGACATGTCGAACTGGGAACCACCGGCACAAATAAAGACCTCCGTTTGAGTTGCCCATACTCCAGTGAAGCTTAAAGTATTATCGAGATTATCAGGTATGCCTAACGTTGCCCAATCATTTCCGTTCCAATGAATGGCTCGCTTGACTGGACCAACTGCATAAATGTTGTCTCCAGCTGTTCCATTCATCGCTGAGTAATAGTATCCGTCCTGATATTCTCTTGTCCACACCGTATCAGTCAATAGGAATATTCCATATCCGGAAGCGAAATACCTGCTACCGCCTAAAGGATAGAAGTTGAAACCGAATTTCGGACTAATCTGATTATCGACTTCAGAGATCTTATCTTTCTCGACCCAATTGCCATCGACATCTCTTGAGTATATGTCATAATAGGAGTTGGGAAACATGTAATGATAACCCCCAATAAATTGTCGCTGTGAATCTCCTCCTACCGAAAATAGACTCGCACTACTATCGATCTGGTGTCGTCTCCATTCTGTCCCATCGTATTCAAAGACCTCGCCCTTTGCGCTCACTGCGTAGACTTCAACTGGAGGAACACACGTCACATTATTTAATACGGCCCCGCGTGTAATCTGAATCTCCGTCCAATTGCTTCCGTTAAAGTGTATAATCGCGCTTGAATCTGCTCTGTAAGGTGGAGATGAAGACTGTATACCTTTATCACCAACAGCCCATATATCATTAGCATTAAATCCTCGTATTGCAGTCAGGTAAATGGCTCCCTGAATCAGCCCCCCCTCAGATGCATTAATCTTTACCTCTTTCCAAACTGTACCATCAAAATGCCAAAGGGTCGCAGCCCCCACTCCATTAAAACCGCAGGAATAGACATTACTCTCGCTTGTTCCCCAAATGCTCCCTAGTAATAATTGACTATCGGGATATGGATTGCGAATTGTATCGATTGTCCACGCGAAGATTGGATGAGTAGGATGATCTGGAACCACAAGAGGCGGTTCCTTCTTGCAAGTCAATGCAAATAGGGAGATAACAATGGTCGGAATAAACAAAATTTCTTTCATGCGGTTGTTTGGATTGCTGATGCAGGTCTATAGAAGATGCCCCATCCGCCCATGAGAAATCGCAAACCGCCGACCAAATGTCAATAGCGAATCGGAAACAATCTGCGACATTAGCAATCACTTAGATTCAGTATACTCCGTTTTGCGCTCCTCGTTGTTCTCAGTTATTGACTCAGCTCTTCCACTGTAAGAGGGGCATCGTTCAGATCAAGCCAACTCATGCCTATATATATCCCGATCGAAGAATCCGCCTACCCGAACTTTCCCACATTTCTCATCGGGGGCTTTCATTAAATCAATCAGGATGTGCGCGGTGTCGCTTCACACTATCCGAACCGTTTTCCTATTCCTTATCCGCCTCAACACCCATCCAGCTGGTTTATATTCTTCCTGTTTTCAGAATTATA
>CAYLMV010000189.1:0-5690 GCA_964384415.1 uncultured Chitinophagaceae bacterium | reverse complement strand
CATTGAATCCATGTAATAGTCCGTCTGTTGCCTGTTGTAATTTTCCTGTCCTTCAAGGATCTTATGGACACGCTTTCTACCTTCATCACCGAGTGAAGGCAGGACGGTCCCGAGTGTAACGCGGTTCACATGCCCGATTAGCTCTTTTGAATCAGATTTCTTTTGTATTGCAGCCAACGCCTGACAGTGTTTGAACATTGTGTTGATCTTCTTCGCATCAGGCTGTGGGCTGTCCGTATTGTCTTGCCTTATAGGTGTAGAAAGTGTGGCAGTTTGTTGTGTGACCAACGTTAATAATTGCTGTTCACACTTTTGTGTTAATGCTACCAGCGAATCGACCGGTGAATGTGAAACGGAATTGACAGGAATAATTCTCGGAGTCTTCGCCAACTCTTCGACTTGCTTGATAGTCCATTCCTTAAGCTCACCGATGGTAAGCGGGATGCTGTATAAGTTTGATTTACTGTTTTGCGTATTCTCGACACGAAATAGCGCAACCGTATGATAAATTGAAGTGTCCGTGTTGAGTTCGAAGCCAGAACAAAGCTCGGATGCTATCGTTCTATGTAACGCCGGCAATGTCGTAGTAGGCGTAAAGCCCCCAAATAACTCTGCAGGTAACGCGATATGGAAGCCCTTACTCCCGCTGAATTTAACGGAGACAGAGGTCTCGGGCACTTTGTAATCGTTGAGAATTCGTGATACTAGCTGACGCGTGATATCCAATGCTTTGGATAGATCACCTTCCACATCAACGTCTATCTTAAGAGAATCAGATGCGACTACTCCCATGTAGCCTTTAACTGTTCGGTAGCCTTCTTTAAAGGTTTGGGAATCAGCGTATTTTTCGATTTGATCAGAGTGGAGAAAATTAGATTGGAAAATATCTCGTTTGCCATATTGAGTTTCTGCAAAATCGAGACCTTCGAAACGGTTACGAGAACTTACTGAACCGAGCGCGTATTCACGAATATTGAATTGTGAATTAGTTTCATTGATTGACATTAAATAGTAGTGGTTAAAAGATGTAGCAATGCCACGAAGTGTGACAAGTTGTTCTGCTTGAATTAAACTGGCCGAGAACTTAGCGGTAATTTGAAGGGCAAGTAAGCGAAGCCTACTTCTTATAGCGGTTAAGTATTACATATATATTATAAGAAATATTTTGGACAAAAGCAAAAGTATTTTAACTTTCTTTATTCCTGGAATATCCCATGTGTCATTCATTAGATTCGAGATAGGTTCGGGTGCCCGGCGAGAGATAGAACAAATCGATCTCTGCCCAGATTTGCCGTTGTTTACACATCACAAAAAGATCCGGCCAGGTCAAGACGGAGAGAAGACGGAATAGCATCTTTGCAGATATATACCATGGTCCCCATTTACTCAAGCCAGCTAACATAGGTTTGAAGCGTTGCCAACCTGCCCCCCCACATTTCTGAAAGGACATCATGCCTAAAACTCAAATCTATCTTCACTTCCGGACAGCCGTAGGTTACTACTACATTGGCTACTACGACAAAGAGAATACTCTGCGTTGGTTGAGCACTCATTGCAAGCGGAAAGCCGATGCCCTGAGAATCCTCTCTGAATTCAAGAGCAAGATCAAGTCTAGAGCTGAGCCCACACTGTTGGTAAACTTCTTTGCAGACATTATGAGCTATGCGGGGTCTGTTTACGCACCGGAGACTGTCGTGAAATACAAGTTTGGCCTCAATAGCTTTCTTGAGGTCATTGGCAATCTCCCGATTGCCTCAATAACAACTAGGCATTGTGATCGCTATAAAGCGGAAAAGCTAAGAACAATTACACCGGTTACATTGAATAGTTACCTATCAACACTAAGGTCGGCGTTCAATACAGCAATAAGGTGGGATCTAATCGTGAGTAACCCGTTTAGCCGAATGAAAAATTGTAGGGTGGAAGACGTCAAACCAAGATTCATGAGGAAAGATGAGTTCCATATTCTCATGCAAGGCATCGAAGAGGAATGGCTAAAAGACATTGTCCTATTTGGCGTCATGACCGCGATGCGTCGGTCAGAGATTACAAACCTGACCTGGGATAAGGTCGACATGGATAGAAAAGTCATCAGCGTAGAAAGCAGCGCGACCTTCAAGGTCAAGAATGGGAAACAACGGAATGTCCCTATGAGCAATTCGGTCTTTGAGCTGATGGTTAAAAGAAGGAACATGAATAGTAGTGACTACGTTTTCAACATCGACGGAAGGAGAGTCTTTGACGACTGGTGCACCGCGTTATTCAAATGGTATATCCGGAAACTGAACCTCAATCCGAAATTAAGCTTCAAATGTTTGAGATCGACTTTTGCGAGCTGGCTGTCTCAATCAGGCGAGTCGTTATATAGCATATCGCGCATCATGGGACATTGCCGGGTGGATGTTACGGCAAAATACTATGCCTACTTGCAGCCTGAACAGCTACACAGGACAGTCGAAAGACTTGATGCTTTTGCCGCACCTCTGAAACATGACAACATCCTTGAGTTCGTCCTACCACAATTAGGTTGATGCTTACGTCGGCCTCGGCAGCATCACCGAGGCCGGCTCACAAACTCGCCAGATTGATTTTCACTCCGAATCTCATAACTTAACCTCCATATCGATACACAAAGAGTGCAATCTTGAGCTTCCCACAAGAGAATATCGATCACAGAGTCCGCCTCGCAGCCTTCGAATGGCTGGAAAAGCAAACCCAGATTCACGGAGACGTGCTACCCAGAGAACTCCTTGCAAGTGGATTCATGTTTGAGGGAGTTCGTGTGCCGTTGGTAAGCCCGCAAGGTATCTTCAAGCCAAAACTACTTCCCGAGATTCCACTCTCAATCACAACGACCCCAGAAAGTCCCTATGATGACCGCCCAGACAGCAAAGGCCTATTTGTTTACAGCTATCGAGGGACGGACGGCGAACACAGAGATAACGTTGGACTTCGCAAAGCTCTAACGGCAGGAACGCCGTTAATCTACTTCTTTGGACTTTCTCCAGGCAGATACTATGCGGTCTGGCCGGTCTTCATCGTGCATGACGATCCCGCAAATCTCGCATTTAAAGTTGCTGTAGACGCTACGATCTCTATCGCGGAGGGGATAGGGTTTGATAGTTCTCTTTTGCAGGAAGACGCCGAACCCCGGAGAGCATACATTACCGCAACAGTTAGACAACGACTCCATCAAAGAGTATTTCGCGAGCAGGTATTGCGCGCCTACAAGGAACAGTGTGCGTGTTGTCGCCTTAAGCGGCTGGAATTGCTAGACGCCGCTCATATCATCGGGGATTCAGAACCGGAAGGAATACCTGCCGTGCGAAATGGATTAGCACTCTGCAAATTGCATCATGCTGCATTCGACTCATATCTTTTCGGAATCCGTCCAGATTATTATATAGAGGTCAGGAAGGATGTGATGCGCGAAACGGATGGGCCGATGCTCATCCATGGACTGCAAGAGATGAACAATCGTAAGATAGTTTTGCCGACTCCATTAAAATTGTCACCGGATACGAAATTGCTTGAACAACGGTTTGAAGAGTATAGAGCAGCGGGGTAGAATTGTGCAGTCTGGAAGTTATTCATTCATCTTCTTTTGCGAAGAAAGCTACGGCCACGGAATCATTTCAACGAGGCCGAGCCCTGGACACCACCAGCCCATATCTATCCCACATCTTTTTGAAATCCCGCTTAGTAACTGCGCACCGTATCGCACCGACACCATCCTCTGAAGCGTCGACACTCGGATTCGAAATGAAGACGTGCGAGGTTTCAAAGCCGTAGAAAACGGACCAATGTTCGCCTTCCCAAGTAGATATCAGCACCGGACAACCTTTGTGAATTGCAGCCTTCAGATCTTGTAGCCCAGGTTTGCGGAGTGTTTTGCAGACCAATCCGTAACCTTTCAGCACCCACCTTATATCCGAAGGGCCGGTTCCATCTTCGTTGGTCCGCAAAAGTCTCTTAAGCCGCGTTACTGATACACGCATCCGGTAGAAGCCAAGAATCGATTTTGTCGCATGAAGGCCGCACGAGTGGTAGTCCAATTGTATGCAGCGAGGGAAGTTCTTGAGCAGGATTGCATTAGGATATGATGTTTCTTCACTGCGGGCTGCAGCTGTTGCGAGCGCATCGACAATTCGTGAATACATGGTTGCCCTTTCTTGGTTGATACTATCTTATGCCAGAAAAAGCAATTAAAAGCTCTAGATGATGAATGTCTGGGGCTAACGCGATTGAGGTCATTACCAAGGAGACAGTTCAATAAAACAAAGGGCGACTTTCGTCGCCCTTCTCGGAAACAAGCTAGAATTACACGCTATTTTGTGACTAACATCTTCTTTGTCTCATTCACACCTGGAGCAATCAATTGATAGAAGTAGATGCCGCTTGCAAGACGGGAGGCGTCAAACTTCACACTATAAACGCCTTCCGGCTGATCCCCATTCATCGGGGCGGCGACTTCTCTACCGAGCTCATCATAGATTTTTAGGATTACGTGTCCCGCATGCATGACACGGTATGAAATTGTTGTCATGGGATTGAATGGATTTGGATAGTTTTGCCCGAGAACGATGTTGGCGGCAAGTTGTTGTGAGCCAGAAGTAGGTGCTGCGGGTTCCTGAGACGTGGATTCCCCCACGATCGCATTTACCACGGAACAAAAGAGATTTGATTCATCGAATTTCCCCAGGAGTCTGCCGGCAGGAAGAAGTGCTATGCTTTGGCCCCGTAAATTTTGAATAGGAATCATAAAAGGCACTGACATCTTATAATGCCTTGAGCTCATCGGGTTTGTGAAAGATTGATTGAATAAAAGGGAAGCAACCTTTTCCCCGTTGGCAGTAATGCCAAATGTAAATCCGGAGAACGACGAAGTTGTGTTCTTATTGATGGAACCGTTGGGTAAGGTATCCGGTAGATCTATCGAGACTGTTGCTTTAATGGAAATCGAAGCAGCACTCGAAGGAACCTGTACAATTTCAGTCTCTAGGCCGTCAAAAACCTTTGCACTCGATGGTATTGGAGCCGGTGAGCTATCGAATTTTTTGAATTGAAGATCGGTAGGGATTGAATCTCCTGAAGCAGTTGTAAAAACTGGCTGACTTAATTGCAGCCTGAGAATCGAACGATCGGCCTTATTGTAAATCACAGCTACTCGCTCTATCCTCTGTGTCGGTACAGCAGTTTTTTGGGGGCCACCCAGATCTATTTGGCAAATGGAGTAAGGACTATTGCTCTGGTCAGTGTACTCTTCGAGTGGAATGCCGCTACCCTGAAATTCGCGAGAAATGTTGGGGGAAAACGACGCTCCTGCCAGGTATCTTGTTGTATTCCAGCTTTGTCCTATTCGCCGCATTTCCCTGGAAATCCAATCGCTGCCCCAAGAGACTATTGCAGTTTGATCTGGATATTGTTGACCAGAGTAATAGAAATATGCGATACTGGGATAAAATATGTTAGTAGAAATATTCTGCCATTCGTACTTGTTCGAAGTCCACTGTCCGCTTGAAAGTCCTTGAATATATCGCTGAGTGTACTTGCCTAGTGAACTATTATAGCTGCTCCACGAAGCAATTGGATTTCCTGAACCATCAATGGCTAGCGAAGGAGACATATTGTAGTCGCTGGAAAGGTCTACCAAAACGGGACTGCTGTCCCAATCTTCAGTACCCGGGTCA
>CAYLMV010000188.1:0-5719 GCA_964384415.1 uncultured Chitinophagaceae bacterium | reverse complement strand
ATCAACAACGGAGCAACCCTGGCGAGCAATAATTTTGACTTGACTTTTGGCGGCAACTTCGTGAACGCCGGAGGAACAATAAGTCTCGGGAGCTCCAATATCACGATCAGCGGCGTCGGTACACAAAATATTGCGGGCTTCATAACGCCGGGCACGGTGACAATGACCAAGACCGGGGGCACCGCGACATTGCAGAGTGCAATTTCCTCCGGTGATTTGATTTTGAATGGAACAGGGGGGACTCTCAATCTCGGCGCCGGACTTTCGCATTCAGTCGCAAATACTACGTTAACGAACGGAACATTGAATCTCGGCAGCAGTGCGATAACCCTCTCTGGCAACTTATCGGGTTCGGCTATTCTGACGGGCAGCAGCGGAACAATAAACATCGCAGGGACCTGGGCATTCGGCGGCACTTTCACTATCAATACGAGCACGATAAACTATAACGGTACAGCTACGGATCAACCGGTTCAGGGCGGATTTACGTATTACAATCTCCAGATCTCCAATGGCAGCACAAAGCTGGTGCAGGTCGGAAATGTGACAGTCTCTAATGTCTTAACGCTAAATTCCGGCGTTCTGCGGCTCGGTGATTATAATCTGATTCTATCCAGCACGTCAACCGGTGCAATCGCGGGATCCTCGTTCAGCAATGCCACGATGGTTCAGACAGACGGTGTTGGTTACGTTCAAAAGGCAGGGGGAACAGGGGGGAGCGGTTTAAATATTGTGTATCCCGTCGGGTTGGGGGGATACTATGATCCGTTGGACTTGACAGGCGGCTTTTCAGTTACGGGTGCCAGCACGGGAAATCTTCAGATTAATGAAGTAACCGCCAACCTGGGGGCAAACGCACTGGGAAAATACTGGAACCTGACAGTAACGGGTTATACCGGTTTGATCACCACGAATTTGCGCTTTACATATAACAGCGGAGAAGTGCACGGAACTCAATCACAGTATGATACCTGGTTCTACAATGGGACATCCTGGGTTTTGGCGCCCGGCGCGCACACATCGCTCGGCGCGGATCCGTTCGGCTCAAATGTCTCCGGTGCATCGGCTGCGTCAATCTCCGGAAGATGGTCGGCCGGTACCACCGCCCCCGCAACATCGGTCTCTCTCTATTCTTATCAATCGGGAAATTGGACTGATGTAACCTCGTGGACCAGCGATCCTTCAGGTACCTTGTGGATTGATCCCGGTGTTCCAGGAATTTCGGACAATGTTACGATCCTCAATGGACGAACGATCTCGATCACTGCGAATACCAAGCAAGTCAGTTCGGTGACCATCAATTCAGGCGGAATTCTAGACCTGACTTCAACAACCGGACATAATTTCGGCACGGTGAGCGGACAAGGAAAGATGATGCTCAGTTCCAATACCTTCCCCGGCGGAACGTTCACAAGTTTCGTCGCATCGGGCGGTGGAACAATTGAATACTATAATCTGAACAACATCGGCCTCAGCACTACGCAGATGACGTACAACAATGTGATCGTCTCAAACTACACGGGAAGCTCAATTAGTTCGTATGCAAATAATATCAGTAATCCCACAACGTATACCATTAACGGCAACTTCAGCATAAAAAACAATTCGACAGGAAGCGAAACATTCTATTTTGGCAACCCGACGCCGTCCAATAACCTTATAACGATGACGGTGTACGGAGATTTCTCCGTTGACGCGGGATGCAGCGTGCTTGTCAACAACTTCGCATCGTCGCAAGCCATTCCAAACCCGACGAATAATACCACGGCGTATCCCGTTCACTCATTACTGTTATATGGCAATTTTACGAACAACGGGGCAGTCCGTTTTACCGGATTGCCTTCACCCGTCACCAACGCATATTACATCCTTACCACCACAGCGTCCGGAGGAATTAACTACGGCGATGTTCAAGTCTATTTTAGGGGAGCGACAAATAATACCGTAACATGCAACGGTGTCACCGACTTTTTCAGGTTTATCGTTGAAAAGGGATCAGATAGAACATATACGTTAGAGGTAAGTTCTTCCAGCACGAATAACTTTGCCCTTTACGCCCCCAATTACCAGGGGAACAGTACTTTTGACGGAGTACCCGAGGGATACGGTTATGGCGCATATTACAAAGCACTCTATATCCATTATGGTACTTTAAAACTTGATGCAAATATCACGATCCCTTCTTTGACAGAAGGAGGGCAGGATTTTAACGTTATTCCGACCGCCGGATTGTGGGTCAACGGAGCGAACGTCACGACCACCATCAGCGGGGTGAATGGAACCGGTTATCAGGCCGCAACATTGTATGGCTCGTTACGCGTTAGCGCAGGGCAATTTTCTACCGGAGATGCAGCGGGAATTGTGCTGGGCACGTTGGGAACTCCGGTTATTACAATTGAAGGAACGGGAACGCTGGATGCGAGCCAGGCATGGACAGCAACGGGAGGGTCCAACCAGATGAGTTATATCCAATCTGGCGGAGCGGCGAACTTCCGCTTACAGGGCGAAAACCAATCGGGGCCAATGTTAAATCTGAGCAATACGAACGCGGTGTTCGTTATGAGCGGCGGCACGATAAATTTTACTGACAATACGTTTATCAACGCCACCACGAATTACAATATCATGGATATCGAATGTCAATCGGGAAACTATTCCGTAACTGGGGGGACAGTAAATTTCAATCTTCCCAGTTCGGCGACAACTTACACAGCAAATTCGACCGTCCCACTCTATAATCTTAACATATCGAGACGGACAGGGGCCGGAACGGTAAGCATTCAATGGAACACTCCCAGTACGGTTCTTAGCGTATTAAATGACTTGACGATTGGAAGCAATTGCACGCTGAACCTCGTCACAAGCTCGATTGATCTTATGGTAGGGCATAACTTTACTATTGCCGCAGGAGGCACGTACACTCCAGGAACAGGGGCAGCCAATGTGACCACGTTCAACGGGGCAGCCGCTCAGCTCTTTAGTAATATCGGTACAATTACCGGCAACGCATTGAACAACCTGACCGTTGCCAATTCATCTGTAACGTCCATCATTAGCAACGACGTTACAGTAAATGGAGCATTAACCATTAATAGCTCTGCAGCCTTGAACGACAGCGGAAGATATGTTTATGTGCTCGGCAATATCGTCAACAAGGGAAGTCATACGGGTCAGTCAGGCGCCGGTGGAATCAGGCTCACAGGGACTACGGCTCAAACGATTGATGGCGGCGGAACAGGAAGTTTCTATAATCTTATTATTGACAAACCGAATACTACCGGCGTTTCACTTATCGGAGGTGTGTCGGTTGTCGGTAATCTGCGGCTGGTGACAAACGCGAACTTTAATATCGGTTCGCAGAGCCTGTCGTTGGGAGCGAGCGCGAACGTCTACTCGACTTTGGCTACGACGGCGCAGAACTTCGACAATACACATATGGTGTATACGAACGGGCAGGCGAGCGATGGGGGCGTCTCAAAGACATTCGATAACTCTCATAAGAGTTTCTTATATCCCGTCGGTACGGGCACGTCGTACCGGCCGGCTCAGATTTCATTCATGTCCAATCCCGCGCAGTATGGTTCCCTCTCAATTCGACCCATTCTGTCGGCACATCCGCTCATTCAGGCGGCGGGAAAGGCGATTACACTCTACTGGAAGACCGAAAGTTCCGGTTTTTCAGGAGTTCAGAGCAATAGCGTCAATCAAGTGTACTATTATTACGCTGCGGATGCACCGACTCCGTCCGATGAAGTCAGTTACATCCCGGGAACATATATCACTCCGAGTTGGGTCTCGATCAACAACGTCTCGAAAGTGTTGGAGACATTGACGCCTCGCGAAGTTCATTTTGACAGCGTTTCATATCTTGATGGCGAATATACCGCAGGTACTTCAGCTGCCTTTGCGGGGCTGACGACGTACTTCAGCAACAGCAACAACTCCAGTGTGACGTCTTCAACCGGCGCGGATTGGAATGCCGCGAACACGTGGTGCACCGGCAGCAATACAGGAACGCCAGTCGCGGCATTGCCGGACAACAAGAGCAATGCCTCATTTGTTATCGGCGACGGCTCTGCAACCACGCATAAGATTATAATTACCGGCGTCCACCAGATTACTTCGGGAAACATTTCCATCCTTTCCGACGGAGTGTTGGATATCGGCGCAACAACGGGACATAATTTTGGCCCGGTCATAAGCTCGATTAACGGCAACGGCGTTTTGCGAATTGCAGGCAACAACTATTTTCCGAGAGGGGATTGGGGCGACTTCCTGGGCTCTACGGGGGGCACGGTGGAATATTATCAGACAGCCGCGGGAACGTTGAACCTGCCGACAACGTACCTTCTGCCAAGCGGATCTTCGGCAAACATCACCGGCTATTACAATCTTATCGCTTCGCCGTATAATGCTTCAAACATTATTTTACCGAATACTAATCTAACGGTATACGGCAATTTCACGTCCGGATGTTCGCCGGCAGGAGGGACGTCAAACTGCATCACTCAATTAAATGCAGGCGCTGCAACGACCACCTTAACAGTCCAGGGCAATATCAACGTTAACCAGTACGGTATTTTGCAGTTCATGAATGGTGCCGCACAGAACGTCATCGTCAATACTTCTGTTTCCGTTGCGCCCGGCGGGACATTGCAAGTGCGAAACGGCGGAACTTCGGTAGCCAATTCGCTCACGGTCTACGGCGGAATTGTGAACAACGGCACGCTCGATTTGGATTCAAATTATCCGACAAACGACAACTATCGCTGCGGCCTCTCGTTTACGGGCGGATCAAGCCGATATCTTACGAGCACGTCGACGCCGACAAGAACTCGATTGTATAATATTGCGGTGAATATCGGAAATTCAAGAGATTCGCTCGTAAATGTGAATATTGATCCGACGGGATTTCAAATGGGAGGCGGCGGACTCAGTCTGCAAAACGGGACATTCCGTTTGACGACCAACGTGACAATGAATCTTTCAACGGGAAACGACACTATCCCGAGCTCGGCCTGCCTTTCAGCCAATGGAGGATCGTTCAATATCGCGACAGGTGCCGCTGCGGCCGACCTTATACTTAACGGGAGATTAGAAGTTCTCAACGGCACGGTCAATGTGGGTCCTGCGATTTCATCGGCTTCAGCGAATGCCTTCAACATCGTGTATGCATCCGCAGGCACTCCGGCAATAGTCGTTTCCGGAGGAACGCTCAACGTGTATACTCAGATTCGTCGAGGCCAGGTCGTAACATCAGGCGCGTTGAGTTATACCCAAGCAGGGGGAGTCGTAACGATAGGCGCAAAGAATGCGAATGCTGCGAGAGCTGCATTTGAAGTATTGAACACCGGAAGCAAATTTGTTATGAGCAGCGGCACGTTGATCATCGCAAATCATGTCAGCGCTTCGGCTCCTTTTGATCTGGATTTGGAGGCGAACACTGCAACTGTTACGGGGGGAACGATTCAATTCGGATTAGCTGCGGTGACGCCCAATCAGACCTTGTTCTATTTCAATTCATCCAACACACTGAATAATCTCACGCTCGAGTCGACGACAAATGCGCAAGCTGTGCAGCAAATTCAGTCAGTGCATTTGATGGGAAATCTGACGATCGGGGGAGCAACAAGCTTATATAATGCGAACGGACTGGATCTGTACATCGGCGGCAATCTCACGAACAATAATAGCAATGCTGCGAATGGCCTTGGCATCG
>CAYLMV010000187.1:0-5730 GCA_964384415.1 uncultured Chitinophagaceae bacterium | reverse complement strand
CGGAGGCGATTACGCCTCCGCTGAGTACAACGATCGACTATGAACGAAAGTCCGAGGATTCGGGCGGCCCAGTTCCGTCTGAATCTCCGTACTGTGTGAAAACCGATCTACTCGACACCTTTTTCTTTGAAAGGCTATTTTAGAAGCAACATGCGTCTGACTTGCGTTTCGTTGTTCGAAACCAGGCGACATAGGTACACACCAGACGAAAGAGACCTTGCGTCAAACTCAGCGGTATAGATCCCCGCACTTTTTTGTTCATCCACAAGGACAGACACCACTCGGCCCAACAGATCGTAAATTGTTAGTGTCACTTTTGCTGATCGCGGGATCGAATATCGAATGAGTGTTGTCGGGTTGAACGGATTGGGAAAGTTCTGCTCGAGACCGAACGTCCGTGGCACAACCGGCTGGGAATTTGCCGAAACAGAGGTCAGCGACGGCACAGTGAAATGCATTATTGAGTCCGCGAGTATGTAGACTGCAGACCCGTATCCAGGCAGTGACGGGCTGAATGTCAGAACGCCTGTTTTGAAACTTACAGCGTACGAAGTGTCGTTGTAGACATCGTTGAGGTAATACGTCTTCCCGTTGATAACGCCTCCCGACAGAAGTACATTGGCAGCGCTGCCAGTTCCGTTGAGAGCTATTGTTACTGACATCGGGGCGCCGCTGAAATTTTCAACAGCCATGCCATTTTGATCGAGGAAGGGACGGGCGTAAGCGTAGACAAGACCGTTCCCCGTGGCAAGGCGATTGAATGTTAGCGTCGAGAATGCCGGAAATGTTGCGCGAATCCAAGCGAGCCGCTGGTAGTGCGGAGTGAGCAGGTCCTTGCCGGCGCTGTTCCAATCGATGATCCCTCTCCTGCGCTGGTCATAGTTGGAGATCCCCAATCCGTAGCCAACCTCCTGCCCTGAGTATATCATTGGAATTCCTGGAACAGTGAAGATCATCGTCCCCATCGGCATCGTTTTCGCATAAGAATTATAGACAGACGCAATCCGGTCCTCATCGTGATTCTCAAGAAAACGCATGAACCGGGAGTTGGGGCCGGGCACGAATCCCATCGTATCGCCGCCGAAATTTGTCACGTAGTTGTTCATCGCGGAGATATTGTACGGAGTCACCACTTGCTGAAGAAGATTCCAATCATATGCGGCGTCTGCGCCTCCGTTCCGATCGGCATAATTCGTCTCCGTCCCTGCACCGGTCCCCGAGGTTTCTCCCAGAATAAATACGTCCGGCTTAATGTGTTTCATCGAACTCCTCACCGGGGCCCCCATATCCGATTCTACGCCGTTTCCTCCGTTCGCGCGGTCGTGCGGTCCCCAGTAAACGTCAAACCGGTAGCCGTCGAGCCCCATGTTCTTCACCCACCAATCGAATGCTCCGACCATGTACGCCCGGGCATCGATATCGGTCCAGTTGTAGTTGAGAATCTGGTCCCCAAAAGAGCTGTAGTAGACAAAGCCGTCGGTGGTGATCGCTTCCGAAATATTCGGATGATAATTTGGGTTCGTAATAAGCTGATGCTCGTAAAAACTCCAATAGAATGAATTCGACGTGTACAATCTCGCATCCAAAACGAACGGGTGATTGAAGCTCGTGTGGTTGGGAGTGACGTCGAGAATAACCTTGATGCCTCGCTGGTGCGCTTGATCGACAAAATTCTTGAAGTCGGCATTAGTGCCATACTGAGGCGCGACAGTGTAAAAATCAACGATATTGTAGCCGGGCCCTGGTCCGTTGTCAATTCGGGCATTATTAGTCATTATCGGCATAATCCACAAAATGTTCACACCCAATTTTTGCAGGTAATCCAATTTCAGCGCTGCTGCATTGATCGTCTGCTGCGGAGTAAAAGAATTGAAGAACATTTCGTAGATGCGTCCCATCTTTACCCATTGAGGGTTGGAACTGAGCGATGGAATCGTCACAGAACCGTCTCCGTTAATGGTAAAATAGGTTCTCGTCGTATCTTTGTTGCCGCCGCTATCAGTCGCGATGAGACCGAAGTAGTACTCGCCCGGTGTCTTCGGTATTGCAATATCGAGGTGCGATGAATTCGAGCCGGCGACGCCGCTGATCACTTCGGGATTATTCACATCGACGCTCCATAGGAACGACAATGTCGACGTCTTTGTCGAATCTGGGTCGGTGCTGCTTTCCGCGGAGAGGGTTAACAGCGAACCATTTGGGACAACCGTGATCTCGGCATTGGGTGCATGGCTGATGAAACGCGTCATGATGTACTGTGAAGAAAGGATTGTCGCCCCTGCGCTGTCCTTCGCCACTGCCCGGAACGAATTCACACCTTCTACCAGTCCGACTTTCTTTAAGACCTTCCCGGCGGAAAAGCTCACTGCCTGCGAATCCGTTGTATTGCGTACTAATTGAGCCGAGTGGATCGTCGTATCTTCCACCGTGACGATGACGACCAACGAATCCTTCACGGTCGTATGGCCGCCCTGATTTAGAATTTGAATGGCTCCGCCCAGAACAGTGAAGGCAGCGCTGTCGGTAATCACCGGACCTCCGAAATGCCTGACCGACAATTTGATTTTCCGTGATCCGTTGTCGAGAGCAGCCGGACATTTGAACGAAATGAGTTTGGACGACACGTTGTACGCCGACGGCGGGATCGTATACGCGGTCGTATCAATCCACAATGTCATTGATGTAGTGTCGATGGCGGTCCCAACCGCTGGAAACAGATAGGCGCTGATCGTTGGGTACTGTTGATTGACGATCGCCGATTTTGCATTGGGGAGCAGGCGGAAAATTGTAGGATTGTTGATGTAGATGATGGAATTGCCGTTGTCGCCGGCGTTTTGGCGGGGGTTCAGAGGATCGGTAAGCCAGCCTCCCGAAGTTCCGTTCTCGTTAAACTTGTACTGGTATGCGCCCGTGACACCTCCTCCGACCATTCCGCCAACGCGCAAACGCACCGTTTTCCACCAAATTCCCGTTGTTGGATCTTTTGCCATCTTTGAGGGATCGTTGGATGGTATCACTCCCGCGACATTGTTTCCCCAGTTGTCGAACTCTCCCGGTAAAAAAACCGCCGTAAGGATAGCTGTCGTCTTGTAGTAAAATGTGACATCGACGCTATCTGTGGACTGCCCAATCGCCACCGATATGCTTCCAACCAACAGCCCTAGCGCACAGAATATTCGATTCATGGATCCACCTAAATAGATTTAATGGTTGAGAACCGATCAGGCCCTATGGCCCGACTGAGTCCTCATTAAAAAATAATGCTGTGCCGCCTCGTCAAATTATTCCTTCACGGTTGAATTCTCAAGCGGCATGAAACGGAAGGTGCTAGTTTTCGTTTCCTATAGGCTATCTCACGGCCTCTTTGAGCTTCTTTTGGAGTTCCAGCGCATCGGAATATCGATCGTTCAATGCAATTGCCCGATCGACCGTTTCGAGTGCCAAACGATAATTCTTCTCCTGAACATAAACGCCGGCAAGATTGTACCATGCCTGCGAATCCTTGGCATCAAGCCGTGTGCTTTGAGCCAAATACTTTTCGGCCATCGCGGTTTGATTCCTGAAGAGACATATCGTTCCGATCCACTTGCTACAGAAGGCATCGGGCGCTATAGCATAACGCCTGCTCAGAAAGGAATATGCTGCGTCGAAATCTTTTTTCTCTAACAGAATGTTTGCAGCGTAATCATGATATTCGGTAACGATGCAATACTGATCGATGAGGGCATTCATCGTTTGGATAAACGACGGGATATCGTTTTTCAAAGCATACCACCCCGCAGCTTTTTTATGAGCGCCTGCCCAATCAGTTCTGTCTTCAACTAAACTGAATGCTATCGAGTCGATGTGGTCGCTCGGATGGAGCAGAACCGCATCGGGGATCTTGTCCTTCTTGGCGATATACGGCCAATCGTTTTTCAAGAGCTGAATTCTGTATTTTCCGATTACCGTGTCCAGCCTGCCAAATGGAAAAGAAGCCACTGTAAGGCTGTCCTGCTGTCGCTCGGTAAGAAAACGGCTCTTCGACGGCGGGAGATTGCCGGTCTTCTCCATTTCGCGATAGTACAGGTCTCCGATAAACTGGTATCCGTGAAGGGTGGGATGTAGATGATCAGTCATCAGGTCACTCCCGATCACGTGAGTCCGGCTTGCGGCGGCAAAGGCCGAATCGATATTGAGAACCGGGTCGTTGTACTCCGTTCCCATCTTCACAATATTGGCATTGATTTCCGAGGGAGCTCTGAATCGGAGCGCATCAAGGTCTTTCGCGTACCGGAAGAGCGAATCGGCCTTCCTCCAATCATTCCGTGCCAGCAACTCTTGAGCTTCTTTGTACACAACATCCGCAGAGGGAAATCCTCCTTCGCTGATCGAAACAAACGGAGGCTGGTCTTTCAAATTACAGGCGAGGGTGCCGAGAATCACTGGAACATGCGCTTTCGATGCCATATCCAGTATGTCGCTCATGTTCCCTTGAAATTGATCGATTCCTCTCCTGTAAACATCCGAGCCTAATCCAATATATTGATCATGCGCCATTCGAGCCATGAGTGTACCGGTAAGTTGCCTTTTTTCGCCGGCAAAAAGTCCCGCGGCCTCTGCGACAACAGTCCGGATGAGCTGGAAGGTTTTATAGTTCTCGAGAGCGATGACAAAATTGACGAGTCTTCGGGAACTGCCTAATGATTCGATGGAACCTGCTCCCAACGCGCCGTAGTATTCGTTATGCCCGGCGTAGACAAGCACCAGATCCGGTTTCTCCCGCAGGATGCCGGGAAATAAGTCGCGCAACGTGTAGCTGTTAATTGCAGTCATACTGCAATTAATTACTTCAATCTTCGAATCAGGATATACGAGGCTCAATCGCTGCTGCAAGTATCGTGAGAATGAACCGGTTGGAAGAAACGGATATCCGGCGCCGCTGCTTTCCCCGAGGACGAAGATCCTGTATGAGTTCGGCTGCTTTACCTCGTCGAAAATGTCCCCGTTTGAATATGGCACGGTTTGAATATCATGAAAATATTTTCGCGCTATATTCGGGTTCAGAACGTATTTCCCCGCGATGGGTTCCACCCATTGCGTGTAATCATTCCCGTACCCGAAGAGCCTCAATAAGGCTTCCAGAAGCACAAAGAACAATACAGGAATAAGGAGTGTGAGTGCATAAAAAATCTTCTTCGGAGGTTTTCCGCGATTGGGGGCCGGGATTTTATTTATTTTTTCTTTGGAACTCTTCATACGTCCTTGTGTTACCTGATAACCAGAATATCCAAAAGTTATGTCGCGGCAATTGCTTTGCTCTAAGCCGGCTATTCAGCGCGTAGAATCTTGATCTCGTACGAATGCAATGTAATGGTATAAGTTCCATTCTCCCCGAAAAGCTTTTTATCATCGACAAGATTGGTAAGCTCAACCTTGCCGGTTTTCTTAAAGTCGATAGCTGCCGTGAATGTTCTATCGGCATTTCCGGCGTTGACAAATACTGCGACCCGATCGTTGCCAAAAGCTCTTTCATATCCGAGCACTTTTTCAGCGTTATCCGAATAGACAAACTTGAGATCGCCCACGGATAACTCTATGTTGCTTTTTCGTAAGCCAATCATTTTTCTGTACCAGCCGAAAAGGTCTTCGTCAAAATATACTGAATCGGGTATTCGGGATCTTCCCAGCGGGTCTGAGATCTCGGTTTCATACGGCACGCCTGGCCACACCATTGGCTTGCGGCAATCC
>CAYLMV010000186.1:0-5762 GCA_964384415.1 uncultured Chitinophagaceae bacterium | reverse complement strand
CCGGATCTTCTTGGGAGTGTTCGATAAATTCTTGAGCTGCAGAAACCAGACCTCGTTTCGGGATTCGAGGGGAATGAAGTAGAGAACCGATGCTTCAAGTCCATTCTTGGCGCCCGTAATTTTGGTATACCCGAGTCCATGCCGGCATTCATAGGCATCGAGGGGGACTCGCATCGGTTTCCACATCGGACACCAGGTAGCATCGCCATCCTTGATGTAGAGATACCTGCCGTTATTATCCATCGGAATATTGTTGTAGCGATACCTCGTCAACCGCCGCATCCTCGAATCCTGGTAAAAACAATATCCTCCGCCGGTATTGGAGATGATGCCGTAAAAATCGGAAGTTCCGAGATAGTTGATCCACGGCAGAGGTGTATCGGGTCGCGTAATGACGTATTCTTTTTCCTTATCGTCGAAATGTCCGTACTTCATGCAGTTCCTCGGAATTAATCCGTATTCCGGATTCGAAGAGCCGCAGCGTAAATGTGATCGTACGCGAGGATCAAACGAACCAAGAAATCTTTGGTGAGTTGATGACAATCGTGGCGACCGATCCTTCATACCTCCCGCAGTCGGAGGAATATCCATGTTTATTCAACGGACAGGTCAGCCTGGATCGATGGAATTCATGGAGCAACAGCAGAGTAACTCAGAGAAGCCCCGGCTTGAGGAGCCAACAGATAGAAAGTAGGGTTAAAATTCTGAAAAGGCAAGATTGGGGGAAGGAGGGGGAGGGGGAATGGGAGATGGAAGATGGAAGATGGATGAGGGAGGAGGGGGGGGAATGGGAGATGGAAGATGGGAGATGGGAGATGGAAGATGGATGAGGGAAGAGGGGTGAGGGAAATGTTAGAATACTGCAATCCTGCAATCTAGCAATCCTGCAATCTTGCAATCCTGTAATCTAGCAATCCTGCAACACTGCGACCCCGATGTTGAACTCGGCATCATCGCAAAAAAAATCCTGGCAGTCGGCTCATTCAATAAGCGGCCACCAGGATTATATTCCAAACTCAACGGGCGAAAGGAATGCTGCTTCCCCGCTCAACGGGGCCAGAGCCATCCAAACATTCCGGCCGTAAGGAGCGCGTAGATCAAGCCGTCGACGGTGGCCTTGATGGTCGTGCTCCAGGGCCGATTGTACCATATCGACATCTGCCATAGCGCTGCCGAGTAACCGAGAAAAGTGGAGGCGCCGACAAAGCGGAAGACAGACAAATACATCGCACCGAACTGAAGCGCTCGTCCGGAGATGTATGCTCCAAAAACGCTCATCACAAGCGCATAGAGAAACCACCCGACGAGGTTCTTGACCATCCCCGTCTGACCCTGCGGAAACACATTGAGAATGAACACCGGTCCCTTCTTCCTCTTTTCGGCGAATTCCGGCGAGCTCATTTCCGCTCTGTTTGAAGGGCGAGGAGCCATGTATTCTCCCGCCGCAATATCGAGCGAACGAAGCGCGTCCATCACTTTATCTTCATTCGGCAGCTTTGGATAGTCTCCCTTGTGCCACGGCGAGAACATGTGAATGACCGAACTCACAAGAAAGACGAGCACGGAGGAGAGGAAGATGGGCAGCAGGAGCATGTGAAGCTGGGTCATGGTGATTCTCCTTTTGTTGTTTGGGAATGATTATTTCAGAGAGCGGATTCTGATGAACCGACCTTAAACCCGAAGAAGCATCGACACGACGCACAAAAGTAAGCCATTTTGTTAGTTTTGTCAAGTTCGCAATCCGTTGGGTACGGGGACATTTTTAGTAAGTGTAGCTCACTGCTCATGCAGCTGTTTCTGCCTTGACCCCAATGTTAACCTCAATTTCATCCCCCCTCCCTTCCACTTCATCCCTCTGTTCTGTCGCTTCATCGGAAATGACTCAGTTTCGCGCAACTCTTCTATTAACTTGCGTAATGAAATCAAGAGTCATTCACCATCACACATTGAGGCATGCCATGATACAGAAGCTAATGACGCTCCTCCTTCTCGCATTTGCTGCGCTGAACATTTCTGCAGCTCAGGATAGAGTTAAGGAACTCGAGGCCACTCTTCAAAAGTCTCCGGACGATATTTCAACTCTTATTGCGCTTGGGACGATTTACCACACTCAGGCTGTTGCAGGAAACGAAGATGCCGTCGACAAAGGGTTCGCCTGTTTCGACAAAGTCCTCCAAGGAGATCCCTCGAATGCCGTCGCGCATGTGTATCGCGGGAGTCTCTGGACGCTACGCGGACGCGATGCCTGGTGGCCCTTCACGAAAGCAAAGGATGTCGATAAGGGTGTCGACGACATGGACAAAGCAGCAGACCTGGCTCCTGCCGACGTGACAGTCCGGATCGTCCGCGGAATTAACAGCACGAACCTTCCATCGATGTTCAGACGCCTCCCTGTCGCGTTAAAAGATTTCGAGTTCCTGATGAACGATGCCAGATTCGTCCATTTCGATGCACATCTCCAGGCGACGATTTACTGCTGGGCAGGCATAGCGTACAAGAACGACAGTCAGCCTGCGAGAGCAAAAGAGCTTCTGCAGAAAGCGATCTCCGCGGATCCAAATTCCGATATGGCGCGAAGAGCTGAAAACGAACTCAAACAAATATCGTAACGAAGTCCGGGAGCAAAACACAATGTACTCACTCGTTCAAACAGAGAGCCTCATCAAAACGTATACGCTCGGCAAAACAGAGGTCCCCGCGCTTCGCAACCTGACACTCACGATCCAAGAGGGAGAGTTCACATCCATCTCGGGTCCGTCGGGAAGCGGCAAGACGACGCTCCTCAACCTTCTCGGTCTTATCGACTCTCCGACCAGCGGCCGAGTCTTCCTCGAAGGGGCGGAAGTCAAATACAACGGACTGACCAATCTTCACCGAGTACGGCTTGAAAAGCTTGGATTCATTTTCCAGACCTTCAACCTTATTCCCGTTCTTTCCGCGTATGAAAACGTCGAGTATCCTCTCCTTCTTACAAAAAAGACATCGGCGACACGGAAGCAGCTCGTCGAACGGGCTCTGAAGGATGTGAAGCTGTGGGAGTTCCGCCAGCATAAACCGAACGAGCTTTCCGGAGGACAGCGCCAGCGGGTCGCGATTGCACGCGCTCTGGTCAACAGCCCGAAAATCGTCCTCGCAGACGAGCCGACCGCCAATATCGATTCGGCGACCGCCTCTGAAATCCTCGACCTTATGCGGACGCTCAACGAGGAAGAAAAAGTCACGTTTCTTTTTTCGACTCACGACCCGCTCGTCTTGAGTTACGCGAAGAGAGTCGTAAAGCTCCACGATGGCATGATCGTCAACGGACAAAAGTAGCAGAAGAAGGAGATCCACACATGTTCAAGTTCATTAAACTCGCAACGAAAAATGTTTTCCGCAACCGGCGCCGAACGATCATCACGGGCCTGGTTCTTGTCTTCGGGGCCACCGCATTAATTCTAGCCGGCGGGTTCATTTCTTTTTCCTTCAGGGGATTGAGTGAATCGACCATCCGCGGGCAGCTGGGGCACATCCAGCTCTTTACAAGCGAAGCGCTTCAACGCGAAGAAGAACGGCCTCTCGAACTCGGCATCGACAGCGTCGAAGCCTTGAAAAGGATCGTCATCAGCCAGGAACATGTTCGTTTCAGCATGGCGAGAGTGGAGTTTATGGGATTGATTTCGAACGGCGATAAATCTGCGGCCTTTCTCGGACGCGGCGTCGAGCCCGAAAAAGAGACGAAACTTGCAGGATTTGCGCTGGCGGTCGACTCGGGAAAATTCCTGGGAGAAAATCCGGCCAATGCTCAGGAGAATGAAGTGATCCTCGCGAAAGGATTGGCGAAATCGATGAAAGCGAAGATCGGCGAGTATCTCACACTCATGACGACGACTTCCAAAGGGGCGTTGAACGCAATGGACGTCAAGGTTGCAGGCATCTATTCCACCGGTATTCCGGAGTACGACGAACGCGCGTTGATGGTGAGTCTTCAGACCGCGCAGCTGCTGCTCAACTCTCAAAAAGTTTCCAAGCTCGTTGTCGTTCTGGATGAAACCGACAAGACGGAAGAAATTGCGTCGCGGCTGGAAAAGCTTCTTCCCGGAATTAAAGCCAGGCGATGGTTCGATATGGCGACCTTCTATAAATCGGTCGTCAGCCTTTACAACTCAATCTTCGGATTCCTTGGCGTCATCATCTTTGTCATCGTGGTGCTCAGCAGTTCGAACACGATGATGATGTCTATCTTTGAGAGGACAAAGGAAATCGGTACCCAGCTTGCCGTGGGAACGTCTCCTGTCAGGCTGATGGTTAACTTTCTTTACGAGGGATTGATCGTCGGCGCTTCCGGGGGAGGTATCGGCCTCATCATCGCTTATCTCTTTGCAAGCCTGATCAACGCTTCAGGAATCACGATGCCGCCGCCGCCGGGAAGCACGCGGGGATATCCTCTCTTTGTCGATTTTGTTCCGTTGCAATACCTCGGGGTCTTCCTACTCATCGCGGTCACAACGGTGATTGCAACTATTCTTCCCGCCTACAAAGCTTCGCGCCTGAAAATTGTCGACGCACTCGGACATGTTTAATCTAATGGAGAAAATGATGTATAAGCAGAGTAGATATTTCGCCTTCGTTATCGCTCTTACGACAGGGTTCGCGCGTATGTTCGGACAGGCCGGGAGCGAACCGGGTGCCAGCAAACTAACAGGAGATGAAATTTTGCAACTCTCCGATCAAAGCCGGAACGGCTGGAGTTCTTACTCAGTCACGACCACAATCCTGAATTATGAAGATAGCGAGTTGAAAGAGGAAGGCGTATTCGACGTGAGCGTCAAAGGGTTGGACAAGACACTCGTGAAGTTTATGAATGCGGATGTCAAGGGTCAATACCTCCTCATGGTGGATGACGACATGTGGATCTATATGCCGAACACCCGTAAGCCTATCCGGATCACTCCGTTGCAGCGGTTGATGGGGAACGCCTCAAACGGCGACGTCGCCCGCACTCGTTACGCGGAAGACTATGCGGCGAAGTTTTTGCGCGAAGAGCCGGTGAACGGCAAGCCGTGCTACGTCCTCGAGCTCAACGCAAAACGGGACGGGGCAACATACAAGAGGATTGACTATTGGGTGGAAAAAGAAACAAAACGGCCGAAGAAAGCAGAGATGTATCTGATTTCGGGAAAGCATTATAAGTCGATCGTCTTCGACCGTTACGAGGAAACCGCAGGAAGGACGCTGCTTGCTCAAATGACGATCACCGACCGCCTCCGTGAAGGGAGAACCACGGTGATGAAGTATGCTTCATACGCAGAGAAACAGTTGCCGGAGAAATACTTTAACAAAGACTATCTGGAGAAGTTGCATTGATCTCTTCAGGGAGAACTCTATCGGTCATAGCTCTGCTGTGGTTCATGACATTGGAAGCAGCTGCCCAGAATCTGGAGTACCGGTTTTCGGTTGCCGACGAAGGGACTCTTTCCAAGCTCAACCTTTCGACTCCAATCAATTACCAGAACCGCACCCTGCCTCAGCCCGCTCAGGGCAACTATGCGACCTCTAATCTCTTCCTCGGATACGGCGGCCTCTCAACAATGCTGAATGCAGCAACGGTTGCGTCAGACGTGGCGAAGCCTGATGAGGCCGCCACCATCAGGGAGCTTTCGTACGATCTGTCTCTTTCAGATAACCTCGACATCACAGTGGGACGAAAGATACTGAAGTGGGGCCCTGGCTACGCCTTCAATCCGACTGGTGTCGTTGAACCGCAGCGGACCCCCTCCGAT
>CAYLMV010000185.1:0-5776 GCA_964384415.1 uncultured Chitinophagaceae bacterium | reverse complement strand
TTGAGTCACAGACACTCTTGCCGAACGAGCATGTCGTGCTCGAGACGGAATTCGTTGTCCGGGAATCGACGAGAGTGCTGAACAAGTAGCGTGTCCCCGGCAGCCGTATCTACAACATAGTTCACGCGGGCGTCGTCGTTGAACAGGATGACGCCGCTGAATACCTCTGTAATCGATCCAGGACGTCCCCCCTCTTCCCTCTCTTTTCTTATCTCTTACTTTATTACACAAGGATTCCCGGCAACTCTCGTTCTCGCCGAGACAACGCCGGTTGTTGGCGATGAGGTCCCGGGCTGAATGCCCCCCACTGCAATCTCAAACTCGCCGGAGTCAACCTCGCGCATTGCATTAGCATTGATCACCGCGAATTGTTTCGGCGTAAGGCTGAAGCGGACCGTTTTCTTCTCACCCGCGGCGAGGTAGACACGCCTGAATCCCTGAAGCGCATGGAGTGGGACCGGCGTCGAAGCAGACAGATTTTTTATATAAAGCTCGACAACTTCATCTCCGGGGACGGCTCCAATATTCTGGACATCGACAGAAACGATCATTGAGTCGCCGGTCTGGATGGTGGACGGAAGAATGAGATTTTGATAATTGAACTTTGAGTAGCTCAAGCCATAGCCAAATCCGAACAGAGGCGTTCCTTCAAAATAGCGGTACGTCCGCCCTTTCATGTTGTAGTCGGTGAAGGGAGGAAGCTGGTCGACGGATTTGTAGAAAGTAACGGGGAGTCGCCCGGCAGGATTGTAATCACCAAACAACACATCGGCTAATGCGGCGCCTCCTTCTTCTCCAGGATACCAGAGCTGCAGGATGGCTGCAAGGTTCTCGTTCTCCCAATTGACTGCCAGCGCGCTGCCGCTGGTGAGGACAAGGACGACCGGCGTCCCCGTCGCGTGCAGTTCCTTCAACAGACTCTCTTGAACTGCGGGAAGGTTAAGGCTTGTCCGGTCGCCCCCTTTAAACCCATCGTAGTCAACGTGCATTTCTTCCCCCTCAAGCTGTGGACTGATACCTCCCACAAAGATTACCAGATCGGAATTCTTTGCGATCGCAACGGCCTTCCGGGTATCATCGCTGTTCAGCAACTTCCATTGCACCGACAGTTGAGGCCATTGAGAATTTGAGCAAAATTCAAACCGAAACGGATAGCCCTTTCCCTTCTCGAGGTGCACATGATTTCTATTTGAGGCGAATTCCCGATTTGTCCAATTCCGTATCAAGCCGGTGTCTCCGATCGACAATTGCACTCCTCCATCGCTTTTAACCATAAACTCGAATTCGCCGGTGACCGGCGGAGTGATCGTGCCGCTCCATCGAATTGAACCAATGTCCGACGAGCCGCTAAAGGAAGGCGTCCGAGAACTTTGGAACCAATTTGTGCTCGTCAGTTTATCGATTCGCGAGAAAAACGGTTTACCGGTCAGGTTCTTGTTCTTGAAGAACTCCGCCTTCAGTCCGGATTCCCCTCCGGCATTCACAATGTCCGATGAGACATTGTTGACGACGCCACCTGCATCGATGACATCGCATCCGACTTCATACAGCACCTGCGCGGTATCGCCGATCCTGTTCTTTATCCCTTGAAGCGGCGTCACATATTTTGAGGGCGTTCCATTGTAGTTCCCCAGCAGCGTGAGATACGAATCGGCATTAGGTCCGATCACGGCAATCCGCCTCACGCCTTTTTTGACCGGAAGAATGCCGCCGGAATTTTTGAGAAGCACAATTGATTCGCGTGCAGCGCGCAGAGCGAGCGCCCGATGTTCTTTGGAGTCGTTTTCCTCGATCGGGATTCTTGCATAGCTCACGACCTCGGGGGGATCGAACATGCCGAGCCGGAATCGCGCCGTGAAGAGGCGCTTAAGCGAAACTGTAATCTCGGCTTCTGTGATCAGTCCTTCCTTGACGGCGTCGAGCAGGGAAGAAGTGTAGACGGTCCCGCATTCGAGGTCCGTTCCCGTTTTCACGGCCAGCGCGGCAGCTTCGGGCGGGGTCTTCACGACCTTGTGAGAATTGTAGATGTCGTTGATCGCGCCGCAGTCCGAGACAACATAACCCTTGAATCCCCACTTCTCTCTCAGGATTCTCTTCAGGAGTTCCGGGGAACCGCAGCACGCGTCTCCCATGAAACGGTTATACGCACACATGACCGAGAACGCCCCTCCCTCGGTAAGGCATGCCTCGAACGCGGGGAGGTAGGTATCATAGAGGTCGTGATTGTCGATGATGGCGTTGAACATATGCCGATCGGGTTCCGGTCCGCTGTGGACGGCATAGTGTTTCGGCGTGGAGATGACCTTGAAGTACCGCGGATCATCACCCTGCAGTCCTTTCACAAAAGCAACCCCCATACGCGCTGTCAGATAGGGGTCTTCTCCGTACGTTTCCTGGCCCCGTCCCCATCGCGGATCGCGGAAGATGTTGATGTTCGGACTCCAGAAGGTCAGCCCCTTGAAAATATCCCGCTCGCCTCTTCTCAGGAATTCGTTGTTCTTGGCCCGTGCTTCGGTGGAGATCACATCGGCGACGCTGTGCATCATGTCGGTATCCCAGCTCGCCGAAAGCCCGATGGCTTGCGGGAAGACGGTAGCGATGCCGGCCCTCGCAACACCGTGCAAACACTCATTCCACCAGTCGTACTCGGGAACGTTCAGACGCGGTATTGCTGCAGCGCTATTGACCATCTGAGAAATCTTTTCTTCCAGCGTCATCCTCGAAACAAGATCATCGACCCGTTTCTCCACAGGCTGAGTGTAGTCTAAATAGAGCGGCTTGTTGTCGGCCGGCTGGGAAATGATGGGGCATGAAACAAACATTGAAATTGATATCAATATTGAAATAGTGTAGGGGCGTCGCATGGAACCTCCGGGGATTGTGCATAGGAAATATCGGGGATAAAATAGCAAATTTCAGGACTCATTCGCCAGTGGTATTCGATCCGTCCCGGAACATTCTACGTCGAGTCGGAAACTCTCGAATTCTCAGCCAGATGCCGGATGGAAGGCAGAAGGAATAGCGCAAACAGCGAAATTGAACTGAAAGGTGCAAAAGAGGTCAAATTGAAGATTATTCTTGATCTCCGAATTAGGTAAACCCGAGAACGAGGTTTTGCTGTATTCTGTCTCCTGCCTCCTGCCCCCTGTCTTCTTGTAGCCCCCTTTCTTCTTAATTCCCTTTTTTGTATAGTGTCGTACCTCAATTATCGTATCCGCATTTTACATTCACACGCGGTCGCGACGGCTCGTTCTTCTGAAGTATCAATCATTTGGAGTTGAACATGGCGCAAAGATTGCTCCTCGGGTATGATGTCGGCAGTTCGTCCATCAAAGCCTCTTTTATCGACGCCGATACCGGCGAACTTGTGGCTTCGGCGAATTCGCCCGAAACTGAAATGAAAATAGATTCGCCCCGGCCGGGTTGGGCTGAACAACATCCGGAGACATGGTGGCAGCATATTATCCTTTCCACAAAGAAGATTCTTCTCAAAGCGAATGCCGGATCGGCCGAGATAGCGGGGATTGGGATCTCGTACCAGATGCACGGTCTCGTCATGGTAGGCAAAAACCGGGAGGTGTTGTATCCTTCCATCATCTGGTGCGACAGCCGCGCCGTTGAAACAGGGAACAAAGCATTCGCCGATCTCGGAAGAGAACATTGTCTCCATGATTATTTGAATTCTCCCGGCAACTTCACGGCCTCGAAGCTGAAATGGGTGAAGGAAAACAAACCGGATGTCTATTCGAAGATCGACAAAATCATGCTGCCGGGCGACTACATCGCTCTTAAGCTGACCGGGGACATCTGCACGACAATTTCCGGGTTGAGCGAAGGCATCCTGTGGAATTTTGACAAGCGGGCTTTGGCCGACGAACTGCTTCAGTACTATGGCATCGATCCCGCGATGATTGCCGATCTTGCTCCGACGTTTGGCGTGCAGGGGAAGCTGACTTCGAACGCAGCGGCAGAGCTTGGCCTGAAACCGGGAATCCCTGTTACGTATAGAGCGGGTGATCAACCGAACAACGCCCTCTCGCTCCACGTGCTGAAGCCGGGAGAGATTGCCGCAACCGCGGGAACTTCCGGAGTCATCTACGGAGTAGCGGGGAAGAACGTTTATGATCCGCAGAGCCGGGTCAACACATTCGCTCATGTGAACTACTCCAAAGAAAAACCGATTACCGGAGTTCTTCTCTGCATCAACGGCACCGGAATTCAGTACAGCTGGATCAAACAAAGTGTTTTGGATAACCGGCATTCGTACGACGAAATGAATACATTTGCAGCCGGTATTCCGATCGGCTCGGAAGGTCTGATGTGTTTTCCGTACGGCAACGGCGCCGAGAGAATTCTCAACAACAAGGATGTGCTGGCGCAGTTCTCGGGTATTAATTTCAATATCCACAGCAAGGCGCATCTCATACGGGCCGCCCAGGAAGGAATCGTGTTCACCTTCCGGTACGGGCTGGATATTATGAAGAGCATAGGGATGGAGTTCGGGGTGATCAAGGCGGGATCTTCGAACCTGTTCCAGAGCAAAGTGTTCAAAGAGACGTTCGTGAATACATGCAACGTCGATCTCGAGATCTACAATACCGACGGCTCGCAGGGTGCGGCGCGCGGCGCCGGCATCGGCGCTGGCTATTATCCGTCCACAGATGATGCGTTCAAGGGGCTGAAAGTCATTGAAAAACTGCATCCAACCGGCAATTTAATGAGGGAATACGGTTCCGCATATGATGCATGGAATGGCAGACTTTCGGGCCTCATTGGGACGTAGGTCATTATTATTTCCCTTGACATGCAGAAGAAATATTCATAACATTGAATCGGTTCAATTCTATTTGAACTGATAAAGAATCGGAGGGTCCATAGATGAAAAATCAATCGTTAGCTTAGGACACCTTCGTCAACGCGCCAATACCCACCCTAATAATTCTAGACGAGACTTCAACATGACGATGCCAGGAAAGTTCTTCCCAAAAATTAAACAGTCGATACCTTACGAGGGCAAAGATTCCAAGAACCCTTTTGCCTTCAAATTTTATAATAAGGACCAACGAGTTGGCTCCAAAACAATGGCAGAGCATCTTCGCTTCTCCATTGCGTATTGGCACACATTCATGGGAAACGGGACCGATATGTTTGGAGGCCCGAGCTTCGACAGAGCATGGCGCCGTTCGAACGACCCGATGGACCGAGCCAAGGACACGCTGGAGGCAGCATTTGAGTTCTTCCAAAAACTCGGAGTCGAGTATTATTGTTTCCATGACAGGGATATTGCTCCGGAGGGAGATACGTTTTCGGAGTCCATCAAGAACCTGCAGAAGATTGTCGAGCTTGCGAAAGGGCTGCAGAAAGAGACGGGGGTGAAGCTTCTATGGGGGACGGCCAACTTGTTCGGCAGTCCGATATATACCCAGGGAGCCGGTACGAACCCGAACGCGCACGTCATGGCTCACGCCGCCGCTCAGGTGAAGAACGCGATCGACGCAACGAAAGAACTTGGCGGAGAGAACTATGTTTTCTGGGGAGGACGCGAGGGATACGAGACGTTGTTGAATACCGATTTGAAGCACGAACAGGAACAGATGGCAAGATTTCTTCACATGGCCGTCGACTACAAGCGGAAGATCGGATTCAAGGGACAGTTCCTCATCGAGCCGAAACCGGCCGAACCGACGAAGCATCAATATGATACCGACGCAGCGACGACACTGTACTTCCTGAAGGAATACGACCTCATCGACCACTTCAAGCTTAATATAGAAGC
>CAYLMV010000184.1:0-5783 GCA_964384415.1 uncultured Chitinophagaceae bacterium | reverse complement strand
AGGATTGCATTAGGATATGATGTTTCTTCAAGGCGGGCTGCAGCAGTTGCGAGGGTGTCGACGATTCGTGAGTGCATGTTTGCCCTTTCTGTTGGTCATATCTTCTTATGCCAGAAAGGATTACGAATCAATACAATCCGCTAATCGCAGTTTAATTTCGATGCGCAGGATTCTCCATAATCCCACCATGATCGGATATATATATAGGCAAGAGTTGACTTGATCTGAACGAAAACGAGCAGAAACCACAACCGAGAGTACTGAGGCGAGCAAAGCGGACAATCGGGAATATCGCAGATTTTTTGTGATTCGCTATTGACATTCTTTTAGTAATTTACGATCATTACGCGGGGCGGGGGAATACCAATCAAATATCCGCAGACAGTTTTATCAAATTCAAACCGACCCGCTTGAAATGTTCATTCGTAGCTATCAACCTGGAATTCAGTGGGGGCGAACGCTGGGTCCTTAAATGTTGTCCAGGTATAGTCTCTCTTCCTCGGAAAGCATGAGAGAGGATACTCATCTCGTCAACAATCTTAGGATTTACTTCCTCAATTAACAAATGAATTTGAAGCGCCATCGCATATTCAATTTGCATGCATTGAATTATTGGGAGGAAACATGAAATCGCAATTCTGGAGCCGGGCAGTAATTCTCGTAGCTATTTGCCTTTTTATACTATCATCTGAAACGCGTTCACAATGGACACTCACGCCCGCAGACAGTCTGTCTTACGAGAAGGCAAAGAACGATACGGCCAAACTGAGCCAGATGGCCTCAGTCCATCGTGGTGATCGCGTCGGTGCAAAGGCTCAAAACAGACTTGGATGGCTTGCTTACCTCAATAAGAAGCCAGAGATAGCCCAACAGAAGTTTGCGTCAACATATTCGCTCTATCCAAATCGGCCCGAATCATTTGAAGCCGCATATTTTCTAGGAGTAGTGACCGACAAATCAGACAAATTTGAAGAGGCGAAAAGAAACCTCCAGGTATACGTCGCCAACAATCCCAACGATGGCGATGTTGACTATTGGGAATACCTAATTATTCGGGCAATGAGCGAGACGAACGATTCTAATTTTATCCCTTCAGCACATACTTATTTGAGGAGCAAGCATGTAAGCCAAGAATGGAATCCAACTCTTCAGAATGAACTCGCTCGATTTAGTTTTGAAACGGGCGATTTTTTAAACACGTTAGTAGAGGCTCAAAAAGTCATAGATAACTATCCGAATTCAAAGTATGTCCGTTATGCAGAAGGGGACATACTTGAAAGTAATATCGCTCTTGGAAATTCACAGGTTGCTCTTGACTTTGCGAATACATTGCTATCTAAATATGGTCTCAATAACGATGATGCCGCAAGGGCTCAACTGAATATCGCATCGATTTATGAGAACAGAGGTGACCTTGACAGAGCACGCTCCGAATACTCCAAAGTTGTGAACCTTCACCCATCGACAACGTATAGAGTTGCTGCTGCGGAATATAGTCTCATCATGATCGATTTGCGCCAAGCAAGAGAGAGGAATGATAACGCTGCGCTGAAGAGCGCTGCTAAGGATCTGAAAGAATTCGTTTCGAATCATCCTAAAGATCACTCTGCACCGAGAGCTCTAATGAGTATTGCTGATTTAGCGGCACAGAATGGGAAAGTTCAAGACGCAATTGACGCTTACAACGCAATCATTCAGTATGTTGACAGCCTCGTAGTTGGGAAGAACATCAGCAGATTATCCCCTGACCTTAAGGGTCTCCGCGAGTTAGCAATTCAGGCGCATATGTTCAAAGGAGTGCTACTACGTGTGCAAATGAAAAACTCCAGGTCGGCATTGGCGGAATTTGATTATCTGGTGGGGGTCAATCAAAATAACACCGCAGCTCTTTTGAATAAAGCAATGTGCCTCATAGATATAGGGAGGAAACGCGAAGCCCGAATAATACTGCAACAACTTGTAGACAAACAAACGGATCTAAAGGATGCAGCCTCTCAATTACTCAAAACGATTTAGAACCATACACTTGACGAGAGCAGGAGATTGACTCACTCCATGAATAAGAAACTGACAGGAATTTTACTTGGCGTATCGATGGGGCTGACTTTTCTTGCAGGGAGCGGATGCAGGAAAGAAACGCCGAATGGACCGCCACCAGCTGGGGGTTTTAGTATGACCTACTATAGGACGATGTGTGATGGAGAGGAACCAGCAGTTTCTCCTGATGGCAAGAAGATCGCCTATAGCAATAATGGTCACATTTTTGTCATGGATACGAGCGTAGAAGTGATCAAGACTTCGGTGGGTATATTGTTGAAATATGACACCACCGGGGGGACAATTCGTCAACTCACGAGCGGTAATCAGATCGACCTTCTTCCCCGGTGGAGCCCGGATGGCCAGACTATCGGGTTCATGAGAGTTACGCAGCAGACTGATGCAGATGGCAAGATACTTTTTGTTTCTACCGTGAACGGCAACGTCTCTGAAATCCCTTCGCCTCATTATCCAAGCGCTGCGCTAAAGGGTTATGTGGAGTCTGGAGGGGGCGTGACTCTTCCATTGTGGGATTTTTCACCGGATGGAAGCTTTGTCGCGTTCCTTGCTAAAAATCAAGATACGACATATTTGTCTGTTCTGTCGCTCTCAACTTATCGAGAGGTTCTCTTCGAAGTATTGGGAACCAACGCAAATAACAGTGGATACTTAAGCGGATTTGCTTGGTCCCTAAATTCCAACGAGATTTGCTTTATTGAACAAAACAACTCGCTAGGAAGGGCTCACGTTCATTTGTTGAATTTCTCAACTCATGCTGAGCAGATCGACTCTTCGCTATATGACTCGAGCAACCTGACTCGTGATATTAACAGCAATCGATTTGCATATTTGGGCAGCGAAGTTTCTTCGCCACTCCTCAGTTACTTTAATCTAACAGATTTCACCAGTATCCCCACTAGGTATACAAATCCGGGCGGTGGTGGAGGGCTAAAATGGTCACCCGACGAGAAATATTTTCTCTTTGATTGGCAGCACAGATTGGATCCACCGCTCGATAATCAAACTTACTCGAAACTTTATGTTTATAGCATTGGGACGCAGGAAGAATACAACTTAATAGACGGCGATCTCTACTGGGTAAATCTTTATTTTGACTGGGGAAAAGCCCCGAATACTATCTTTTGTGAACGCTACAAAACCATCGATGAAGTTAGATTTGTTATGCCATAATGAGAAATCCGAAAATTTGTTTCAGAGGAGGGAATAATGCAACGAATTTTTCTGGTGTTATCAATTATTATTACGATGCGGGTTACTCTAGTTCAGTCTAGTATTGCTTGCACACATCCGCCATCGTCATATGGCAGTTACTCTTCGGGAAACCTACAACCGGGTTGGCCCATCACCTTTACAGGAATATTAAGTCACGACAATGACGGGATCATCGGTATACACAGGCCGAAATGGCAGTGGGATTTTCATTATCAGGGGCCTGGAACATTTGTTGTAGAAGACGAAACCTACAGCGCATATGAGACTTACACTTTTGCTTCTGCGGGCACATATACTGTTGCTGTGGTCTATTGGGACGATGACGGAGAGAAAGGCAACGAGTGGCCCTTTACCTGCACTGTGGTTGAGAATCCGAAGCTGCTGCTTACCGCTGCTGATATCGTCCCCCTTCAGCAAGAGTGGGACTCGCCAACGAGCCTAGCGTTTCCACTAATCGATATTTATGGTGCCCTGAACCCCTCTAAATGGACGACTCCCAATGTGCCGGACCAAACATTGGCACCGCCAGATCTGGATCGTGAATATGCGCAATGGGCAAAAGTTTTTGCCTTTAGATACATTGTGCAGCAAGATATCGTCGATGGCAATCTTGCCTACGGATATCTTCAAAAAATGGGAGACTATCCAAACCAAACGGGAAATGATTATGAACCAAACAATCCTAACAGTTGGATGACGAACGGACTTGCGCTCATAGACTATTGCATTGCGTATGATCTGTTGGCAGGTGCGAGATATTTCGAGACCGCCTTCCCAACTGGTGTGGAGGCACATAAATCTGTCTTCAAAGATACTCTCACCAACCGGGCAGCTAGCCTCTACAATAGGGCGAGCAAAGACAGATCCGTAAATGAATTTCTGCGCGATTACTTGAGTCTAGAGTGGAAGTCAACCAACATCCTTGGATACACAGTAAAGTGGTTTAAACCTAAAATCGATGACGATGTCGTAAATGAGGCAAGATTTCATTGCGAAATTGGAAATGAGCGAATAATCACTGCCTGCGCCCTTGGAGTCGCTGCTTATCTCTTAGGGGGGCATGACAACGATTGGTTAACGTACGCAAGAAATGATGTTGAACATTTTCTGCTGAACAGGAAAATCTACCCCGACCAAACAATATCAGGCAACGTTTTTGTCGCAGAAACAAAAAATGTTGACGGAGCTTTTACAGAGGGCATCGAATATTTGAATTATGCTGGTCAAGGTTTTGTTCCCTTTTTCCAATCAACCAAAATTCACTCTCAATACACGGTGGATTACGCTTCAGATCCACAATTCTTGAAACTCCTAGACTGGTGCTATGATGTTCAACTGCCAACAGGGGAAGCCCCTCAACTTAACTCCTCTGGCAACCGAATTCCACCCATCGCTTCTATATTTGCGGCAAGCGCTCCCAATGGGCAAAGATACTTATGGCAATTGCAGCAATACACAAATGCGTATGCTTCCTCCACTACAGATTTTCCAGTAGAGGGGTTTTGTATGCTCAGAGGTCAACCAGGGCCTGTAGCGGCGTCATTTGACAAAATGATGTCAAAGACAACTCAGGGCCAATTGATTTACAGGGATGTTTCTCCAAGTCCCTCAAAATTCTTGCTCATTTCTGCAAAGTACGACCGTGCCCGTTACACCGCAGAGACACATGGCCACGCAGAAGCTGGCAGTTTTATTTTTGCGGATGGCAACAAGCTTCTTGTGCGCCAGCCGGGTTATTCAGGGGCTGATAAAAGCCAAGATTATGAAGCAGCAAATGACAATAATACTATCTGTCCTATTTTTGGCAATGTGGAACGTCCTGACGGTACTATTCGTCAATTAAGTCTCCCACCCTGCACCGACGCAATGATAAACAACACTAAGAATACCTCTGACTTCAATTATGCGAGTGAAGACTTTGATCTTAACAGTACCTACGTAGACCCGAGTGAGATTTTTACTGAGGACGGACTTGCTGCTCTAGCATATATTGATGGGTTTGGCAGTCTGCAGTTTGCCTACGCAGAATCATATTGGATGAAGAGCAAGGCTGACAGAAATCATTTGGGGATCTGCACGCGAAAGTTCTTGATGATCAATGATTCTTACTTGGTGGTTCGTGACGATATTACAAGGACCTACGATGCCGCTTATGGGTCTCTTCAATACGCCTGCTCTCACATTCATGGGAACAACGGAGACAATCTCCCAGCCTCGTCCTTCTCAGATGGTGCAGATATCTCAGCAAGTGGAGAGGCTACCTGGACAAATGACGGTGGTAAAACTTCTGTTCTCCGTGTAAACAGCGCCGCGCTCGGAGGAAAGATCAGCGGTTTTTCGACCATCAACAAGGCCACCTTTAGATGTGCTTCTCATTCAAATGTGACAAACCCGACTCCTAAGCCTAATCGAGGAAATGTTTATCACGCGGATTTCACAACGGCTTGTGGATTCGTTAAGGACTATGGTCAAATACTCACAGTTGTTCAGTCAGATCCAAAAAACCGTCGGTG
>CAYLMV010000183.1:0-5822 GCA_964384415.1 uncultured Chitinophagaceae bacterium | reverse complement strand
GAACATTGTTGCGAGTGCCGCTTTCTCCACAGAACCCCTCACAACAACTGAGAGCCCTTGCGATGCGCAGTAGAGATAGACATTTTCTGCAATGAAGCCTGCATCGGCGGCAGTGTACAGAATTTTGTCCTCATCACTTCCTCTCGAAACTCTTCCCATATCGGCAACATAAACAAGATTGAGAGGCGCTGTCGCAACAAAGCTCTGCGTTCCCGTTGCCGATCGAAAATCCTTGGCAATGACGGGATTCAGACTGTGCGCTTTTGCATCGTAAACAAAAACTCCGTTCGGCAATGCGGCATAAATGTCGATCTCCTGCCAATTCATCGCAGACGGAGCAGTTCGTTTTCCGGATTCCGGCCGGGTAATGCCGTATGCCGCCCACATTATGTTTGATATCTCCTGCAGGGAAAGCGCCTTTGAATCGAAACTCCTGGACGATTGGCGAAGATTCAGCGCTTGCATAAGCGGCTTCCCAATTTCTTTCTGCGGAGGGGGGAGCTGAAGCGACTGCAGATCTTGCGCGGATGACGAAACGATTCCGAAAACTATAAAGGCGATAATAATGCTGGATTTTCTTTTCATGACGCGCCTCCAATGTATCTCTCTGCGAAGGTATCAAACTTATATAGGGTACGATTATTCGTCGTATAGATATAGTTTCATTTCTGCTTGATCTTTCCCGGCACTATATGATGTATCGACAAAATTACGATATGAGTCTCCGTTCTTGAAATAGCCACTTCGAAGAAGCGAACCTTGCGAAGGTTTCAAATCTTCGCAAGGTTTGCCAATCCAATTTAAATAGTCCGAGAACTTCCACTCTTCCGGTGTTGCGACAATGCCCGCTTCAACCGGATTTAAGTGAATGTAGCGCACAACCTGCACGACGTACGAATCAGAAGTGATGTGCTTTGCCCGGGCCCTCCCCTGGAAAAGCGTTCCGGAAAGACGTTGCTGTTTGTTTACGGCCTGTGTGTACGCATTGAACGTGTCACGAAGAAACTTGGAGATTGAACCGTCGTGATCCCCCCGACAAACAAGGTGATAATGATTGGGCATTAAACAGTAAGCAAGAATAGAAACCGCATGCTTTGCCGAATACTTTCCCATGAGACTCAAGCAATGGCGGTAATTGTCCTTAAGAAAGAAAATTCTGGCTTTGTTCGCCCCTCGATTATAGACGTGGTAGTACTCGTTATTGATGTACTTCAACGTTCACTCCCCCAAAATTAGAATAACCCGGCGAAGGTTTCAAACCTTCGCAGGGTTTTGTATTCTTACTCCTCCTTTGCTCTCATTGAATCCCAAAGAGCATAAGAGAAAAGCAATACAAACATGATCAAGCCGGTGATCTCCCCAGAATGAGAGTCGGCCCAGGATCCCGCGTACCAATTGGCATAACCGAAATTCCATACTTCCTGGTCGAAGAATTTCAAGAATGCATTCAGTACGCCGAAGAGCGAACCGCCGGCGATGAAACCGGATGCGATGAGGGTCCCGCGCGAAAATCGGGCATTGTTCAATTTCTCATTCTTCGACCGGGTCGTCACCCACCAGGCGATCAATCCGCCGAAAACCAGCGGAGTATTCAGCTCTTGTGGAATGTACATTCCAAGAGCGAATGCAAGCGGAGAAATTCCAATCATCGTTAGGATGAGAGCGATCACCGCGCCGACCGCATAGAGAACCCACGGAGCGGAAACATTCGACATCAGAGGCTGAATCACCGCAGCCATCGCGTTGGCCTGAGGGGCGACCATGGCATGTTCCCCTTTGAATCCGAACGATTTGTTCAGTACGATGATTACCCCTCCAACGGTCGCCGCGGAAACGAGTACGCCTAAGAATTTCCAGGTCTCCTGTTTCTTGGGAGTGGATCCGATCCAGTATCCTATTTTCAGGTCGGTGATGAACCCTCCGGCAACCGACAGAGCTGTGCAGACCACTCCGCCGATGATCAGCGCGCTCACCATGCCCGATGCGCCGGTCAGCCCGATTTGAACCAGGACGAAGGATGAGAGAATTAATGTCATCAGCGTCATGCCCGAGACCGGATTCGTGCCGACGATCGCTGTTGCGTTCGCGGCCACCGTCGTAAAGAGGAATGATATGATCATGACGATCAACAGACCGGCGACAGCATGCGTAAAATTGAAGACCACTCCGCCATAGAAAAAGACGAATACCAGCAGCGCTGTCAACAGAATCAAAAGGGCAACATACAACATCTTGATGTCGGTCTGCCATCGCACGGTTGACTCAGCGGTTGCTGCTTTGCCGCGAAAAATCTCACGGTAGGCGAGTGAGAATGCCCCGGCAATGATTTTGGATGACCGGACGATGCCGATAATCCCCGCCATTGCAATGCCTCCGATGCCGATCTGGCGGACGTAGTTGCGGAAAATCTCCTCGGCAGACATGTCCGCGATGAGCTTCGTAACGGTGGCGCCGAGGGGAACCGTCAACATGTGCCCGACTTCATAGAAGAGGGGAACCAGGACGAACCATGAAAGGAAGGATCCGGCTGCAATGATCGCGGAATACTTCAATCCAACGATGTATCCGAGGCCAAACACCATTGCGGAGACGTCGACCTTTGCCACAATTCTTACCTTGTTGGCAAGGACTTCGCCGTAATGAATCATCCGGGTCGAGATCACTTCAGACCACCATCCGAAGGCGCTGAATGTGAAGTCGAAGATACCGCCGATCAATCCGCTGACGACAAGCACCATCGCCTGCGATCCTCCTTTTTCACCTGCCACGAGAATTTCTGTCGTCGCTGTTGCCTCGGGAAAAGGAAGCGTTCCGTGCATATCTCTCACAAAATACTTCCGGAACGGGATCAGGAACAGGATGCCCAAAAATCCTCCGATCGCAGAAGCGAAGAACACCTGGAAAAAATTCGCCGGCAGGTCGAGAATATAGAGCGCAGGAATTGTAAAGATGGCGCCCGCGACAATAACGCCGGAACAAGCGCCGATGGATTGAATAATAACGTTCTGCCCCAGCGCTCCTTTTCGTTTGAAGGCCGTCGAGAGCCCCACGGCGAGGATTGCGATGGGAATTGCGGCCTCGAAAACCTGTCCGATCTTCAGACCCGAGTACGCCGCAGCTGCCGAAAAGAAAACTGCCATCACGAGTCCCCATCCCACCGACCATGGAGTGACCTCGGGGTACGATTGGTTGGGGTCCATGATGGGGCGGTACTCTTCACCGGGCTTTAATTCTTTGTACGCATTGTCGGGGAGCGTGTTGGTGGAGGGGGAGGATGATTCCATGGAGGATTCCTTAAGGGTGATGGTTCTAGTAACCTTCGGAAGGGTTACCTGAAAAATAGTGGCAATTGCTAAATCTTTGGATCATTTGAGTAGAAAACCCTCCGAAGGTTGCGCACAACGGAAACTCTCGTGAAGGTTTTTTTTCCGAAGGTTCAATGTTTCGAATGCTCGTCTTCACTTTCAGCTGGAGACAGGTCAGCTTTTTTCCGCCCAGAGCTGAACGAGATTGACGACCGTCTCGACTGCTTTTTCCATCCCATAAACGGACGCCCATTCGTTCTTACAATGGTAGTTCTGGCCGCCGGTAAAAATATTGGGCGTGGGCAAGCCCGCCGCGGTCAGCTTTGATCCGTCCGTCCCGCCGCGAATTGGTTTCCATTCCGGAGCAAGGCCGGCACGCTTCGTTGCCTCTTCCAGACAGCCGAGCAGGCGCGGATCATTTCCGAGCCCGTCTTTCATGTTGCGGTATTGCTCGATGATATTGAGTTCGATCTTTGCCTTCGGGTGCAGAGGCTGTACTTCAGCGATAATTTTCTCTAGCTTCTGTTTCAACACGGTCAACCCGCGGGTGTCGAAATCGCGAAGAAGAATCTTCAACGTCGACTTCGATTCTTCGCCTTGAACAATGTGCGGGTGGATATACGGCTCATATCCTTCCGTCGTCTCCGGAGCGATGTTCTTCGGCATCCTGGCGATGATGTCCGCGATGGTCCGGATGGAGTTGACCATGATCCCTTTTGCAGATCCGGGGTGAATATTTCTTCCGTGGACGGTGATGACGGCCTGGTCGGCGCTGAAGGTTTCCTTGTTGAGTTCTCCCGGCGTATCGCCGTCGACGGTGTAAGCAAATTGTGCCCGGAATTTTTTGATGTCGAAGAATTTCGTTCCCGCCCCGATCTCTTCATCGGGAGTAAAACCGATCCGGATATCGCCGTGAAGGAGTTTCGGATTGTTGATGAGGGTTTCTGCCGCTGTCATGATGATCGCGAGCCCGGCTTTATCGTCGGCGCCGAGCAGCGTCGTGCCGTCGCTGGTGACGATCTTCTTACCGATGTTGTGTTTGAGTTCGGGATTCTCCGAATCCTTGATGACGACCGACGTGTCTCCGGGAAGGACGATGTCTCCCCCTTTGTAGTCGATGATTTGCGGCAGGACATTGGCGCCGCTTTCTGAAGGAGAGGTATCGACGTGCGAGATCAAGCCGACGACCGGAACTTTGCCGGCTGCTTTGTGATTGGAAGGAATGTTTGAGGGGATCGTGGCCATGACGTAGCCGTACTTATCAATCTCCGCATCTTTCAGCCCGATCTGCTGCAGTTCTTTCACAAGCATGTTCAACAGGTTGAATTGCTTGGAAGTGCTCGGATATGTTTCGGAATCTTCGCTCGACTGCGTGTCAATTTTTACGTAACGAAGGAGTCTGTCCAACACGGATTCGCTCATAGTACATCCTCTCTATAGAATATTGGATGTCGTAAAAAAATCAATGCGGGAAGATAGCAAGTTTGATTGAAAAAAGCAGTTGAAAAGTGTGCGCAAGAGAGTGGTGTCGTGACTGCCAAGCTCGCGATTCGCTGAATTCACATTGCAGCGAATGCTTGAGAGGAATCCATAGCGCCGTTGAAGGATCTGTGATGAACCCGTGCTTTTAAAGAATCCAATCATCGACGCATAATCTGCATTTCACTGCTCGTCCAAATATGACAATTCTCCCGTGTGCGGTTGCATTTTTAGGAAAAGGGAAAGGGTCAATGGAGCAAACCTCGGTTTAAACGCTGGAACAGCAACCTCTTACCACGGCATGGTTTTTGCGACCTTCGCGTACTATAGAATTGATTTTACATCGAGTTGTCCACTGCTGTACCCCACATCAAAAAGTTCGCGACAACACTACCAGTCGCTTAATTTCTTCGAATTCATTTTTCCCACCCGGAGGTTTGTATGTCAGAGTATCTAACAGCCTTAATGGCTGAAGTCAAAGCAAAAAATCCCAGCGAGCCGGAATTTCATCAGGCAGTTCAGGAAGTTGCCGACTCACTCAGCGTCGTGCTGGAGAAACATCCTGAGTACCGCAACGCCAAGATTCTCGAGAGAATGATCGAGCCGGAGAGAGTCATTATGTTTCGGGTTCCGTGGATGGACGATCACGGGACGATCCGCATCAACCGCGGGTACCGCATTGAGATGAACAGCGCCATCGGACCCTACAAAGGCGGTCTCCGGTTCCATCCTTCCGTGACGCTCGGGATTCTGAAGTTTCTCGCGTTCGAGCAGGTTTTCAAAAACAGTCTCACGACTCTGCCGATGGGCGGAGGCAAGGGAGGTTCGGATTTCGATCCGAAGGGAAAGAGTGACAACGAGGTGATGCATTTTTGTCAAAGCTTCATGACCGAACTCTCGCGTCATATCGGTCCGAACACCGACGTTCCCGCCGGCGATATCGGTGTAGGCGGAAGAGAGATCGGATTCTTGTTCGGGCAGTACAAGATATTGCGGAATGAGTTTACCGGCGTTCTCACCGGCAAAGGTTTGAATTGG
>CAYLMV010000182.1:0-5845 GCA_964384415.1 uncultured Chitinophagaceae bacterium | reverse complement strand
GAATATATAGAGTAAGGATATACCTTCCCAAAATGGAACCCGCAACGCCAATGACGATAACCCACCAAATGTTCAGGTCGAACATGATCTGTAAAAAGACCATGATGGTAAAAGCGGGAGGAAAAGGGAACGGCACTACATCAAACAATAAGGCGCCGATAAAAACCAATAGATACTGCCACCACATAGTGTTAATGTCTTATAATCTCATCATTAAGGAAAAGAATACGGAATACTTTTTTTACATAACTTCTTGAATGTTTAATAATTTCCAATGATTTTTCTATTCTTTCCAGGTGTTGTTATTTCTTCTTTGCTTTCGAGTATGCTATTGCTATCGCTTGTTTTTGCGCCTGTTTTATCGACTTTGGGTGGCTCGTTCCTATTGTCCCCTTCTTCTTGTAATTGTGAAGCAGCTCATTCACGTTTGAGCTGATCACTTTCTTTGACTTTCCCTTTTTTAGCGGCATCTTCTTGTGGTTTTTATGAATCTTCTTGTTCAATAATTTGTCTTTTCTGTACCAATCTCTTCACTGCTTCCTGAGCGAAACGTATGATTCCAATATACTTAAATACTTATCAATTGTTATGCGTGTTAGGTGCTGTTGCGGCGCACCCCAACGATTGGTTTGTTTTCTTTATACCATCATTCGATATTGTCGCATTCACATAAATCAAATCAATATTCATCGGAACGCTCTTCCAAAAATAAGACCTCTGTCCTTTGTAACCTTTTAGATCTAACTCGTACGAATATTGGTACAATTGGGATACTGCATTTCGCATTTGGCTTCTAGTGTTCTTAGAAGTGACTCATTGTGCTCCAAGGATTATCAAGGTGTGCCCTTTGCATGCGAGAAGATCAACATCCAGACGAAATGTGTGGATTGACTCGCTCCACCCAAAAGTGATCTATTATGAAGTTAGTAAAAAGTATACTATACGTCAAAGGATGCAGCAGCGAGCAGGCAAAAACAAACCGCAGAAGAGATCATCAACAAATTGCGCACAACATTTCCTAATGCAACGATTCATCGCGGGATGACGGGGGATCCATCGATGCAAGCGTGAAGTGGGAATCCTAAATATTTATTGCAAATTGTTACGAGGGATCTATAGGTGACTTCGGCAGAAAAGGCAATGAAAAAGGCCAGCTGGTCAGTCCGAGATTGGATCCTACACGCCAAGGATCATTTCTTCGACTGGAGAGACATTCTCTGCCAAACCACAATCGCTAATAGGACAAGAGCGGCTATCCCTGTAAAAAGAATCAGGTTACTTCGAATCTCATCACTGACGGCTCTCCATCGGTCGCCCACGAGTTCGCCAAGCAGAATAAACGTCGTTGACCAAATAAGGGCACCTGTGTATGCAAACAATCCAAAACTTCGATAGCGCAGACCAGACACACCAGCCGTAAATGCAGTCAGGTGACGTATTCCTGGAATGAAATAACCTACGATGAGAGTCCATTTCCCGAAGCGACGGTACCAATCTCGTGCTGATTCGAATTTCTCTTCTGAGAAGAAAGGGATGTGGAGTTTAAGCAATACCGATAAGCCGTAGCGACGCCCGATTTCATAGCTTAGAGAAATCCCTGCTACGCTACCTAAGAAAGCTGAAAGCATTACAAAATGCAGTTGAAGGGAGTTCTTGAAAACAAGATAGCCGGCGAACATCAATAGAGTCTCATCGGGGATAGGCAGTCCGATGATACCCAGCATCATTGATCCGATCAAAGCGACGTAGCCATACTGCGCGACCCAGTGAAAAACCACGTCCATATGATTACTTTTCCCTTATATGCATTCGGTAAGAAAGAACAAATCCCAGTTAATCCATTAGAATGGGTCGAACTGGGATTCTAAATTGATACTACGCTATGTGAAGCTACCGCTATCCGGATACAAGTGCAAATAAAAAAGTCCCAGATGATGAATGTCTGGGGCTACAATAGTGAACGACAGACTCAACGCCTTTACTATGCCTTAGTCTTTTGCACAGCGTTAGTATGTGGATAGGTATAAAGAGGTTTCGACATCAACCATTCCCGAGCTTCATCATCCGAACGAAAGACTTCCGCATCAATTCCGTAGATTTTTGACTTAACCGATACGAAGCGCTGTAAGATAAATGGCAAATCGTGTGAAGAGACAATTGCAAGGCGATAATTATACTGATGAGCCATTGAAGCAATAAAATCCACCATCGTTTGAATCTCTTCTGTAGACCTGCTATAAATGCTCTGCGATTCCACGATATTAAACAATAAAAATGAGCTAGGGAGTCGTTCCGGATCAGCCAGGGAGTTGAGAAGGGTCGTGCGAAGGTCGTTTATGGAATATTCTCCCGCCATGTAAATTTTAATGATGTTAAAATCGTACCGATAATAGACTGGCATCCGATGAACGCCTCCTTCACTTTCGTCCAATGAATATTTCTCTGCTCGAAGCTGATTTCTTAGAGCACGGGACAATCTTCCAACCATGTTATCGCAGGATCGATTGAAACGTGCCGAACGACGCTGCTATCCTCAATATCTGAGCACTCCTCATCCACTTCCTGATCGAGCCAGAAGTATCTGCAGTCATGGAAATGACATTCACCGTAATCGGTCCACGCATGCATGCATTCAGGACATCGGTCAATTTCATACCCTGCTACTGTTCTGCGGGGATTAAACTCTTCCCTGATCAAGTTCACCTCCAGAAATGATGATTCTGCCGTTGCGTTTTGTAGCCATCAGCGCAAGATACATTTCCATCCGCTTCCGAGTCTCAACGTGAGAATAGGCAGTTTGAGGATCAGGTGGCATCCTCCGAAAGAATGAAAAAGGAATTAATCCCTATGCTGGAATGATTTGTAATTCATTCTTATTCAAGAAAGAGATTGGTGCAAAATAAAGGCCATGGTGGCCTTGGCTTCTTGACCGGATTCGGTCTCGCGCAATCGAAGCGCAAGTTTTTGCGACACAACATCTCAAGAACTTCTTACATGTGACTCCTGATGGAACGGTCCACTGACGTTGCTTCTACTTGAGGGACGACGGGGATCCAACGAAACAGGTGAAGAGGTCTGATTCTTAAATTGTTATTCTGGATTTTTTGACGGGAGCCATATGGACTTCTACATTTGCCAAGTTCTATATATATGACGTGACACGGCAAAGAGAGTTTGCCATCAGTCCACTGGAGTCCATGCCCTCTTCCAACAAGGGATTAATTATTCTTTCATTCTTTCGGTCTATTGTATTTAGAGAATGTCATCGATAAAGTATGTTTAATGATACTCCTAAACCTGTGAGTAAAATGAGGGATTGTTATCTCGTTAAAAACCTAGTAGCCTACACGCTGGGCATTGAGACGAAGAGAGTCTTCGTCTCGTAATCCATGGGGCGACATTGAATGACATGAACCTATTACTTAGTGATCTCAAATAGAAATGTCTTCCACGAAAAACAGATTAATTGCTTCAGCGTTGCTCATGTTCTTTGTTTCGAACGCGAGTTTTGCGCAGGCTAATTTCTATGTCAGTACTTCGGGGAATGATGGGCCTCCTGGTGATGGCTCCTCATCAAATCCGTGGCACACAATTCAATATGCCATTAACAATTCCTCCGGAAGCGATATTACCATTAATGTCGCTGAGGGGGAATATGTAATAGCTCAAAACATTTTGGTGGATAAAGCTTTAACCATACTTGGTGCAAATGCAACGATTAATCCTAATACCGGCACAAGAGGGGCAGAAACAGTGTTGCACGGCAATACGGTTTCCGGCTTCAGTAACACGCTTGAGATAGATACTGAAAATGTTGTCATTGAGGGGATTACCTTTGACAATTTAAGAATCGATAATTATAGCATTGCCAATCACGGCAATCCCGGTAGCACTAGTGCAAAATTAATTGGTGGTATTACGATTGAGAACAATTTATTTACGGATGTTTCTGGAACTGCTCTCTTTCTACAAGATGGCAGAAACGCCCCTGGAGTATATTCAAACAATGTAAGCGTCACGAATAATAAGATTAATGCTACGGATAGTGCAGGAAGTATTGACTTTGAAGCTGGCTCTGGGATGGTCATCAGGGGTGTAGAAAACCTAGATATCAGCGGTAACGTCATTATTGGTTCTGCCTATGGTGCTGTCCAATTATCAAGGAATAGTGTCATGACCATTGCCGGTAATACGGCAACTGGATCTGCTCAACCTGCTTTACAAATTGCAGAATGGAATGATAGCATAAACACAATTAGTAACAATACTTTTAGCACTGTTTCAATCGCAAAAGCTGCTGTCAGGTTGTACGGTTTCACAAATAACTATTATCCTTTGTTTAACTTTAGGAACAATGTTATTCGAGATAGCAAGTACGGTGTCCAAATTGGTTATGAAGGTAGCGGCAAAGGGTACAATGATTTAACCAATGCAGAATATGACTTCACGGGCAATGCATTTATTAATATTAGTTCTCAAAACTTGATTGTATACCTAGGCTCAGCAGCGACGGTGGGGAATGTTACGGAAATGGATAGCCTGTTCTCTCAAATCTATGGAGCTGGAAACAACTCACGAGCGCTTACGATTGCTGATCCATTCACATATGTAGTTAATACGCTTTATGTCGGTCCCGGAAAAGAGTTTACAACGATCCAGGCAGCGATTACCGCGGCAGGCCCCGGCGGCACGATTCATATTGCATCGGGAACGTATGTGGAAGCTGGACAAATTGTTATTGCTAAAAATCTGACAATAATTGGAGCAGATAAGACCAGTACGATCGTCAAACCTGCCCAAGGCACATCTTCCGCATCTCTTGATAACTCGAGTGCTTGGATTTTAGTAAATGCCGGAGTGACTTTTTATCTGAGCGGAGTGACGTTGGACGGAGCAGGTCAATTGATTTCCAACGGCATTCTGTCGCATGGGTTGGGAACTATCGACGGCAACATTATCGAAGATATTGCCTACAATGAAAGTGGTCCCGATTACAGTGGTGACGGCCTCGCTTTGTATGGCGCATCTATGACGGTGAGCAACAACAACTTTAGCGGTATGGGACGAGAAGGCGTGTTCGCGGCTTTCTTCTCAACGGCAACCATTACTGGCAACACTTACACAGGGAAAGGTGCTGGTAATTGGTTGGATTTTGCGTTTGAAGTCGGCGGCAACAGTAGAGCGACGATCAGCGCCAACACAGTTTCCGGAAATATCGGCGTCGCTCTTTCAGACGGGTCAACCTCGGCGGGCGCAGTGATAAGTACTCATAATGACGTTCTGCCAGGAACCACTTCTGGTGCCACAATAACGAATAACACTTTCACCGGAAACACCAAAGGTATCGAAGTCGGCGTTGACGCATCCGACTCGAGTGTTGTCATAGCGAATAACAATACGATCACTGGTAACTCCTACGGTGTTATTTCTACCCATTCTGCGATTAACGCTGAAAACAACTGGTGGGGTAGTAATACGGGCCCTTATAATGCAGCGACTAATACTACAGGAACCGGTGATGCAGTTTCGGACTATGTTGATTACACGCCTTGGTTGAGCGCATTGCCGGTGGAATTGACTTCTTTCACCGCATCGCTTAATAATAATGCGGTTGAATTAGATTGGAGAACAGCGACAGAAATAAATAATTATGGTTATGAAGTTGAGCGCAGCATGCTGGCATCAATCAATCAGACGATTAGCCCAACGGCAACCAGCAGCTGGAAGAAGATCGCCTTTGTGCAAGGATCAGGAACGAGCAACGAGCCGCGCAAGTACTCTTACATAGATAATACGGCAGCAAATGGTCGATATGTGTATCGACTAGAACAGATAGACAATAACG
>CAYLMV010000181.1:0-6000 GCA_964384415.1 uncultured Chitinophagaceae bacterium | reverse complement strand
ATCACAGCGAGATCGAGGATCTCGTTGATCAACTTTAACAGGTGCCATCCTGCCTGGAGAATCTGAGCGATGCTTTCCTTCTGTGCTGGGCCCGGAGGAGGAGAATCGGATTCCATAAGCTGGGCGAAGCCGAGAATAGCATTCAGCGGACTTCGAAGTTCATGGCTCATGCTGGAGAGGAACTCAGATTTCGCAAGGTTTGCGATTTCCGCCACGGATCTGGCCCCTTCCAGTTCTACATTTTTTTCCTGCAACACTTGATCAAGACGCTTTCGCTCCGTTACATCCCGCGCCGCGGCGAAGACTCCCTGTAGCTTCCGGTCCCGGTCGTAGAATGTCGTCGCATTGTACGATACCACAGTTTCCTTGCCGTCTCTGGCTCGCGCCGTTAGTTCGTAGTTGGTGATTTTCATTTCCGTCAGGACCCGCTTGATTGCAGCCTCTGCCCTATCAGGATCCGTAAAGTACCTCTTGATTGGCGCGCCAATCAATTCATCCCGCGTGCATCCGGTGAGCACTTCCATTTGCTTGTTGACGTCGGTGATATTGCCGGACGGATCGGTCGTCATGATCGCATCGATGTTGGATTCGATGAGGGATCGGGTATAGAACTGTTGGTCGCGGAGGCGCTGATCGAGCACTTTCTGTTCCGCCTCAACTTGCTTTCGTGCCGTGTTGTCGGTGCCGATGAGCAAATACCCGATGATGGCGTTCTGGGCATCGCGCAGAGCCGTCACCGAAACGACTGCCGGAAAGCGGCTGCCGTCTTTTCGGATGTAGGTCAATTCGTAGATATCTTCAATGCCGCGCGAGGCCTTGAATACCAATGCCTCAAAGCCCGGAGTGATGGGGGTGTCGAGTTCAGCGCTCAATGCCTTCGCCCGCACAATCACTTCCTGCGGATCGGAGATATCGGCGGGCGTGATCTTGTTCATCACCTCTGCGGCTGTGTAGCCGAGCATGCGTTCGGCTCCGACGTTGAAAATTTGAATGACGCCCTTCGCGTCGGTCGCTATGCTTGAAAAATTGGCGCTGTTAAATATCGCACTCTGCAATGCTCCGGCCTTCAGTTCCGTGCCGATAAGCAGATAGCCGATGATGGCATCCTGCGCATCGCGAAGCGCGGTAACGGAGACGACTGCCGGAAAGCGGCTGCCGTCTTTGCGGATATACGTTAATTCGTAGATATCTTCGATCCCGCGCGAAGCCTTGAAGACCAACGCCTCGAAGCCCGGAGTAATCGGAGTTCCGAGTTCGACGCTCAGCGACTTGGCGCGGGCGATAACCTCCTGGGGATCGGAAATGTCTGCCGGCGTGATCTTGTTCATCACCTCGGAAGCCTTGTATCCGAGCATCCTCTCAGCGCCGACGTTAAAGATCTGGATAACGCCATTCGCATCAGTGGCGATGCTCGAAAAATTGGCGCTGTTAAAAATCGCGCGTTGAAGGGCTCCGGCTTTCAGCAGCGCTTCTTCCGCCTGTTTGCGCGCGGTATTGTCGGTACCGATAAGGAGGTAGCCGATAATCGCGTTCTGCGCATCACGAAGCGCTGTAACGGAGACGACCGCCGGAAAACGGCTGCCGTCCTTGCGGATGTAGGTCAATTCATAAATATCCTCAATGCCACGCAAGGCTTTGAAGACGAGTGCTTCGAAACCAGGAGTGATCGGCGTTGACAGCTCGACGCTCAAAGCCTTGGCACGTGCAATAACTTCCTGGGGATCGGAGATGTCGGCCGGCGTAATCTTGTTCATCACATCCGCGGCGGTATAACCAAGCATCCGTTCTGCACCGACGTTAAAGATCTGGATCACTCCTTTTGCGTCTGTCGCAATACTCGAAAAGTTTGCGCTGTTGAAGATTGCGCTCTGCAACGCCCCGGCTTTGAGGAGAGCTTCCTCAGCCTGCTTGCGTGCAGTATTGTCGGTGCCAATCAGCAGGTAGCCGATAATGGCGTTCTGTTCATCGCGAAGGGCCGTGACAGAGACGACCGCCGGAAATCTGCTCCCGTCTTTGCGGAAGTAGGTTAATTCGTAAATGTCTTCTATTCCGCGCGAGGCCTTGAATACCAGTGCCTCGAATCCGGGAGTGATCGGCGTTCCAAGTTCTACGCTCAGTGCTTTCGCGCGGATAATCACCTCCTGTGGATCGGAGATGTCTGCCGGCGTGATCTTGTTCATTACATCCGCGGCGGTATAACCGAGCATGCGTTCTGCACCGACGTTAAAGATCTGGATAACTCCTTTTGCGTCTGTGGCAATACTCGAAAAGTTCGCGCTGTTGAATATCGCACTCTGCAAGGCTCCCGCCTTCAGCAGCGCTTCTTCTGCCTGTTTGCGTGCCGTGTTGTCGGTTCCGATGAGCAGGTACCCGATGATCCCGTTTTGAGCCTCCCGAAGCGCGGTGACCGAGACGATGGCAGGAAAGCGGCTGCCGTCCTTTCGGATATATGTCAGTTCGTAAATGTCTTCAATGCCTCGCGAGGCCTTGAACACCAGTGCGTCAAAGCCGGGCGTGATCGGTGTATCTAATTCCAGGCTCAGGGCCGCCGCCCTGATGATCAATTCTTGCGGGTCAGAAATGTCGGCCGGTGTGATCTTGTTCACCACGTCGGCGGCTGCGTATCCGAGCATTCGTTCGGCGCCGACGTTGAAAATCTGGATGACACCTTCTTCATCGGTGGCGATGCTCGAGAAATTTGCGCTGTTGAGAATTGCATTCTGCAGCGCTCCAGCCTTGAGGACAGCCTCTTTACGCCGCACTTCGGTGATAACTTCCACCGCACCCGCATCGCGGCGCTCGGCTTCTTTCGCTGAGATAAGCGGAGGTATTAATGGTATGGCGTCGGTATGTGGAGTTTCCAATTGGGCTCTCTTTTCTGGGATGGTCGATCAGTGCGCTGTGGATGAAGAGACTACTTCTGTGATTGTGCCTGGCCGGGCAAAGCTTCCCGGAGCGGCGCGCGGATGTTCCTTCTCGCTGTGAATTCGAGTGACAACGGTTCCCGCTTCACTACTATATACCAATCGATCCTGTCTAATGGAATCGACCCAAGGGATGAAAGAGGGGTTAATCCCTCTCGAAACAGCAGGGGGGCCTTGTAGGCTGGAAAACGAACTTTCCGTCGTCTGTATGATCTGAAAAGGATGCTTATGCAACTGGCTCCGATGGTCACGCGGGGTCAGATCACTCGATCGGCGCCGGCACGCATCAAAATGGATATCCGATGGCAATATTCAGGGCAAGATTGTTTTTTCTCCAGGACGGGGAGCCAACATTGATCTTATTCATGACCCAGCGTTCGTTCACTGGCAGTGAGGGAACACGGAGCGGGAAGGCCAGGTCAGCGCGGAGGATGAAGAACGAAAGATCAACCCGTAAGCCGAAACCTGTTCCAACGGCAATTTCATTCAGAAATGTGCTTGAAGAGAATTGACTTCCGGGACGGCTGGAATCCGCCCGCATTAACCAGATATTGCCGGCATCGACAAACACCGCTCCCTTAAGAACACTGATGAGCGGAAAACGGTATTCGCTATTTGCCTCAAGCTTGATGTCCCCGGCCTGGTCGATAAAAGAATTCGAGGCGGCGCTGTCTGGTATCTTGTACGAACCGGGGCCGAGGCCGCCGGCGACAAACGCTCTCACGCTGTTGGTCCCCCCGATATAAAACTGCTTCACATACGGAAGCGAGGTGGAGTTTCCGTACGGAAATCCTATTCCCACGATCAGCCTGTTGGCGAATGACGCTCCCTGATCGTTGGCGTTGAAATATTTCCGTAGATCGATATCGAACTTGTAGTACTCCGAGTATGGAGTTCCGAAGAGGGTATAGGGAGTCTCGGGCGTCGCCGTGTGTTTTGTGAAGAGTGACTGCACCAGTCCGACCACGTTTCCTGAAAGGTCGATGCTCCCCTTGAAGTAGAGATGGTTCTTGCGTTCCTTTTCCAGCTGGTTATTGTATGTGTAGGAATAGGTTTGACCGATGATGAACTGCTCATTAAAACTGTTTTTCAAAAATGGATTAGAACTGAGCAGATCGTTGAAAATCTGCGTTCTGTTTGTGAGATGTGCAAAGGTAATCGAAAGCGGACTGAGGCTCTGTTCGGTGTTCGCAGATTGTTTCCAGATATAGGCGAAGGAAGCGTCCGTCGAGAAAAGCTGGTAATAAAGCAGGCGATGCAATAAGCTCACCCCCAATCCGAGGCGCGTCTTCGGCACAAAGAGGCTGGAATCGTTATCGAGTCCGAACGGAATAATAAATTTGGGAAGGTCCAATTCTCCGCGACTCCCCAACTCGTACGAATTCCCGCCGGTTTGTCCTCCGCCCACGGGTACCGAAACTCCGGCTTCAAATGTAAGCGTAAAGAGCTCAGCCCCTCCGAAAAGGTTCCTGTTCCGGAAACTCGATTTAAGGACCGGTCCCGCAAGATTGTTGGACTGAGAAACGCCATCCAACTCAAACCGAAGGGTTTTCATTGGAAGCGGAGTCAGATAGATATGAGGTTCCAGGAACGGGATACCTGCCGAGTCTTTTTCAATGAACCGTATATTGGCAAACTTGAAGACACCGAGGTTCATAAGTCTGTTCAGTGTGAGATCATGGTTCTTTCTGCTGTAGACCACTCCTTTTTTGAAGAACACAGAACGGATGATGGCTTGAGGTTTGAACTTGTTTTCAAGGTCAATGTAGTAACATCCGCCGACACTGAGGGTGTCTCCCAAAGGGATTGCTACACTGTCCCGGTTCAATGAGTAGTCGGAGTAGATATAGATGTTGCCAATCGAATAGACTCGACTCGCCTCGGCCGGCATGTCTTTTTTCACATGAAGAGACAGATCAACCGTCTTGTTCCCGGCGGTAGAATCTGCCTGAAACACAATGAAGTCGGGAGAGAAATAGAAGTATCCCATTTCTTTGAGGGCTGCATCGATCCGGTCTCTCTCCTCTTTCAGTTTCGTTACCTCATACTGTTCGCCCGCAGCGAGAATCGTTTTTCCCATTGTCGATCGGATTGCTTCAACGAGAGCGGAGCTGTCCCCCTTCACGGTAATGCCGTTGATTCTGTACGGCGATCGGATGTCGACCGTGTATTGAATGTCGGCGGTACTCCCCTCATCCTCGACAGTGTAATGAACATCCGTCCAGAAATATCCTTTGCTTTCCAGGTAGGCTCGCATTCTATCGACAACCCGATCGGGAGCGACAGCTTGCAGCAACACCGGGGGCTCTCCCAGGCTGTTCTTGAAAATCCCCACGTTATACAACCACAACTTAAGGCGGATCAGTCCGAGAAGTTTTCCGTTTGGCTCCGGTTTAGCAAGAAGCTTTAGGTCGCTCTGCAAATCTCCCTGGTTTGGGATAGCCTCTTTCGATCCGATAGTGACATCCGCTCCCGTGTACAGCTTCTCGCCTTTTGCCAGATACGATGCATTGCTGCATCCTATGGCATATCCAACAAGTACGCCCGCGAGAGGAAGATAGATAAACACACGTGTCAGGTTGGACCTCGATCGCATTTATTTCACTTTCTTGTCAGGAACCGGCTTGAGAGAAATACCGTAGAGTTTGTCGAAATCGATGGTGAACACGACTCCTACGCCCGTTTTCGTGATATCCCCGTCAATCGCTCCCTCATAAGTATTTTGCCTTGTGACCTGCGACTGCCAGCGGCCATCCTCGCTGAGTTTATACAAAACCTTGAGGTCGCCGGCGAAATTATTGAGCGAATTCTCCTGACTTCTCCTCCCTTCAAGGTCCACATCTCCTCCCACCTGAACTGTCATTCGTTCATCGAAAAGCTGCTTCGAGAGCGCAAGTTTCAGTTGGGTCCGTCCTTCCGCATTGCCGGTAGAATAGTCTTGGTACGAATCAACTCCCACGTTGAGGTTTGCCCCTGCGAGATATTCCTGGGACAAGCGGTTCAGCTGCGTGGAGAGGAGCTGGCTGACGCTTGAACGGGCAAAATCAGAAATCCCGTCGTTTCCCCCCGCTGAGGC
>CAYLMV010000180.1:0-6045 GCA_964384415.1 uncultured Chitinophagaceae bacterium | reverse complement strand
CGGAATTGGTATCTGTCTCCTCGGAATCGAGGTAATCACTTCTGAAAGCGGTCGTCTCCAAATCCCAGTATATTGAGAACTAACTCCTCCAATGAGTAGATAGTCTCCTGCAATAGTAATACTCCACACATCAAAAAAGGAATTCCCTTCAAACCCACCATTAATTGCATTCCAGCTTTTTCCGAGGTCAGGGGAGAGGTAGATGCCATAGAACAAGGTGCCGGCAAATAGATACTGTTTGTATGTGTTGAGGGCTACAACCGCACAAAGATCGTTGGTAACAGTATCCCGTGGGCTAGTAATGAGCCCGGACCAGCTTTTGCCGCTATCTGGGGATATCCATATCGGCTCATATGCTCCAAAAAATGTAGATTCCATCACTGCAAACGACATTACAGAGCGGAAGGACTTGAATGGTTTCGTCCAGCTTTTACCTGTATCCGAAGAAGCATAGATGTCATCTGTGTTGACGCTAGCAAATACAACTTGGCCGATCGATGTCATACACAACACATTTTTTGAGGGGTTATTGAGTCCTAGCCCCGAATCTCTGCGGACCCAATTTGCACCACGATCACTAGAGTAGAAGATACCGTTTTGTGTTCCGGCAAAGAGATTTGAGCCGGAAAGAAGCAACGCCTGAACATTTCTCGACGCATCATCGCTATCGATACCTGTGCTTGCGTCTTTCCAATTAGTTCCGTCATTCGTTGAAACATAGACTCCATTCGAAGTCCCTGCCAACAAGCTGTCTCCATTTGCCAGAAGTGAATAAACGGACACCGAAAAAACGGTCTGGCTGACAAAGCCGCTGTCGATCGTAACCCAAGTCGCCCCGTTGTCAGTTGAACGAAGCGCCCCGCCGATATAGGTTGTATCGGGAAATGGACCGTGTCGCGCACCAGCGAAGATGGTGGAACCTTTCGTTACAAAACTCAACACAGTTTGGCGAGTAGCGCCTTTGGCGCGGACCCATTGCGAATGAGATTCTGGAACAAAGAAAGCAAAACTGAGAAGTAATGCCGAGATGAAAAGAGGCCATATTGATTTTGATTGGTATGTTTGCTTTAGCATTATTTTTCTCCTTAACAATCTATCGCTATCAGAAAAGGGTCCTCTTCATAAATAGAAATAGATCTTATCAGATAGAACAACAAAAGGCGGCAGAACTGCTTTGCTGAAACAGAACGCACGAAAGCGGAATTATGATTGGAATTGGAAAAACGAAGTGCATCCCCTTCCCCAGAAATATCAGATTGTAGCGCAATAATAATGGTTTCCTGCGAATATGTCAAGAGGCAATATTGCCTCAACTTCTCCAAATCTATATCCACTCAAACTGCGCACCCTATTGACCGGGACCTTATGACAATAATCGTTATCCAGCAATTGACTTAGCAAAAACGACTCTCCCCTTACATCGACGCCCTGGTATTGGATTTGCAGGATCAGCTGCCCGAGGAAATCTTGGAGTATGTGGAAATGTGTTTCGAATGTAAGGTGGAGATCATGGAGGCATTAGCGCTGGTCGAGGCTGTTGCACTTCAGCGGGCGTTTGACAATCCATCTGGGGAGTGATATATTTGCGCCATAGCGCGGGGGGATAATGGAGCCCTTGCCATGCTGGCAGGGGTTTTTTGTTTACTCGATTTAGTGGCTTCATTCCGGTGGACGCGGGTTTGACATCAATTCATCAACTAAAAATGTAGACTTACTATGAGCGTTATAGGAACGACAATTAATGGCTATCAAATATTAGGATTCATTGATAGTGGGGGGTTCGGGTCTGTTTACAAGGCGCTGAAAAATGGAAGTGAATATGCAATAAAGATTTTCAGGGAAGATTACGTGTTAAAAGAGTTCCTTGAAAAAGGAGAAAACAATAGAATTAAACGGGAAATTGAAATAATGAAATCCGTGAACCATCCATATTTGATCAGATATGTTGACGATTTCAAGGAGACTCTTCTGGGTGTGCCTTCATATTTTCTCGTTATGGAATATGCGAAAGGTAAAACCCTCAGAAGATTGTTGACAGAAGGAGTTATTGATGAAACAACATCGATTGACATCTTCCAAAAAATACTAGAAGGCATTAAAGCATTGCATAATATAAGGGGGGATGAAGAAAACAAGGGAATTATTCATCGAGATCTAAAGCCAGAGAACATAATTATTTGCGATGAAGGGATCAAAATTGTTGACTATGGAATTTCGAAAGTAATAGATTACACTTCTATTACAACGACTGGAAATGTAATGGGGTCCCCTATCTATATGTCACCGGAACAGATAACAGATAGCAAACACATTGACAAAAGAAGTGATTTATATACAGCCGGTGTAATTTTTTATGAAATGGTCACAAAACAACTTCCTTACGAATTTCACTCATTACCAGAGCTTTATGATAAGATTAAGAATGCTCACCCAATCCCTCCTCGAAGGTGGTTGCCATTAATTAACAACAAAGTTGAAAATATAATATTAAAACTTTTAGAGAAAGATCCATATAAACGGTTTACCAAAGCGTCCCTTATCATAGATGCTCTTAAGTCCGATGTAATAAAACTTGCTGACAAAGTCTATGATTTAAGTCCAAAGTTTTACCTTCGCTTGTGGAATGAATTTAATGCATTAAAGGAATTTACCGACCACAACAAATCAAAGATATTTGTTGAATTTCCAGCGAACCATCAAAGTCAAAAGAAACTTCTGAAATTAATTTCATCGAGTCAATTTGAAAGAATGGTTGATCCAGCGACAATGAGATTGGCTTATCCCGCGCAGGGGGGAGTAAAAGGTCTCCGGGAACTACCTTATGCCCCATCAAAATTTAAAGTTATTACACCAGACTATTTTCAAGACAATCGAAAAAAACAAGAATATGTAAAGCAGGTGATCGACCAACAGTTTAAACTCGGTGCAGATATATTCGTTTCACCATATCATTACATGCACAATACAAATGTTCCAGTTACTCAACGGCGGAATCCTGTTGCTGAATGGTTTGATCTTGATATAAAATTATTGAAGGAAAGTATTGACTATAAAGCGTCTGTTGCTGAATACGGTAACAAACAACTTTATGCTGGTATATGTTTGCTTGCCGATAGCTTACTCGATGACAGAAATAGAATAGACTTACTCAATATGTTTTCTGCTTTTGATTGCGATGGATATTTCATCTATGTCGATTGTATCGATAATACGACAAATATTACGACACTTTATAGTTATATCACAACCCTAATTGCGCTTCAAAGAAATACTAATAAGCCGGTCATAGCTGGTAGAATTAATTCTTTAGGATTTGGTCTACTCTGTGCCGGAGTTTGTGGCTTCACAGCAGGTGCAGCGAGATTTGACAGTTTTTATGAAGGGCTTTACAAAGATGAGAACGAGGCCTACAATTTATACGAACGATACTATATACCAAAGCTTCTCAGCTTAATTTCTGTAGAAAGAAAAAACCCGGTAAAGTTACAGACAATTATTAATAAGGTAGGCAGCTGCCATTGTTATTACTGTAATGGCAAAAATTATGTTGAAATTATTGAAGCATCAAATAATAAACTGCATTTTCTGGAGCAATATCATATCGAGATAGAGAAGATCAAATCAATCCCCCAAGCAGAAAGGATTGGATATTTTCTGAGTAGGGTAGACGAGGCAATAAATAATCATAAGCAATTACCTGACGTATTTAAGACGTCTGACTATCAACACTTGTTGAATTGGAAAGAGGTATTTCAAGCCATAAATTCGTAGATTCATATATGTTCAGATACGAAAAAGACATGATTCCGGTTTTGAGGGAACACCTCTCCCAAATTTACAATACAGAACATTTCTTAGAGGAATTTTCTTCAGGAATGGGTATAGCCGATTTAGTCTTTACGACTAAAGATTTTGTGAGAAGAAACACATTAGGAGACTTTGAGTCGATGTTTTATCTTGTCAATTATTTTAATGGCAAGAACAGGATAATTACTGTTACAGATACAGTATCGAAGAACAAATTGAAAAAGGAAAAATTCTTATCCTTAATACGATATCTAAAAGATTTAAACTATATCGTTGAATATGACGAAGGTCGAATAGTAATTAAGCAGAACTATAAGCCATGTTTGTGGGATCTATTTTCAGTAGAAGCAAAATTAGAGGATTGGAGGAAAGGATTTTATCAGGCCTTGCGATATAAGCATTATTCGAATAAAAGTTTTCTTGCAATTTCTCATAAGTATTACCACAGAGTGGACAAGGTTCTGTTAAGACGAAATAACATTGGACTGATTTCAGTATCGCCAAACAACATTGATATTGTAATCAATCCGAGAAAAGCCGATCCAATTAATAAAACGGCTCATTATTATTTGTGTGAGAGCTTTGTCTCGAAATCAGCTAGGCTGGTTGATGCTTAAAGATCCAAATATTGTTCCATTGTTGAAGGTAAATTAGATCTAAATTTTGTCAGCCATCCAATTCCCGTCTGCTCACGACTTTCAATCCTGATCGATATTCAATCTCCAACTTCTCCCGCTGTCCTAAGACCTCAGCAATCGACACTTCATAGAACAGCTCCCTTATCGATAAATTGATATACAGCCAAACATCAATTGAGGTAGCCCAAAAATCTTCCTGGCAATGATGACAATAGATCTTCAATGGCTCCGCTAGAAGATTCAATGACTCGTAGGACTGAATCTTGATGTCGGATTTCTTGAGTGTCTTCTTGCAGCGCCTGTGAACACCGCCGTGATTGACGATGAATGTTGGTGGGTGGGAGGGGATCATCTGCAATTGTTTTAGTGAGTTCCGTCAGTGAGCGCTTTTCGCCATCAAGCCAGAGGCGTGACTTGAACCGCTGGTTAGGCCTGCTATCAATAAATACGAGGCAAATATTTCCAAAAAGAGAGTGTTGCGTTTAGAATATAGCAAGCACCAGTCTTCCATCGGTAACACTTGCATCGTGGACTCTAAACAATTTGGCAGCTGGCAATAATGATTTCGGGACCGTGTAAAGGACATAGTTAGAAAATACAGCTGGGAGAAATGCATTTACAAGATCTGTGGCAAAATCAATATATTGTTGCAAAACAATTCCCTGATCAGACTTTTCAATTTGGATTTGAGAGGCAACAAGCTGTCCAGTGGCCGGGATATATTCTGGAATAAATGAAAGAGTTAACGGAATTCTTCCCCGAGCCCCAGAAGCTTCTACAACGCAATGAGCATACATTCTGTTGGACCCCTCTCTCAATTCCATCTGAGGCACCTCTTTGATTTCTATATCACCGCGCGAATAGGATACTTTTATGGGAAGCTTGAAATCTTGTGCCTTTTTCTGAACGTAGGATTGAGAAAAGCTAAGTTCAAAACCACCCTCTTTTCGGTGTTCAAGCCTCATTAAAGATAGTTCAACATTCGGCATTACCTGTCTAATAGTATCATATCCGCTCCCTCCGATGAGAAAGAGATTATTAGCGTCAAAACGATAACCTTGTGCCCAGCCAATTTCAACCATCTTGCCAGCAGGAAGAAGCAATGGAGAAACTTTGCCTTTGGCTTGTAGCCATAAATCCAATTTGTCATTGGAGGAATTTTGAACTTGTAGGACATAGGATCCTCTAAGAGAAGATTCCCTACAAGTAACAATTATTGGAAGAGGTCTTGTTTGTGATTGTAGAAAATCATTGGCAAAGAGCGTAGAGACGGTAAGTAGACAAATAATAGAAGCTGTTTTCACGTTTGCTCCATCTCTCTCGTTGAGCGTTGTTTGTGAAATACCGCTGTTCTTTAGCGGGGACTCTTTTCCTTTTTAAAATGGTTAGGGCGCACCTTAGATCTTGGCGCCTGAATAAGTCAATAATGCCTTCATAGTTGCACCTTCAGGAAGATGCAATAAAGAGGCTTCGTCTTTTGAGCATAGAATAAATTCTTTGAAACGCTGAGGCAAAGAAATAGGAGACATGTGAAAAAGATATGTTATTCCGGCAATCGGAAAGACATAACGGACTCCTTTTTCCGCTCTATTTATTCCTG
>CAYLMV010000179.1:1363-6072 GCA_964384415.1 uncultured Chitinophagaceae bacterium | reverse complement strand
ACCACCGGGATCCATATCCATGGTCTCATGGGATTTTTTGTGGCGATCCTCGTGGTTTACTTCCGGTTCTATAAACATTCGCTACGAACGTTCGCCTTTTCAACAGATGTAATAAAATTCGGCGTGGTTGCGGCGCTGATCTTCTTTACCGTGTATCCCGGAATCGTGAAATGGTACCCGTCGATGCTGGACCGGTCGGTCTTCGGAATTCAATCAGACCTCTGGCTTGCCGTGGCCGTCGCCCTCCCACTGGGCGCCCTCTTTCTGCTCTATTATTCATACAAGAACAAGAAGAGAATTCTCAACATCGCGGCCCTTTCTTTTCTTTTAATCCTTCTCGGCTATTCCATCTATGCGGTAGTGTACATGCGTTCGAATGAACACCCGCCGATGAACGAAGACGATCCCAGTACATTGAAGCGCCTGGTCCAGTACCTCGAACGGGAACAATATGGCGAGACGCCCCTCCTTCAGCGGCGCTGGTCCAACGAGCCGGATAAGGTGCAGTATTTTAAGAGCTACACGAGCGACCTCGATTACTTCCTGAGCTACCAGATCAACCACATGTACATCAGATATTTTGGCTGGAACTTTATCGGCAAGGAGGATGACTGGCAGGGCGCCGGCGTTCGGTTCGGTCAACTCTTCGGCATACCTCTTCTGATCGGATTGATCGGGTTCTATTACCATTGGAAGATAGACCAGAAGATGGCGTTTATCATGACCATCTATTTTCTGCTCACCGGAATTGCCCTGGCGATCTACTTCAACATGCAGCAGGAGCAGCCCCGGGAACGAGATTACTTCTTTGTCTACTCATTTTTCGGATTCTGTGTCTGGATAGGCTTTGGCACGCTGGCGATCGTGAACTACCTTGAGCAGAAGCTGAACGAGAAATCCGCCCGCACCGCGGGATATGTCGTCATGGCAGCGGCATTCCTCTTCGTTCCGGTCAACATGCTGCGGACGACGATTCACCCGTCGAGCCGCTCGGGACACTACCTCGCGTGGGACTATGCATACAACCTGCTGCAGAGCACGGAAAAGGATGCGATTCTTATCACGAACGGAGACAACGACACATTCCCGCTTTGGTATCTCCAGGATGTAGAGGGAATTCGGAGGGACGTCCGGGTTATATGCCTGAGTTTGGCAAACACAGATTGGTACATCAAGCAGTTGAAACACGATGAACCGTTCGGTGCAAAGAAGGTTCCCATCAGCATGGCCGATGATCAAATCACCGGCATACTTCCCGTTCAATACGAACCTCAGACATTTTCTCTGCCGGTGACGAGGAACGCCGCTGAAGGGTGGGACGCTTCGAACAAAGACCCGCGCGGGCTGGATATTGTCGACACGTTGAAATTTGTCCTGCCGGCGACGCTCCAGTTCGGGAACGTCAAAGCCCTCCGGGTGCAGGATATCCTCGTGTTCGATATCATCCGCACTTCGAATTGGCAGCGTCCGATTTATTTCGCCACGACGAGCGGGGACGACAGCAAGATCGGGCTCCAGGACCATATGGAAGTGCGGGGGCTCGCGTTAAAGCTCGTCCCGAGAACGATTCGAACTCAGTGGGAAGGCGTCAACGAAAAAATTCTCCACGATGAACTGATGACCGACTTTCAGAGCCCTTCTACTTCGCCGGCATATCCTTTCCGCTGGCGCGGGCTTCGTGATCCAAGCGTGCACTTCGATGAAAATCAGAGGCGGCTTATCATCAACTACCGTCAAGCGTTCGTGACGTACGCGGTATATCTCACCGACGCAAAGCACGCCCCCTCCGAGGCTGTCGCGGTTTTGAACAGGATGGAGTATTGCGTCCCACGCGCCAATTTTGCGCTTGATTATCGCTCTAAAAGCGACGTCGTCCAGCTGTATGCAATGGGCGGGGACTCGCTACACGCGCGCGAATATGCGTCGGAGATCATCACTGAACTAACTCCGTTCCTGTCAGGTCCGATGACCGAACCGCTAAATCAGTTCAACCCTCTTATCATTCTGGCCCAGGCAGACGAAGTGGTAGGAGATTACGACAAGGCAATTGCCGCGACGAAGCGGCTTGGCGAGGCGTACGGCGGGGCACAAGGTGTTTCGATGTATGTTCAGCAGAGAGTCGCCGAACTGAATGCGAAGAAGCTGAGAGTATCAGGCGGCGGTAATCATTAGAGACGAAATAGAATACCGGCGGGCAAATATTTCGCCGCCGGTGTTCGCCAACGCAAGACCTCATCCTCACTTCAATCGAGAACCATCACCTTCCGAACTCCCCTCTTCCCTCTTCCCCCCTTCCATCTTCCATCTTCCATCTTCCATCTCCCATCTTCCATCATCCCTCTTCCATCATCCCTCTTCCATCTCCCATCTTCCTCACTCCCTCTCCCCCTTCTTTTTCGGAATGCCTTTGGTATGGCAATCGATGCAGCGCATCGAGTGGATATCGTGCGGACTGTTGATGTCGGCAAAGGTCGTGTTCATCTTTGTCACATCGAGTTGACAGTTTGAAATGGCCGGGTGGCAATTCTTGCAGCTCTGTTTCGATTCGTTGCTGTGTTGATCGTGGCACGAGAGGCAGCTGAGGCCTTCGTGAATCCCTCGCGGGGTCCGGTCGTCGCCGGTGCCCGCCTGGTGGAATGCATTGGGTGAGTGGCATTGCAGACAGTTTCTCTGAAGGGGATCGTCCGAGAGTTCAATCTTCCTCTTGCCGTCCCATATCGTTGGATAAGGCAGATCCGAGAGCTCGACATGCGTCTTCTCGTACCGGTAATAGAACAGCGCTTTCGGAAGACTGGCTTGTCTGTTATAGAAGATCTTTTTGGGATCGGAGTGGTTTGCAGGAACCTCCGGCGCCCCCTGGCGGTGGACCTTGTGACAGGTAAAGCATGGGATCACCGGCTGGGATGATTTCTCCGGCGACGTGAGCGACCAAGGCCCCTTTGTGCTGAGAGGCTTTACTAAATCTTTGATGGCTCCTTCAAAAAACATTCCATGGCAGCGAAGGCAGTCGGCGTTCGGTTGTTCCGTGGAATTATGTTTCTCGTTCAGAAATATTGCCGCATACGTTGCCGAGTGGCCGCCCGACGTCCACTTGGCATACTCCATTCCATGGCAGCGCCTGCAATTTTCCATCGTTTCCAGAATCTGCGCTTCGGTCAGAGGCACTTCTTCTCCTTCCTGCTCGGTGAAATGATGGACAAGCATCATCCCTTTTTCCTGCAGGCTGTGGAGGCCGTTGCTGAACGCCGTTCCATGGCATTCCTTGCAGTGCAGGGCCCGGTGTCCGCTCTGCGCCCACATGTTGGATGAACTTTCGATTTCATGGCACGTGGCACAGGTCGACTGGGGAGACGCGGTATCCCAATAGTAAGTGAAACTGCCGGCGACAACGAGGATAAACAATACCGCAGCAGAGAGGGTAACGAAGAGCTTATTGTGCTTTTTCACTGAGATGTCTGAATGTAAGGGCCACGGAGAATAGAGAACTCATGCAAACCGATTTCCTTTTTGCCACTCCTTCGCAATAAATCCGCCCACCCAATACCCGAGTGCCATGATCGTAAGAGCGGGATTGAAGCCACCGTTGTTAACATGAAGGCTTGCGTCCGCAACAAAAACGTTCGGTGTGTCGTGAACGCGGCCGTACCTATCGGTGACGGAAGTCTGCGGATCATTGCCCATGCGGCACGTACCCGCCTGGTGCTGACCGCCGCTGAGGCCGAGGCCGGGGAGGTGCCGCCATGTCTGGAACGCTCCCGCTGCTTTGAGAATTGCCTCTGCCTTGCGCGACAGAAAATCGCACCCTTCGGCATCCTGAGGATGACGATGTCCGGAAAGTTTGACCACCGGAATGCCCCACGCGTCTGTGATTGCGGGGTCAACTTGTACCCGTGAGTCAAAAAACGGCATCTCCTGGATCGGCCCGACCACCTGGGCATTGTGCCTGAAATATTTCCGCTGAAATTCTTTGTGTGCTTTCCCCCATGTCGGCGATCCCGGAGGACGGATACCGCTGAACAGGTAGGGCAGCCTGACGAATTCGTTTGCGAGAATGCCGCCGCCCACGATCCCCGGATTGTGGTGACTGAAATCGCTGACGGCGATCGATGCTCCGGGGCCGACGTCGTCAAAAATATCTTCTTCAAACAAACCGAACGCACCGGTATACGCGTGCCCCTGCAGGTTGCGGCCCACCCAATCGTACCGATTGCCAACCCCCGCGGGAAACTGCTTCGCTTTTGAATTGAGAAGAAGCCTCGGCGTCTCCGTCGCGGAAGCGGAGATGACGACGATATCGGCGCTCTGCACTTGCTTGGTATTGTCCGGGTCGAAATACACGACGCCGGTAATCTTCCCCTGTTCATCAATCATCAATTCGCTCACAATGCAATTCGTGCGGAGCTCGCATTGCCCCGTCGAGAGCGCCGTGGGAATGACGGTGTTGTGAGTTCCGGACTTTGCGTTGAGGGGGCAGCCGAAGCCGCAACAGGATCGCCTTCGGACGCACGCCGGGCGGCCGTTGTATGCGACCGAGTTTCGCAGCATAGGGATGGGAAAAGGATGCAGTCCAATGTGCCGCATCGCCGTTTCGAGGATCTTTGCTTCCTTGTTGTAGGAGAACGGCACCATCGGGTACGGCTTTTCTCTGCGGGCAGCGAATGGATTCAGCGAAGCGTCTCCGGCGACGCCGATCTCCCATTCGGCTTTTT
>CAYLMV010000179.1:0-1263 GCA_964384415.1 uncultured Chitinophagaceae bacterium | reverse complement strand
GCGAATGGATTCAGCGAAGCGTCTCCGGCGACGCCGATCTCCCATTCGGCTTTTTCATAGCATTGCTCAAGATCGTGATACGTGATAGGCCAATCTTCGAGGGTCGATCCTTCCACGCGACCGTAGGTGGTTTTCATGCGAAAATCTTCTTCCATGAAGCGCCAGGCCATGGCGCCGTAGCTCACCGTTCCCGATCCGACACACGCGGCGACGTTGTTGTAGGCACCATCGCTCGGATAGACCACCTCCGTGCTGCCGTCATCGTTCACGACCACGCGGCGGTACCGTTCATCGTCCGGTCCGAAAGCATTCCCCAGCACCGTCGTGCGCTGAGAGAGAAGCTCGTCATGGTCATGAGCGTCATAGGATCCCCATTCCCCCCGCTCGAATAGAACGACGGACAACCCTGCAGTGCTGAGTTCTTTGGCGACGACTCCGCCGCCTGCACCCGCACCGATCACAACCGCATTAACATGTTTATTGCTCATATGCTACGACCGATACCGGTTTTGTCCGACAACTTGAAATTCGTCGAGGCCCATCATCTTGTAGCTTACATAATTTCTATTTCCGCCGTGGCGAGGGCTCCCGTAGTAACCCTGGAGGGAATGGCTGCGGAGCAATTCAAAGAAATGCCGGCTGAAACCGTTCTTCCAGGCCCCGCCGTTCAGGGCGCCCGATTCCATCTCTTGAAGGAAGGATGTCTGTTCATCCCACGAGAGAGCCTCGAATCTTTTTCCGTGTTTGTCCGTGCAGGTTTGCGTGATCGCGTCAAGCCCTTTGCGATAGTCGTGCTGGAAACGGCGGTACGGTCCGGCAAGCTGCTTCTCAATGAAATTCACCGCCCCGGCATCTCGCCCGCCGGGCCATTCATCGGTAGGAACAATCTGTTCCGCGATCGCGCCGAGCAAAGTAATATCATCATCCGACAAAATCTTTTTTTCGGAGCGGCGCAGCGGAAGGCATCCGGAAATGAAGCTAAGTCCCGCAGCGACGATGCCGGTAATCTTGATGAACTCACGGCGAGTGAGCTTGGAGATGGCGGTCATATCACTCTCAGTCTGTTTCAGATCGATGGTATGAGCAGGAGATTCTGAACGTTGGTCAGCGGCGCCGGCCTGACGGAAAGAACCCGGAGAGCCTCGTGGAGGAGGGGGGCTCAGAAGTTGAAAAGCAGTCTATTCAGCGGCCATTCGCGGACAGCCGGCTCTTGCTTGCGGAAAACTTACGACTTCATGGGTCAAATGTCAAGGGGAAACGAGA
>CAYLMV010000178.1:0-6097 GCA_964384415.1 uncultured Chitinophagaceae bacterium | reverse complement strand
CTGAGCCCGCCGATATGCCGTGGGGATCGCGGATGTTCAGATTGAAGGACCCGGACGGATTCTTGCTCTCGATTTCATCGCCGCGTCCAAATTAGGTCATCACTTTTCGTTGAAAATGCCCGGTCTCTTGCATCGAAGCCGGGCTTTTCAATTTCAAGGCGATCCACTCCATGCCGCGTTGCTTTTCAACCTAGCAGAAATTACATTACGGCCCGCACGCACTCGACCAGGAGTCGCAGAGTTTCATTCCCATTGCACGATGCTGCGCCGATGCATGGATACTGCGTGGTGGTTCGCTATTCCGCCGGTCTCCTCTCGCCAAAATGTCGTTGAAGGAAGAGTCAGGATGCAGCTAACATTTGCCGTCATTGTTACGCTCTTGTTGACAGTCGCAATCTGGGAATATTTTAATGGAAAAGTGCTGGATATTGCGTTTACGGGTTTCCTCGCCGGGGGGCGTGCAACGAAAGGAAAGCTCCTCAGGATCATTGTCGTGCAGCTCTTCATTTGGATCTTTCTTCTCTTCCTCTCCTTCTTGACGTATGCGGTACTCTTCAAAGCGCATCGTGTAGACACCCTGAGAATCCGGACGTATCTCTTGGTGATCTTCATACTGATCGTCTTTCCGATTGCGATGATCCGGAAGAAGTTTGCTCTTTGGGTTGCTAAAATAGCAATGACCAAAGAGAAAAAATTAACATTAAATTGATGTCAGATCGCTTGTATTGTTGTCGTAGAAGTTGCATACTGACTGGTCCGCAGCTGTTCTATGGCGCTGGATCAAGCAACCAGCTGCATTATGATGAGCAATGTTATCGGGAATTCCCATGATTCAACTGTTTATCAAACAACCAAGGAGGAGTGCATGAAGGTATTCTTTACACTAGCGGCATTAGTCATTGGAACGTGCTTTTGCACAGGTCTGAGCGCTCAAACCTTTACCGTCCAGAAATACAGCATCGGCGGCGAAGGGGGAACGGATTATCTCACTGCCGAACCCGGGACAGGGAGAGTCTTCGTCTCTCGCGGCTCCCACGTGATGGTGCTGGATGGGAACAAGGGTACTGTTATCGGCGACATCCTGGAAACGCCGAACACGCACGGCATTGCGCTCGTCGCAAAATACAATCACGGATTTACGACCAACCGCGGCGATTCCACTCTCACGATGTTCGATCTCCACACGCTCGCCACGGTCAGGAAAATAAAAATTCCGGCCGGCGGACAGGACGGTATCATGTACGACGACTTCACAGACCGGATCATTCTGACGAACCATAGCAACCCCGGAACAGTAACGGCAGTCGATCCAAATACTGGAACTATCACCGGGGAGGCCCAACTCGACGATAATTCGCCTGAAGGGGCCGCGAGCGACGGGAAGGGGATGCTTTTTGTAAATCTTGAGAGGAAGAACATGATCCAGGCGGTCGACGCCAAAACAATGAAAGCTCTCGGCACCTGGCCGCTGGATTCCTGCGATGGACCTACCGGTATCGCCTATGACAGGGCAACTGACAGGATCTTTTCGGGCTGCGGCAAAATGTCGGCAGTCGTGAATCCTGCCACTGGCAAGATTGTTGCCACCATACCGAACGGACAAGGCGTTGACGCCCTTGGCTGGGATCCATCGGAGAAGTTAATCTATATACCGGCCGGCCGCGACAGCAGCGTGACCATCGTTCACGAGGACTCGCCGGACCGTTACCGCGTCGTCGCGACTGTTACTACAATGACAGGTGCGAAGACAATTTCCGTGGATACGTGGACGCATACGGCGTACCTCTTCCAACCCCAATACGGCCCAGCTCCGGCAGACGCGCCAGTGGAACGAAACGGCCGCCGCCCGCGCGGGCCTGTTGTCGGCGCGTATCTGATCGTCATTAAACACTGATGTGTAAATTCATGTGAGAAGAGTTGTAATACAACGCGGTCAATGCCCTACGCAAGCCCGGTCTCGATGCTGACACCGGGCGTTTGTTATTTCGTCCTCCGCCGATATTCTCTTTGCTATCGATCCGAAAAAGCCGCGCGACGAAAAATTGCGGTGCGCGAAAAATCACGAATTTCAGAATTCTACGTATTGACATTGAGCCTCTATTGAAGTAACATTCTGTCAACGTATTGACCGAGTCCCAGGCAGGACGAGGTTGTGCTGATTGGACGAGAGAACCCTCCGGATCTCTATTAAGGGAATATGGAGGTTTCTGTATATGTATCGTTCCCACCGCCATACTGCAGATGATAGGTCGCTTTGGCCCAGAGAAGTCAGACCTCTCAAGATCGAAACCAATCGAATAATGCCCCGTCCAATTTGAATTTGTGTGCTGCGGCATCCTAGAAGGTGCTCAGCATTCCACATCAGCGAACTTCGACAGCAAAGAGACAATCACATGACAGAGAATGCTAAGGATAAGTTAGCAGTGAAGATCTTGTGTCTTGAAGATTCTTCTCATGACATCAGAATCATTCGGGAGCAGCTTCAGGATGCCGGATATGAACTCACGATGGAATGTACGGCGAAGAAGGAAGAATATATCTCTTTGCTCCGCGATCATCGGTTCGATGTTATTCTCAGCAATTTCACAATTTCGGATTTCAATGCGTTCGATGCACTGCGCATAGCCCATGAGATCTCCCCCGAAACGCCCTTCATCTGTATATCCGGATTGGTTGGAGAAGAGACCGCGGTCGAGCTCATCCTGCAAGGGGCTGCCGACTACATCCTGAAAGATCGAATTGCGAGACTCTCTTCTTCAATCGAACGGGCTCTCGGAGAAGCGCGTGAAAAGGAAACGGACCGGCGCGCTGAAGAAGCGTTGGATGAAAGCGAACAACGATTCCATCGATTGTTCATGGCTTCGCCCGATGCCTTGATGCTCATCGACCCCTTCGACACGAAGGCCGACTGGCCGATTGTGGATTGCAATGACGTTGCTTGTGACATGAACGGGTATTCGCGCGACGAATTAATAGGCAAGTCGATCAATATCCTCAACATATCGGTCGGGACTCCGGAAGAGAGAGCGGCCTATGTGGAAAGCATCAGACGAGAAGGCGTTCTACATCTCGAATCGTTCCACCGTCATCGTGACGGCCACATATTTCCGATAGAAATTTCTACATCGATGATTACGTTCAAAGGGCGGGAGCTTTTGCTGGGGATTGACAGGGATATCACGGGGCGAAAACGGTCCGAGGAGGCGATTCGGCAAAGCGAGGAACGCTACCGTTCGCTGTTTACATTGTCGCCAGAAGCGCTTTATGTTCACGTCGATACCCGTATCGTCGTTGTCAACCCCGCTATGTGCGAATTGCTCGGCGCGGACGATCCGTCACAGCTCATCGGCAAATCGGTCCTTGAAATTGTTCGTCCTGAATATCATGAGGTCATGCGCCGCCGCTGGGATATGATTTCCAGCGATCAAACCGCGCCGCCTCTTGAGGAAAAATTCACTCGTCTTGATGGCTCCGTCGTTGATGTGGAGGTGACTGCCGTTGCGATCGATTGGCAGGGAGCCAGGGGAGTTCAAGTAATAGCGCGGGACATCACCGAGCGTAAGCGGGCCGGGGCTGCGGTGAGGGAGTCTGAAGAGAGATTTCGGATGGTTTTCGAAAGCGCGCTGGATGGCATCGCAATTTATGATCAGGACCCCGATCCCTTCAAAAGAAGGCTCATTGAATGCAACGAACGTTACGCAGCGATGGCCGGGCGGAGCCGCGACGAACTTCTCCGGCTTGGCCACACGTTCGGACTCATGAGACCACTCGATGAACGAACGAACGAAGATCGTTTGGAGTCGATCGCAAAAGGGACGCCATTCCGGGGATCCTTCTCGTGGATCAGGCCGGACGGCAAAGAAAATATTGTCGAGTATGTCGGAGTACCGGTGATATGGCGCGGGAAACACCTGACCATCGGCATCGACCGCGACATCACCGAAAGGAAACGGACCGAAGAAGAATTGCAGGAACTTAACCAGCGAGACAAAGATGCGCTCAGCATCGCCCGCATGGGACACTGGGAATTCGAAATTGCGACGGCGCAGTTTACGTTCAACGACCAGTACTACGAATTGCACGGCACGACTGCCGAAGAAGCGGGCGGGTATACAATGTCGGCAGAGCAATTCGCCAGCAAATACGTTCATCCGCAGTATGCTTCATCCGTGCGGGAGGATATACGGCAGGCAGTCGAAACGAAGGATCCCGATTTCCAAGTTCATAAAGAAGTGCGCATTCTGCGGGCGGATGGCCAGCCGCGGGAAGTTGCTGTCTGGTTCCGGATCGAGAAAGATGCCCACGGCCGAACCACCAAACTGCTCGGTGTCAATCAAGATATCACCGAACGAAAAAAGGCGGAAGAGGCAAAGCGTGAGAATGATATCATGCTCGAACTTGCCTTGAGCGCGGCAAATATGGCCTGGTGGAAAATGGACATCCCTACCGGCAATGTTTCATTTGAAAAGCGGAAAGCCGAAATGCTGGGGTTCCCCCCGGAACGGTTTACGCACTATAGAGATTTCATGAAATTGGTTCACCCCGAAGATCATAACAAGGCCATGGATTCAATGCGCCGTCACATCGACGGTTCGTCGGACAAATATGAAGTTGAATACCGGATCATGACTGCGTCGGGTGACTATCTTTGGTTCTATGATGTCGGATCCATTACAAACAGGGATTCAAGCGGCAAGCCGCTCAACGTTGCCGGACTCGTCATCAACATCACGGAGCGCAAACGCGCGGAAGATGCCCTGCGTCAGTCCCAAAAACTTGAAAGCATTGGAACCCTGGCGGGAGGCATCGCTCACGATTTCAACAATCTCCTCAACGCAATTCTGGGACAATCGACGCTCGCGATCAACAAATTGTCGAATGAAAACCCCGCAAAAAGTCATATTGAGAAGTCGGTCAAAGCCGCTGAGCGGGCCGCGGATTTGACGAGACATTTGCTCGCCTATTCGGGTCAGGGAAAATTTGTTACTGAGGAAATAGACTTGAATCGTCTCGTCAAAGAGAACATTCAGATACTGGAAGTCTCGGTCCCCAAAACAGTGCAATTAATGTTCGAACTGGACCCTTCCTCACCCCACATTCGAGGCGATATCAGTCAAATCCAGCAGGTCGTTATGAACCTTATCATCAACGGGGGAGAGGCGATTGCACCAAATCCCGGAGCCATCTCCGTCCGCACAGGACGGATTGCGCTTGCCGAGAATGATGCCGAGTACTGGAAATACACGAACACGCCGCTTCAATCGGGCAACTACGCATTCTTGAGAGTGACCGACACCGGGGGCGGCATTAAGCCGGGAGTGTTGTCCCGCATTTTTGATCCGTTCTTTAGCACGAAATTCACCGGACGCGGTCTTGGGCTGGCGGCAGTTCTTGGAATTGTCAGAGGACATCAAGGCGGCTTGCGTATCGCGAGCAAAGAAGGGGAAGGATCTGAGTTCGAAGTGATCTTCCCCTTGCTGAGCGCTCCGACGGCGGCCGGCGAGCCGGTGGTGAAGATGAAGACTGTCGCCGACGGTAAAGGAAAAAGTGTTCTCGTGATCGATGACGAGCCATCGGCTGTGGAGTTATTGAGAGATGTCTTTAGCGATGCAAATTTCAAAGTCATCGAAGCCCTAAATCCTGTCGTGGGAATAGAGCTGTACCGCCGGCATCAGAAGAGCATTGCTGCAGTGGTTCTTGACTTCTCTATGCCCGGCATGGACGGCAAAGCGGCGTTCGAAGAGCTAATGAAGATTGATAACAACGTCAAGGTCATTCTCTGTTCCGGCTACTCAGAAGAGGAAATGAGATCGGGCTTTGGAGACCTCCGCCCCTGCGGCTTCATCAAGAAGCCGTATAAACCGCATGAAATTGTGGAATTCGTTTCGAATATAACCCTCAATGTGAAGTCGTAAGCCTTCCGCCATATTTCGCGGAAATATGGGCACCCAATTGCAAAAATTGGAAGAGTTTCGTATACTATAAGCAATCGGGGCTGTAGCTCAGTTGGGAGAGTTCCGTCGGAGGACGGGATTTGCAACAAATAGGTCGTCCCGCCAGGGGGCGGGACAGCCCTGCGTAAGAAGTAATAAGAAAT
>CAYLMV010000177.1:0-6177 GCA_964384415.1 uncultured Chitinophagaceae bacterium | reverse complement strand
CTGGAGCTATGAAACCTAACCAGCTGAAAAATCCTCCCATTAACCCGCCGTGGATCCCGCCCGTTTTTACAAATGCATTCCCGAAAACAATCGAATGCAATAGCACAAAACTCATCACCAACGATCCAACGAAAACGATCACGACGCTGCCCGGGGAGGGCTTCATATCTGGAATACCGGTGAGTTTCTTCCATAGCTTGCCAAAGATAACTGCATACCAAAGAGTGGCGATGAGGTAGTTTGCCAGAGCGGCAACGAGAACGGCAAGGTAGTTCACTTGTACTTCCACTGTTAGGGTTCCCTTCAATTGTTCATGTTGTTTGGTGGTGAGTTGCGTTAAATCCATTCCTCTCGACAAACTTTTGGGGCGTAACAAACCGGAGCTACCGCGCTTCTTAGCTGGGGGCGGCTGGCTGCGCCGTATTCACACTCGTGAAATAGCCATCGACGAGAAGTTCATGAACTCGATACGGCGTGTTCCGCGATGAATTGCGCCAGTTCTTGACTCGTTCCATTCCCAACTCTGATGGCATCGCCAATCTCAATAACTGGCAGCGCTCGTATACCTCTTGAGATCAACAATTCCGGCTTGAATGTTACATCGACTTCTTTTAGTTCAAAAGACATTCTTGACTTGAGTTCTAGAAGTCTGCGTTTGACGATGGGACAGAAGGGACATCCGATGCCGGTATACAATGTAACTGTGACACGGGCAGGGGTGACTTGCGTTGCTGCAACATCGTCAACTGATCCGTATCCCATGTATCGGGACAAGGAAGGGAAGTAGCGAACATAGAGCCAAAGAAAGAGAGCCACAAAGAGAAGCCAGAGGATGGCCTGAAGATAGTTTCCGCGCACGAGATAGAAAACTAGTCCACAGGCCAAAATCGACCAACTGCCGTACACAAATGATATATGACATTGCTGTTTCATGAGATTACCTTTTGAGATTACCACATCGACGTTTGTAAGCAGCGGCGCCGTACTGCAAAGAATGAAGGCGGCCTAACGGACCGGAGATCCCGCGCCCTCAAGCAGGGTGCGGAGGGTTAAGGCTCGATTGCATTCCTATTTTAAAAGTAATAACTTTTTTGTCTCGTGATATGTCCCTGCCTGCAAACGGTAAAAATATACGCCGCTTGTCAAGTTAGCAGCATTCCACTTCCGAGTATACGTTCCCGCACGCAACTCTTCGGAAATAATCGTTGATACTTGATTTCCCAGGACATCAAAGATCTTCAAGGTTACGAATGATTGCGAGGGGAGTTCAAATGAAATAGTAGTTGTAGGATTGAACGGATTTGGATAGTTTTGCGAGAGCAAGAATTTTTTGGGTATCTCAAAATTGGCCGACTTCACGCCAGCCATCTCCGACAGTGGCCGCCGCCAGACTCCGTCGCCAATTGTTCCCGCAAAAAGGTACGTTCCATTGGCGGCAAGCGATTGGATGAGCGTGGGCGTCAAACCATCATTTTGGGCCGTCCAGTTTCCTCCATTATTGGCTGATCCATAGATGCCGCCGCCGTAAACCCCTGCAAATATCTTTGATCCGCTTACAGCGAGAGCAGAAATCTGGAGTGGTGGTAGCCCGGCGTTCGATTCTGTCCAACTCCTCCCGTTGTTACTGGAGAAAAAAACTCCTCCATTCCCTGAAGCACCCGCAAGAAGAATCGTATCCTTCATGGCGAGGGAATAGAGAGCATAGCCCGGAATTCCGGAATCCGCTTCAGTCCATCTCTCGCCATTGTTCGTTGAGCGATATATTGTTGTCGCATACATGCTTTCCGCAAAAAGATTCGACCCGCTTGCCACAAGAGCTTGAATGGACGGTTGATAAGGCAGGCCGCTGTCTACAGACGTCCAGCTCACTCCGTTATTGGTTGATCTGAACACGCCTTGGCCGGGGGGGCCCGAATACCACCAGCCTTCGGTACCTGCGAAGATGTTCCCTTCGTTGACGGCAAGCGCCGGCACATCAATCCTTGGCAAACTAGTATCCGACTGAGTCCACGTTGTACCGTTGTTCGTGGATGAGAATACTCCGCTTGAATATGTGCCGGCGAAAAGAGTATTCCCGCTCACCGCAAAGCTCCTGATGAACATGTCGGTGAGCCCGGAATTGACGGCCGACCAGCTTGTTCCATCATCAGTTGACAGCCAGACGCCATTATAGCGAGTTCCCGCGAAGAGATTCGACCCCTTCGAAAGGAGAGCCCAAACTTCGCTCTTGGCCGTCCCTCCATTTATTTCCGTCCAACTTGCACCGGAATCAGTCGATAGAAAAAGCCCGCCCCAAGTGCCTGCATAGATATCTTGTCCATTGGCAAACAGTGACATGACGTATGTGTCTGTCAGCCCTGAATTGACGGCCTTCCAACTCACTCCATCGTTGCTGGAGAGATAGATGCCGCCTCCATACGTGCCCGCGAAAAGATTCGCGCCGCTGAGGGCAAGTGAGTAAACGGGAGTCGGGGACAAACCTGAATTGGCTGAACTCCAATTGGTGCCACTATCGCTCGAAGAATAGACCAGACCATTGTCAGTACCTGCAAAGACCGTGTTTCCACTGCCGATGATACATCTGACCCCCAGGTTCCTCAACCCTGAGATAACGGAGGTCCAACTTGAGCCGTTGTCGGTGGATCGTGCAATCCCGTTTGCCGTGCCCGCAAATAAATATGTGCCGCTCACTCCAAGACAGGTGACGGTGTCCGTCAAAACAGTATCCCAGCTTGCTCCGTTATCGGAAGAGCGATAAACGCCGTTCACAATTGTTCCGGCGAAGAGATGAGATCCGATTCCGACAAGATAGCGGATATGGAGATTTGGCAGGCCATTGTCTATCGTCATCCAGTTCGTGCCGTTGTCGGTCGAAAGAAAGATCCCATCGGTATTGGTACTTGCAGCCAGAGTAGTTCCGTTGACCGCTAGTGAATTGACCCAGCCGCTCAAACCGGAGCCGGCTGCGGTCCAACTCGTCCCGTTGTTGGTTGAGAGATAGACTTGGCCGCCGATTGCCGAGAAGAGAGTGGCTCCGATTGCAGCAATCGACTGAGCAACGCCTCCGCCGGGGCCAATGGTCGGCGCCCATTGAGCATGAACGTCTTCTTGCCAGGCGAGCAATAAAATGATTGTTGAAAATGTTAAGAGAGCATACTTCTTCATTGTATCACCTTTAATCGATGAGAGACAATTACGACCAAACGGGCCGGGATAAGCCCCCATGGGGCACTCCAAAGGAGTCCTTCGGACCTTCGGCGCTTCTCGATCGCTTTTTGCGAGATCCCGCGCTTCTTCGCGGGGAGCGAATGGTTCGGCCGCAATGGCTTTATTTGATCACCATTAGTTTCTTCGTCTCAATGAAAGTTCCGGCAGAAAGCCTGTAAAAATATACTCCGCTTGATAAGCCGCTGGCATCAAAATGAATGGAATGAGTTCCTGCAATCTGCGCTTCTTCAGTTAGTGTATTTATCTTTCTTCCAAGCTCGTCATATACTTGCAGTCGTACAAAAGAATTTCTGGGAATGTGATAACTGATCGTAGTGCTCGGATTGAACGGATTCGGATAATTCTGATCGAGACTGAATTGCGTCGGCAAATCCAACGAAATCTCCTTCACTGAAGTTATCAATTCGGACAAAGGGCGTCTCCAAACGCCGCCTGAAGTAACGGCATAAAGATGAGGGTCGATTGCTCCCTGAGGGCTCAAAACAAGACCATAGATGGTGGTGTCCTTCAATCCGGAATTGACCGCAACCCAGCTTGTCCCGTTGTTCATCGAAAGAAAAATGCCGGCGAGGGTTCCTGCAAAGAGATTGGACCCGCCTTTGCCATCGGGGCTTACGGCCAGAGCATAAACAGCCTTATTTGTTAGCCCACTATCGACCGTTACCCAGCTTGCTCCTTCATCTGTTGATAGCAAAACGCCATGAAAAGTTCCGACGAAGAGATTTGTTCCTCCAGACCCATTAGGCCCCCAAGCGAGAGAGAGAATGAAGTTAATTGCGATCCCGGTATTGAGAGTAATCCAATTTGTGCCGCCGTCAGTCGAACAATAGAGACTCCAGCCGCCCGCATAGATATTCGTGCCGCCTGCCCCGTTTGGGCTCACTGCAATGGCTCGGATAAAAGTAGGATATGACTCAGGCATTAACTCTCTCCAGCTCGTGCCGTTGTTCGTCGATAGCAAGACTCCATGATAGGACGTACCTGCAAAGAGACTCATGCCGCCGATTTCATTTGGGGATGTTGCTAAAACATAGATCGAAGGATCTGTCAGGCCTGAATCAACCGGTGTCCAGCTTCGGCCTTTGTCGGTGGAGATGAAAATTCCGTTATTGTAGGTACCGGCGAATATGGCCGTCGCGCTGCCTAATGGGAAAACTGCAAGGGCGGATACGCGCGGATCTGTTATTCCACTATTAGCCAGGACCCAATTCCCGCCGTTGTCGGTCGAGACAAATATTCCTCCGGCACCAGAGGGGTCAGCCGACGCATAGAGATCGACCCCTCCTCCTTCATCGGAACTTGCTGCGAGAGCCCTGACTTGTAAGTAGGTCAATCCCGTATTGACCACCTTCCAACTTGTGCCATTGTCGGTCGAGAGAAATGCGCCCGCATCCGTTCCGGCGAATAGATTCGTTTCTTTCACGGCGAGAGCGTAAAGCGTGCGACTCTGTAAGCCGCTATTAACGGGTGCCCAATGCGAGCCGTTGTCCGTTGATAAAAAAACTCCCCCCCCGTAGCTCCCTGCAAAAAGATTCGATCCGCCTGCACCGTTCGGGATGACGGCAAGTGCAACTATGCGGGGATTCGTCAAGCCGGCACCGTCCGACTTCCAGTTAGCGCCATTGTCCATCGACATAAAAACGCCCCCGCCGTCGGTTCCGACGAAGAAGGTGCTGTCGCCTCCCACATTCGGGGTTCGCGCAAATGCGTAGACATCAGGATACGCCAGCCCCTCGTTCTCTGCAGTCCAGCTTGTCCCATTATTGGTTGAGAGAAACACGCCGCCTCTATATGTTCCTGCAAAGAGATTTGTACCGCCTGCATCATTCGGTTCCGCATAGAGAGCATGAACCTCCGTAGTTGTCAAGCCAGAATCTACTCGCGTCCAGTTTGTTCCATCGTTGGTTGACAGAAAAATGCCGCTGTATGTCCCGGCAAAGAGGTTTACCCCGCCCACTCCGTTCGGTGCTGCGGCAAGAACATTGATGAGAGTATCCGTAAGTCCCGTGTTGACTGCAGTCCAGGTTATGCCGTTGTTCGTCGATAGAAACACACCGCCTGAAGCCCCGGCAAAAACGCTTCTCGATCCCGTTGCTCCAACAATCGGACTTACCGCAAATGTGCGGACATATGTATTCTGCAACCCCGTATTGCGGAGTAACCAATGAGTTCCGTCGTCAGTCGAAAGATAGACAGCACCCATATTCGCTGCAAAGAGAATCGCGCTACCCGCTTCATCCGAACTGACGGCGAATGCTTCAACTCTGCCTCGGAAGGGACCATTTGTGTGTACCCATTGAGCTTGAAATTTTGCCGGGATAACTGTGCAGAGAACGATCGGTAGAAATACTAGAAGGCTTCTCTTTTTCATAGGATCACCTTTTGCGTCGAACTGCATGCAACTGCGGCCTAACGGGCCAAGGCTAAACCAGAGCGTCGAATATCAGGTTCCATGAAGTCTTTTACGCGGATGTGTCCATAAATTGCATCACACTTGGCGAGATTCCGCGCTTCTTCGAGGGGAGCGGCTAGTTAAAATGCATGTGGCAAAATAACTAGAAGCTATCTCAAAAACGCCTGATCATGTCCTTTTGAAGGAACACTGACAATTGATTGTCATTCTGAACCCCGTCGTTTTTCAGACGGGGTGAAGAATCCATGACCATGACGCCCCTTGAATTTACAAGTCTTTCATGGCATGGATGCTCACATCAGCATGACATTTACGGCTGCTTTCTGCATAGAAACCATTTTTGAGATGGCTTCCAATAAACAGAAAAGGCTAATGAGTCTATCCTCACAACACCTTCAATTGTTCTCCACTGGATCTTCATTGCGTCCAGTATTCCGTAAGTCTGAATGCATTCTCAGCGCTAAGCTTTTGCAGCGCGCTTCGAAGATAGTACCTGTGCTCAAAGCCGCAAAGGACAAGAATGGTTTTCGAATGGA
>CAYLMV010000176.1:0-6226 GCA_964384415.1 uncultured Chitinophagaceae bacterium | reverse complement strand
TTTCTCAGAAAGAAAGTAACACGCCTAAGCAGGATTTGTTGCTGCCGCCCACATAGCCTGCAGGAAGGATGAAAATGAGACGTTACTGTTCGGAAGAGATTGAGTTATCCTACAACCTTCGCACCTTCGTTTTCGATCGTCATGATTTCGTACTTCGCCATCTTGCCGTGCACGGCGAATGCTTTTTCCATGGCCTCCCCGATGTCCTGCAAGTTCTCGGTGGCAAATGAGAAGACGGTCGGCCCCGACCCGCTGATGTTAAACGAGAGCGCTCCGGCGCCGAGTGCAGCTTTCCGCACATCCTCAAATCCGGGGATCAAGCCTGCCCGGTAACGCTCGTGGAGACGGTCGCCGGTGACGTAGCGGAGGGCTTCAAAATCTCCTTCGATGAGAGCGGCGACAAGTGCCGCAACATTTTCGATATTGACAACAGCGTCTCTTAATGAGATCTCCCTGGGAAGAATCTGACGCGCCTGCTGTGTGAGAACTTGAAAGTTCGGGCTGCACGCGACCACGGCGAGGGGGCCGGTGATCTTGATGCTTCGGCAGTGCAAATCTTCGTCGTCAAAGGAGTTTATCGTCAATCCTCCCATGAGCGCCGCCGAGACGTTGTCCGGATGTCCTTCGAGCGCGACGGCGACGCGGAGCATCTCCTCCGTGGAAAGCTCTGTGTGCAGCATCTCATTCGCCAGGAAAACACCTCCCGCGATCGCCGCACCGCTTCCACCAACCCCGCCGCATGAGGGAATTCCGTTCTCCAGCCGAAGCTGCAATCCGCGAAAAACATCCGCCGGAGACCGATCGGCGGCTTTCGCCAGCGCGGCCATTCCGCAATATACCAGATTCTTGGAATCGGTCGCGATGTGCTCTCTTCCGTTTCCGGTAACGGAAATAACCGGCTCCTTTCCCTGTTCATTGCCGAGTGTCGCAGAGAGAAACAGGTATCGATTAAGTGCGAGGCCGAGCGTGTCGAAGCCCGGTCCGATATTCGATGTTGATGCTGGAATCCGTATTTTCATGATCTGGTGATTATGCTCTCCGGGTCGTCGGCCCTGAGGACCGATGAGCCTTGTCTATAAATTACAACAACAGCTGATTGGCCTCTCGTCTAAAGAAATTTCTTCACTTCGTCAATCGTAGCGCCGATTTCTACCGGCGGATTTGCCCGGCCTCCGCGATTCTGCATATGGTAGTCGACGATAATCTGCGGGTCCTTCAGAATGTTGCCGGTCAGAATACCCACAACGGTTTCTCTGGGTCTGATAATTCCTTTGCCGATCAGTTTCTTCAGACCGGCCACCGTTGCACACGACGCCGGCTCTGCTCCGATGCCCGACGCGTCCACGACGGCTTTTGCTTCGAGAATTTCTTCGTCGGTGACACTCTCGACAACGCCATTGGTCCACTGGATTGACCGGATCGCCTTTGTATAGTTCGCGGGATTGCCGATCTTAATCGCGGTTGCGACGGTCTCTGCCTTCTGCGGTAATAATTCCTTGAACCCGTTCTTGAACGCAGCATAGAAAGGACTCGCTCCTTCTGCCTGGATGACTGCAAACCTCGGCATTTTGTCGATGAGTCCAAGCTCGCGCGCTTCATGGAGGGCTTTTCCAAAGGCGCTCGTATTGCCGAGGTTGCCTCCGGGGAAGACGAACCAATCGGGCACGTTCCACTGCAGTTGTTCAAGGGTTTCCCACACGATGGTCTTTTGTCCCTCGAGACGAAACGGGTTGATTGAGTTGAGAGGATACGCCTGAAGTTTTTCCTGGGCTTCAAAAATCAAACGCATGCAATCATCAAAATCTCCATCCACGACCAGCGTTTTGGCTCCATAGGCCAGGGCTTGAGAAATTTTTCCAACGGCAACATTCCCTTTTGGAATCAACACAAGCCCCGTAATATCCGCCTCCGATGCGTACGCTGCGAGAGAAGCGGAAGTGTTACCCGTCGAAGCACAGACGACGGCTCTTTGATGAAGACGCTTTGCCTGAGTAACGGCAACCGTCATTCCCCTGTCTTTAAACGAGCCCGTCGGATTTTCACCTTCATGCTTCAGATAGAATCGTTCAAGTCCGACCCAGGCGGAAATTTTTCTGCTCCGGTGAAGCCGGGTATTCCCTTCCTGTTTCGAGACAAGCTCTTTGTTTAGTGCCGTCGGAAGAACGAGTTCCTTGAAATGCCACACTCCGCCCAACGGCTCCAAGCCCGTCGTCCGTCGTTTGACCTCAAAATATTTCCTCGAGAGCCTGAATTTCTTCTTGAGGGCCGGCAGGTCGTGGACAACGTCCAGGAGGTTTCCGCAGGTGCAGGTGAAGCGCACTTCGTTCAGCGGAAATTCCTTTCCGCAGGCGATACACTTAAGTAATGAGATTTTCATGTGTTCAGGATTGCTGTTGAGAGTTCAAAGTGAAAAATGCAAAGGGCAAAATTAAAATGTAAAATTCAAAAGTATCGCACAGACGTAAGAACGTGAATTTTTAACTTTGCCTTTTAATTTTGCCCTTTGCATTTTGAATTTTAACCTTACCTCGTAAGGTGAAACACATCATGGATTGCCTGAACTGCTTTGTACACTTCGGCCTGCTCGACCACGAGGGAGATGTTGAGCTCGGACGAACCCTGAGCGATTGCAACAATGTTGACGTCCGCATTGGCGACGGCCGAAAAGGTTTTGCCGGCTACACCGCGCATTCCTCTCATTCCTTCGCCGACGACGGCAACGATCGAGACGTTGTCGTGCACGTTGATCTCGTCGACTATTTTCTTGGCCATATCAATTTCGAACTCACTCTGCAGCTCTTTGACCGCTTTGCCGCAATCTTTCTGGGGGACGACAAAACAAACATTATGTTCCGATGATGCCTGCGAGATCATCATCACGTTGACACGCACTCGGGCGAGGGCTGAAAAAATTCTTGCCGAGATTCCGGGAACTCCCACCATTCCGTTTCCTTCAATCGAGACCAGGCTCAGATTGTCGATCGATGTTACATTCTTAACGACTCTCTCTGCCGAATTGGTGGTACGGGAAATCAATGTTCCGGGATGAGTCGGATTGAACGTATTCTTTATTCTGATGGGGATGTTCTTCTCGATGGCGGGCATCATCGTTTTGGGGTGGATCACCTTTGCGCCAAAGTACGACATTTCCGCCGCTTCGCGATAGGAAATTTGAGGCAGTACGGTTGCCCCCTTCACGTGCCGCGGATCGGCAGTCATCACGCCGTCGACGTCTGTCCAGATCCAGATCTCGCTGCTATCGATCGCAGCGCCGATGATCGATCCGGTGAAGTCAGAGCCGCTCCGTCCCAATGTCGTTGTAAGCCCGTCTTCCGTGCTGGCGATGAAGCCGGTAACGACAGGCACGACGTTCTTTTCCAGCATCGGCAAAATGGCCTTTCTGATATTCTCATTCGTCACCGAAAAATCCACCGCCGCCTCCCCGAAATGGGCGTCGGTGCGGATAAGCGTTCGCGCATCGACAAATTCTGCCATCACTTCATGATCGCACAGAACGGCCGCCAGCTGAAGGCAAGACATGATTTCGCCGTACGAAGCAATGGCATCGAGAGAGCGGACGCTGAGTTCTTTCAAGAGGCCGACGCCCCGGTACAAGTTCGATAATTCGTCGATCAGCTGGGCATGGCGGTGGATCAATTCCTTGTGCCGCCCCGCGTGCTTCAACAGCGTGTTCGCGACATTGAGGTGTTTTTCCTTCAAGGCTTCTATGTTTTTCTTCACCCGCTCGGTTTCCCGGTGCACGGCGAGCTCCGCCGTTTCGAGAAGGGTGTTCGTGACCCCTGCCATCGCCGAGGCCACGACAACCGGCCGCTGGGGCAAGTAGGAGTGGACAATCGAAGCAACTTCCTGAAGCCGCTGAATATCACCGACGGATGTACCGCCGAATTTCATCGTGAGCATAATGGAGAGTCCTAAAATGAAAAAGCCTCGAGTGTTCTTCGAGGCTTCGTGTCGTTGACGGGATGGTCACACCCACGAAAGCGCTCGGACGCAATGCGTCGTATGCGTGGTCGTCGTTTTCGTCGTTGGTGTGGTCATGTTTGAATGATCGCGGAACAAAGCCGTTCCGCCATCTCCTTCGTTCCGATCCGTTTTGAATTTTCTGTGACAATATCGGGAGTTCGGTATCCATTATCAAGGACTTTTTGGATCGCGTTCTCAACATCGTCGGCTTCCCGCTGGAGGTCGAATGAAAAGCGGAGCATCATGGCAACCGAAGCGACTGTGGCGATAGGATTTGCTTTGTCCTGTCCGGCGATGTCGGGTGCGCTGCCGTGCACGGGTTCGTAGAGCGCAACCTTGCCGCCAAGGCTTGCCGATGCCAGCATGCCGATCGAGCCCGTGAGCATGGCCGCTTCATCGCTGAGGATATCCCCGAACATATTCTCCGTCACGATGACGTCGAATTGCCGGGGATTGCGGACGAGCTGCATCGCGCAATTATCTACGTACATATGCGAGAGTTCGATGTCGGGATAATCTTTTGCCGTTACGATGACCGTTTTTCTCCAAAGCTGCGAGGTCTCCAGTATGTTCGCCTTGTCGACGGAACAGAGTTTCTTTTTTCGTTTCCGTGCGATCTCGAACGCGGTTTTTGCAATGCGCCGGATTTCGGACTCGGAATAGACAAGCGTATTTATCGCTATGGATTCGCCCTCCCGCTGCTCGATGCCGCGGGGAGTCCCGAAATAAATTCCGCCGGTCAGTTCGCGGACAACGACGATATCGACCCCTTCTACCACCTCGCGCTTGAGAGCCGACGCGCCGAGAAGCGCAGAATAGATTTTTGCGGGACGGATGTTCGCATAGAGTCCCAGATTTTTTCTGAGGCCGAGCAGCGCCTGTTCCGGTTTCAAATGCGGCGGGTTGTTATCCCACTTCGGACCGCCGACGGCGCCGAGAAGCACGGCATCGCTCGCCCGGCAGGCTGCTAAGGTCTCTTCCGGCAGCGGCACGCCGACGGCATCAAGCGCCGCTCCTCCGGCCAGCACTTCTTTTCTTTTGAACTCATGTCCATATTTTTTTGAGACGGCCTCTAAGACTTTGAGCGCTCCGCCAACAACCTCCCTGCCAATCCCATCTCCCGGAATAACCGTGATAGTATACAATTAGTCTCTCTATTGAAGTTTGATTGACGTGGTCTGTTCTTCTATTGCTAACTTTTCGTTTTTCATTTTAACATTTAACTTTGCACTTTTCACTTTGCCCTTACTTATTGATCATCTCGCTCAATTCTTTCGACCGTCTCGTCGCCGTTGTCACCGCGTTGATCAACATCGAACGCAGCCCGTGTGACTCCAGTTCATGTACTGCGTTGATGGCTGTCCCGCCAGGTGTTGTGACCTGGTCCCGTAGAATTGCGGGATGAAGATTCGATACTTTCACGAGCTTGGCGGAGCCCAGCACGGTTTGGACTGCAAGCTTGGTTGCGACATCGCGCGGAAGTCCCATCTTTACTCCGCCGTCAATGAGCGCTTCGATGACCATGTAGATGTACGCCGGGCCGCTGCCGCTGAGTCCGGTGACCGCGTCGAGCTGCGATTCATCCACCACCACGACTTCTCCCACTGCCTCGAAAATTGAAATCGCAATTCTCTGGTGTTCCTCTGTCACAAACCGGCCGAAGGAAACCGCCGTGGCCCCCTCGTCGACGGTCGATGCAATGTTCGGCATCGCACGAACAATGGGGTTGTTCTTCCCGATTCTCTGTGACATGGAATCGATGGTCACTCCGGCTGCAATCGAGATAAGCAGCTGATCTTCGCGCAGTGTCTGCTTTATCTCATCGAGCACGTGCCCCAGAGTGTACGGCTTAACGCAGAGCATGATAATGTCGGCAAATTGTGCAGCGTGGACATTATCGAGCGTCTGGTTAATCTTCCATTTCGACCCGAGTTTCTCAAGCTTCGCCGAGTGTGTGCCGCTGGCGATGATCTTATCGTGAGGGGCGATCTTGGCATTCAGAATTCCGCGCAGCAGCGATGTACCCATGTTGCCGGCGCCGATGATTGCGATGGCCCGGTTGAGGCTCACTTTTTCACCCCGGGTTGAGGCTTCTTCGTTGTTGACAAACGTCCTGTCTTTTTTCTCTTCCACGTTATCGCTCCTTCAGCATTCCTGATTGCCGCGCATAGGAAAAAATACCGCCGGCGCGAAGAATTCCTTCAATGTCGCCGAGCGGATTGAGTTGATAGACGATCTGCCG
>CAYLMV010000175.1:0-6233 GCA_964384415.1 uncultured Chitinophagaceae bacterium | reverse complement strand
CTGGAGCACTTCGGTGTACGGAAGCTTCTGTTCCAGCAGGCGTGCGCTCGTTCCAACAAAAGAGACAATTTCGTTCGATGCGGCCTTGAATTTGATTTCGTAATGGCGGCGAACCCAGCGGACATCGAATCCGATCCGCTCGAGCGCTGCCACGACCTCCTGCCGCGTGTAAGCGGTCTGAAAACCGTCTATCGTTTTTGCGCCGTGCTTGACCCGGTAGGCAAAATTCTTCTTTTTTCTGACGGTGATGAGCGTCGTATCTTTGAACCGGGGATTGAGCTTTGCTCTTCTCCGCGCTTCGGATGCCGACGTCGCAGTGATGAATCCCTGTACCGGCTTCCCGGAGGATTCCTTCGCGATAATCTGATATGGAGAGGTATCGGCCATTTCGTTACGGCAGTTTCACACTACTCCTCTTCACAACATCCGCATTTCATTGAGACGCTGGTACAGAGGTAGGAAGATCACTCCGAAAAGCGCTTCCATTTTTGAAAAATAGACTCTTCTTGGGTTCTAGAAATATACGTAAACTGACAAGTCTTCACTATCCGGACAACTACGGATATTTGCTGTCGGGTAATGTACGGATATCAGGTAAGTTTCACAATGCCCTTCGTCAAGGCATACCGGGTCAGTCCTGCGACGGTATGAATATCCAGCTTCTTTATGATCCGCTCGCGATGGGTCTCCACCGTTCTGACGCTGACGAAGAGTCTGGAGGCAATTTCCTTATTTCCCAGCCCTTCGGCAATCAGCACAAGAACCTCGGACTCGCGGCGCGAAAGCTCAACTCCTCCCTTTTCCCCTTTCGTCCGAATCGCCTTGACATATTCATTCATGACCGCTTCAGAAACTTTCGGGCTGAAGAATGTTCCGCCATGATGCACTGCTGCTATGGCAGAAACAAGTTCGGAGGGAGGCGAATCCTTCAGCACATATCCCTGCACTCCGATGGCTACCATCCGATGCACATATTCTTTGCTGTCGTGCATCGTCAGGATGAGGATCTTGCTCTTGGGCACTGTCTTGATCAAAATCCGGGCCGTCTCCAAACCGTTCATCCCCGGCATATTGATGTCGAGGAGGATGATGTCGGGAAGCAGACTCTTGGCGAAACGAATCGCCTCCTGACCGTCGCCGGCTTCCCCCAGAATCTCGAGGTTTTTTTCTTCGATGAGACACGACCGCAGTCCTTCCCGTACGAGAGGGTGATCGTCGACGATAAGGATTTTTATTTTTGATTTCTTCATTGTGTAATCTCCTTGACGGCGTGATCTCCGTACGGCAACTGGACGTTAATCTCCATGCCCTTCTTCAGAGAGGAGTGTATCGAGACGCTCCCCCCGACGGAGGCTGCTCTTTCTTTCATGTTCAAGAGGCCCATGCCGAGCCTTCCTGCGGATCTCTCGCCGAGATCGGAGGACTCGGTCCCCCTGCCATTGTCTACTATCTGCAGGGCCAGATGCGAATGTTCCTTCGCACAGCGGATCGTAAGGCGGGTAGCTTCCGAATGCTTCGCGACATTGCTGAGCGCTTCCTGAACAATCCGGTATACCGTCACTTCGACCTCGGGTGAAAGATTCTTCGGGAAGCGTGAAATCTTCAGTTCCACCTCGATCTTCGTCGCCGCTTTGAATTCGTCGCACATGCTCCGGATCGCGGAGACAACGCCGAGGTCGTCCAGCTCGCTCGGGCGAAGGTTTTGCGAAATCCTCCGCACCTCGTGAATCGCATTCTCCAGCGAAAGCTTCGCGTTTGCTACGACGGCGCGGAGAGCTTTGTCCTTTAGCTGGATCCGATCTTCGACGCTCTCCATCCTGAATTTCACGGAGGAGAGAATCTGGTTGACGCTTTCGTGCAAATCGCGGGCCACGCGGCGTCGTTCAGTCTCCTGGGCGTTGATGATCCGCATCGGGAGTTCACGCAGCAGTTCTTCGGCCGCGCGCCGCTCCGCGACATCGCGAAAGTTCACAACGATGGCTCCGACCGACCGGTCTGCGAGAAGGTTCTTCCCCACTCCCTCGGTCCATCGCCATGTCCCGTTCTTCGCCTGGCTCCGGAATTCCGCCGAAACGGTCCTCCACGGTTCTTTCAAGAGGACCTCAAGCAGATTCCGCATGAGGTCTCTGTCAGCTTCATGAACCATATCAAAAGCGTTCAGGCCGATCAGTTCCTCCGGCTGGTATCCGAGCATCTTCACCACCGAAGGGCTCACATACGTGATCGCGCCGTCTCCGTTTACCAAACAGACAACATCCGAACTCTCTTCAATGAGAGCGCGAAAGCGCCGTTCCCTCGACGCCAGTTCGTCGCGTGCACGGATGCGCTCCGTGACGTCACGAACAACGTTCCGATATTCCTTTACCATCCCCCGCTCATCGCGGATAATTCTCGTCGACTGCTCCACCCATGTCACACCGCCGTCTTTTCGCTTCCCACGAAATTCGCATGCGGTGTCGAGCGTCCCGTCTTCGGATCGGGCCCGGTAGTAGGCCAACACTCTCGGGCGATCCTCAGACGCGACCAATCGCAGGAATGGCTTCCCGATGATCTCCTCCGGTTCAAATCCCGTCGCGGAGAAAAAATTCGGACTGGCATAGACCACAGATCCCTGGTCATCGCAAACGAAATAAACTTCACTGATATTTTCGACCAGATCGCGGTATCGCTTCTCGCTGTCGCGCAGCGCCTGATCAGCATATCGACGTTCCGTAATGTCTATGATAGAAACAAGCACTTTGGAGAAGTCGATTTCATGCCCCGGCACAACCGACCAATTCATGAAGATGTCTTTGCGCTCACCAGTCGTGGTCCTATTAAAATCCTCCGTTTCGAAGGAAGTCAGCCCCGCCGCAATCGCCGCCAACTCATCGATGAACGCTTCATGGACCTCACTTCCAAAAACAACGTTCAGACCTTCGAAAAGATCCTTCTTGCTCTCCGCGTTAAACAGCTTTAAGGTTGCTTTATTGACATCGAGAATCTTAACCATGCCCGCGCATGCCGTCACCTCTCCGGTGTGGTTCGTGAAATATCTTTTGAAGTCTTTCACCCCGGATTTCCTCAGCCTCTCGAGATATCCCTTCACTTCGGAGAAATCCTCTTCCCAAAGAGAAATCGGCGAATTGTCGAAGAAGCTCCGGTATCTCGCTTCGCTCTGGCTCAGATCGATATCATGGCGCCGCTGCCGGAGCATGGAGCTCCACCAGAGGATAAAGAGCCCGACAATCATCAGTCCGACGGGCAAAAGAAGACTAAACTGATCCATGATGAGTGAGCAAAAATGGAATGCGGAGAGCAACCGCCTCTTGACGGGTCAATGACTAAAACAAAAAAACCTCTTGCATCCCAACTTGTGGGGTTCAAGAGGCATAGGTCCAACCGCCGCTTGGCCATACACCCTGGTCCCGTCACACCAACAAATTTCGTTGAAATGACTGGGACTTCCTGCAAGGCGACTTCGTTTCATATTCAAGAAATTGTAGGGATATTCCGCGAAATAATCAACAGCTCCAAATCCGGCGTAGTTACGTATTTTGGATGAAAGGACATTGCTGTCCCCTTTGGGCACCGAGTAGGGCAGAAAACCTGTGCCAATCGTTCCCAAACAGCGTTCAGGATCAAGCGTAAGGCTGGATTTCACGCCGAGGCATCGCCTCTCATTCATCCTGCTTCACGGCAACGTCAAAATACTCCTTGATCTTCGCCGCGACTTTTTCGCCGACGATTTCAACAAGCTGCTCGTCGGTGGCAAATTTCACTCCCTGAACAGACCCAAATGCCTCCAACAATTCTTTGGCCCTTTTCTTGCCGATGCCTTCAATCAGGTCAAGTTCTGTCTGCAGCGTCCGTTTGTCGCGCAGCGAACGATGATACGTTATCGCAAAACGGTGAGCCTCATCCCTGATTTGTTGGAGGAGCCTGAGCGCGGTAGATGTTTTCGGAATCGAAACGGGATCGCTGGAGCCGGGCACGAATACTTCTTCCAGCCTTTTGGCGAGACTGACTATCGGCTGCGTCTGGAGTTTTAGATCGTCGAGCACTTCACAGGCGCTGGAAAGCTGGCCTTTGCCGCCGTCGACAACGATGAGGTCCGGCATCGCAGCTTGTTCCTGCAGCACACGGGTGTATCTTCTCCGGATGACCTCCTTCATGCTTGCGAAATCATCGACGACGTTCCCCGATTCTGCGAGGTGAATTTTGAATTTCCGATAGTCCCCTTTTTTTGGCTTGCCGTTTTCGAACACCACCATGGAGGCGACCGTCTCCGAGCCCTGAAGGTGGGAGATGTCGAAGCATTCGATGCGGCGAGGAAGATTCGCTAACCGGAGATCCTTCTGGAGAGATTGCACGGCATGAGGGACGAAATCGTCTCTTTTCATCTTCTGGATCTTCAACTCGTCGAGCAAGTACTGCGCATTCCTTTTGCTCATGGAAACGAGTTTTCCCAGCTCCCCTCCGCCGGGGACGATAATCTCGACCGGCTTTCCTTTCCGGCCCGAGAGCCACTCCACGGTTGCTTCGAGCGATTCGATGGTCGCCGAGAGCACGAGCTCGGATGGAATGTCGGTTGAGTCGAGGTAATAACGCTCCACGAGAGCTTCGATGATTTCAGACTCGCTCTTGTCCTCCACCTTATTCACATAATAATGCTGCCGGCCCAGCACCTTTCCCTCCCGAATTTTGAACACGACGCCGCAAGCGTCGTCTCCCTCTGCCGCAACTGCGACAATATCGCGGTCGTGCAATTCGATGTCGACGACTTTCTGTTTCGAGGAATAGACCTCGAGCTCGCGCATTCTGTTTCTGAAGACCGCCGCTTCTTCAAACCGCAGCGCCTCCGCTGCCGATTTCATCTGAGCGTCCAATGCCCCGATTACGCTGACGGTCTTCCCGCGGAGAACCTGAGCAACATGTTCGATCATCCCTGCATAGCGATCTTGCTGCACCAGCCCTTCGCACGGACCCTCGCATTTCTTAATATGATAGTCGAGGCACACTCTCACCTTTTTCTTATCGATAAATTCCTGGTCGATTCGGTAGTTGCAGCTCCTGATCATGAAAATATCACGGACGGTTTTCAGTGCAGAGCGCATCGTATGGACGTCTGTGTAGGGACCGAAATAGCGGGAGCCGTCGCGATAAATCCGCCGCGTAACGAAGACGCGCGGATACGGTTCGTTTGTGATAACGATGTAGGGGTAACTCTTGTCATCCTTGAGGCTGACGTTGTAGCGAGGCTTGTGCGACTTGATGAGATTCGCCTCGAGGATCAGCGCTTCGACTTCCGAATCGGTCGTAATAATTTCCACGTCGGTGGCTTTCTCCACCATCATACCGATGCGCGGCTCGAGCGCATGAGATTTCTGAAAGTACTGGCGGACTCTGTTCCGCAGGTTCTTCGCTTTTCCTACATAGAGCACCGTTCCTTCTCTATCTTTGAATTGATAGACACCGGGCAGGGTTGGAAGGTTGCTCAACTTCTCCTCCAGCGAGATCTCTTCCTTCGGAAATGAAATAGTTTTTTCGCTGTACGACATCGGCATCTTCAGGATGGACTATGAGACGCGCTGGCTCAGCTCAACAAGCACGCCGTTCGCAGATTTTGGGTGGATGAACGCGACGATCGTCCCGCCGCCGCCGGGCGTGGGAGCATCGTTAATAAAGAGGAAGCCGAGATTCTTCAATCGGATCATCTCGGACCGGATATCATCAACCTCCAGGCAAATGTGGTGAATCCCTTCTCCCCTTTTGTCGATGAACCTGGCAATAGAAGAGCCTTCCTTTGCTTTGCCCGCAGATTGTATAAGCTCGATCGAACTCTCGCCAACAGGGTAAAACGAGAGATGGGCCGATTGCTCCTCTATAGACTCGCTGTGCGCAGCCGGCTTGCCGAGAAGCTTGGCAAACAGTTCGTCCGATGCATGCAGATTCTTTACCGCAACTCCTATGTGAGCGATTTTCTTGATCATCGGGAGACCCGGTTTCCTGGACAGGCTTTCTTATCACTCCAAAATAGCAAAGCGCGGGCTGTGAAACAATCCATGCCCGCGCCTTATAGCCCACTGGTTTGTCATCCTCATCCCGTATGAAATACGGGTTAAACTCCAGCGGTACCGAAGGCATCCCTTGGGGAGAGTCCAAACATGTCGATTCTGACGGTAAGGGTGGATGCCCGCTCTTTAGTACACTTGAGCTCCGCTATGGAATGAAGCCGACAAACATCTCTATTT
>CAYLMV010000174.1:0-6241 GCA_964384415.1 uncultured Chitinophagaceae bacterium | reverse complement strand
TTCCGTGTACGGTCATCGAAGCCGGTCCTTGTTATGTGACTCAAATTCGCACCAAGGAAAAAGACGGATACGAGGCAGTCCAGCTGGGTTTTGATGAAAAGCCCGAGAGGCTGACGAACAAGCCGGAAAAGGGACACTTCGCCAAGGCGAACGTCAAAGGCCTGCGCCTCGTAAAAGAGTTCCGCGATTTTAAAGGCGGAGACCTCGCGATCGGCAAGGAATTGAAAGTCGACCTTTTTTCCAAGGGAGACAAGGTTTCTGTGACCGCAAAGTCGAAGGGCAAAGGATTCCAGGGAGTTGTCCGCCGGCATCATTTCTCCGGCGTCGGCATGACGACACACGGTCAATCGGACCGCGTTCGCGCGCCTGGATCAATCGGATCCTCCTCCTATCCCTCACGCGTTTTCAAAGGGATGCGCATGGCGGGACGGATGGGATTCCGGAACGTCACCGTAAAGAATTTGACCGTGGTGCAGGTGATCCTCGAGTCGAACCTGATCCTCGTGAAAGGTTCTGTTCCCGGAGCCATCAACACGTATGTTGAAATCACAAAGTAAACTTCACGCGACGCTGCAGAAGAAGGTACCAATGAAAGTGGATGTCTTAAAGAAGGATGGATCGAAGTCGGGCGAGACCATCACGCTCGCGCCCGAGATCTTCGAAGTCAAGCCGAACGATCATGCGATCTATATGGCGGTTCGGTCCTACATGGCGAATCAGCGGCAGGGCACGCATCAGACGAAAGAACGAGGCGATGTCCGGGGCGGCGGCAAGAAACCGTTCGCACAAAAGAAAACCGGCCGCGCCCGACAGGGCACCAGCCGATCTCCGCTGATGGCCGGCGGTGGAACCATCTTCGGTCCCCACCCGCACGACTATGAAGTGAAGCTTCCCGCAAAAGTGAAACGGCTTGCCCGCAAGTCGGCGTTGGCCTACAAAGCAAAGGATGCGAGCATCGTCGTCGTGGAAGACTTCAGTTTCGATACCCCGAAAACGAAGGAAATGGCCGCGGTGTTGAAGTCGCTTCAGGTTGCTTCGAAGAAAGTTCTGTTTCTCGTCTCGAAGAAAGACGACAACGTGCTGAAGTCCGGCCGCAATATTCCCAGACTTCACGTTCTCGAAGCGGCAAAGGCCTCGACGTACGAAATCGTAGACAGCACCGTGCTCGTCATGCAGAAGAGCGCGGTCGACGTTCTCCAGAAGACATTCACCAATTAAGCAGAGCAATCGATGACCGCAATTCTTAAACGTCCACTCATCACCGAGAAAATGACCGCGCTTGCGGAAAAACGGCAGTACGCTTTCGAGGTGGATATCAACGCGAACAAGATCGACATTGCGCGGGCAGTCGAGAAGAAATTCAACGTCACCGTTGAGAGCATCCGCACCATCCGCTCCAAAGGGAAACGTAAATCACAGATGACCAAGCGAGGCAGGATCCCCGGAAAGCGGGCCGATTTTAAGAAAGCGATCGTCACGCTCAAAAAGGACCAGAAGATCGACTTCTTCGAAAACGCGTAACGAAACGCGAACGACGGAACCAAACCTATGGCATTACGAAAACTAAAACCGACTACCGCAGCGACGCGATACTATACGATCTCGACGTTCGAGGAAATTACGAAAACGACGCCCGAGAAGTCACTGCTCGCACCGATTAAAAAGTCCGGCGGACGGAACAGTTACGGCCGCGTGACCTCTCGTCACCGGGGCGGCGGACACAAACGGAAATACCGCATTGTCGATTTCAAGAGAGACAAGCACGATATCGCAGCGAAAGTGACGGCCATCGAGTACGATCCGAACCGCTCGTGCAGGATTGCACTGCTGATGTATGCGGACGGAGAGAAACGATATATTCTCGCGCCTGAAGGGTTGAAAGTGAACGAGCTGATCGTCGCGGGAAACGAAGTAGAAATCAAGATCGGCAATGCGATGCCGTTGAAAGCGATTCCGGTCAACACCCAAATTCATAATATCGAGATGCGCGTAGGTAAGGGGGGACAGGTCGCCCGCAGCGCAGGCAACTTTGCTACGGTGCAGGCTAAAGAAGGCGATTTTGTCCTTCTGAAATTCCCTTCCGGAGAAGTGCGCAATGTGCTCGCGGGCTGTTACGCCACCATCGGCATGATCGGCAACATCGACCACGAGAACATCAGCGTCGGTAAAGCCGGGCGCTCGCGGTGGCTCGGCATTCGTTCGCACGTCCGCGGCGTGGCGATGAATCCGGTCGACCATCCGATGGGCGGAGGAGAAGGCAAGACATCGGGCGGAGGTCATCCTGTCAGTCCGTGGGGACAAAAGTCCAAAGGTCTCAAGACGCGCAAGCGGAAGAAAGCGTCGAGCAAATACATCGTCAAACGTCGCAAGTAAAGAGCAGACACTATGAGCCGATCCGTCAAGAAGGGACCGTTCATCGATCCCAAGCTTCAGCAGAAAGTTGAATCGCTGAACAAGAGCAACCGTAAACAGGTGATCAAAACCTGGTCGCGTTCCTCGACCATCGCTCCGGATTTCGTGGGGCATACGTTCGCGGTGCACAACGGCAACAAGTTCATCCCGGTCTATATCCAGGAATCGATGGTGGGACACAAGCTCGGCGAGTTCGCGCCAACAAGAATTTTCCGCGCGCACCCCGGATTGAGGACCGAGACGACCACGGCGCCGCCGGCAGAATAAGCAAGAATTTCGAACGATACAATTCCGGAGTTTTTTCATGGAAGCAAAAGCCATCAACAGATACATCGGCACCTCGCCCCGCAAAATGCGCCTGGTGATCGATCTCATTCGCGGAAAATCGGTGGGCGAGGCTCTTAACATCCTCCATTTTTCTCCCAAGCACGCATCCAAGTCGGCGGAGAAGGTGCTGCGCTCGGCGATCTCGAACCTGCAGAACAAGGATGATGCCGGCCGCATCGATACCGAAGACATCTACGTGAAGGAATGCTTTGTCGACAGCGGCGCTTCGATGAAAAGAATCCTCCCCGCTCCGATGGGTCGGGCATTCAGAATGTTGAAACGCTCCAATCACGTCACGATCATCGTGGCGCAACGCGAAACAAAGCGTAAATAGATCCACAATTATGAACTGTCGTATGGCAACCACCACACCTTTTCGGTTTTAGGAGAATACTTTGGGACAAAAAACGCATCCGGTCGGCTTTCGTTTGGGCGTCATTAAGACGTGGGATTCCAATTGGTACGATGAAAAAGGATTTGCCGCCAAACTCAACGAAGATGTTATGATCAGGAATTACGTCCGCAACCGTTTGAAGAAGGCGGGCATTTCCAAAATTCAGATCGAACGCACGCCGAAGAATGCGCGCATCACCATCCACACCTCCCGTCCCGGAATTGTCATCGGCAAGAGCGGAAAAGAAATCTCGCAGCTCGAGGAAGAGCTGAAAAAGATCACCAGCAAGGAAGTCAAAATCCTTATCAGCGAGATCAAGCGGCCCGAGCTGGATGCCCAGCTTGTCGCAGAAAATATTGCGTCGCAGCTGGAGGGAAGAGTCTCGTTCCGCCGCGCGATGAAACAGGGAATCACCGCTGCGATGCGCATGGGCGCCGAGGGTGTCCGCGTGATGTGCAGCGGGCGACTGGGCGGAGCCGAAATGGCGCGCCGCGAACAGTACAAGGAAGGACGCATTCCGCTCCACACGCTCAGAGCCGACATCGACTATGCTATCGCCACGGCGCAGACGATTTACGGTCTGATCGGCGTGAAGGTGTGGATCTGCAAGGGAGAAGTTCTTGGCAATGCAGCGCGGTAATCACGCATGATTTGTTGCACGAAGTTTTAACGGAGACTACGATTTATGTTGATGCCGAAAAGAGTAAAGTACAGAAAAGCGCAGCGGGGCCGCATGCGCGGAAAAGCAACCCGCGGAGCAACGATCGCGTTCGGCGATTTCGGATTGAAAGCAATGGAACCGGGATGGATCACCCAGCGCCAGATCGAAGCGTCGCGCGTTGCGTTGACGAGGATGATGAAGCGCGAAGGCAAAGTCTGGATCAGGATCTTTCCGGACAAACCGGTCACGAAGAAGCCGGCGGAAACCCGTATGGGAAGCGGAAAAGGAAACCCTGAGTTCTGGGTTGTCGTGATCAAGCCGGGGCGCGTGATGTTCGAGATCGGCGGGGTCCGCAAAGAGATGGCGAAAGAGGCCTTGACGCTCGCCGCGCACAAGCTTCCGATTAAAACAAAATTCGTCACGCGCATCGACTACGACGCACACTAACAACGACGAACGGGCACCATGAAGACATTTGAAGTTAAAGACCTCTCGGATTTGGAATTGGCGAAACGCATCGCCGACGAAAAGGAATCGCTCGCGCACATGAAATTCCAGCAGGCGACGAAACAAATCGAGAACACCGCGCAGCTTAAGCTCATCCGCCGCGACATCGCCCGCATGACCACGATGTTGAACCAGCGGAAGCGAAAAGCAGCGACGAAGTCATAACCGGGATAACGGAGACCGTCACACAATGGAAAACAGAACAACGCGGCGAAAGACGCGCGTCGGAAGAGTCGTCAGCACAAAAATGATGAAGAGCATCGTCGTCGCGATCGAACGGCGCGTTCCTCACCCCCTGTATAAGAAATATTTCCGCCGTACCACCAAGCTGATGGCCCACGACGAAAAAAAGGAAGCCATGCTCGGCGATATGGTGCGGATCATGGAAACCCGGCCGATCAGCAAGAACAAGCGGTGGCGGCTTGTGGAAGTTATCACCAAAGCGAAGTAATCGACCCTTAGGAGTCTGTCATGATTCAGGAAGAAACGAATTTAGTTGTCGCGGATAATTCAGGCGCAAAAAAAGTCCGATGCATCCGCATCCTCGGAGGCCATGACCGCCGCTATGCAAGCGTCGGCGACCTGGTGGTCGTTTCGGTGAAGTCGGCCATCCCCGGCGCGGGCGTGAAGAAGGGTGAAGTATCGAGAGCCGTTGTCGTCCGGACGAAGAAGGAAGTCGGGCGCAAGGATGGATCGTATATCCGATTCGACGAGAATGCGGTCGTGCTCATCACGCCGCTCAACGAGCCGCGGGGCACGCGTATCTTCGGCCCGGTGGCGCGCGAACTTCGCGAAAAGCAATTCATGAAAATTGTTTCATTGGCACCAGAAGTGCTGTAACAGAGAGCGAGAAGAACTCCTATGCATGTTCGAAAAGACGACGTCGTCATCGTGAAAGCCGGTAACAACGCAAGCAAGGAAGGGAAAGTGCTGAAGGTGTTCCCGTCGACCAACAGGGTTATCGTTGAAGGCGTCAATATCATCAAGCGGCACACGCGTCCGTCGCAGCGCAATCCTCAGGGAGGAGTGGTCCAGAAAGAAGCCTCCATTCATTCGTCAAACGTGATGGTGAAGTGCCCGAAATGCAACACCGCAACGCGGGTCGGCCACAAGCACGTCGCCGATGTCACGTCCGGCAAAAAGAAATCGATGCGAATCTGCCGCAACTGCGGCGAGATGTTCTAATCTCCTTCAGGAGAGCGTCCGAGCACTAACCGGTGCTATGCGAAAAACATAGCACAAACTTGAAAGCGCACGAGAAATGGGAAAAGAAAAAGAGAAACCAAAAGAAAAGAAGGCGTCCGGGAAGCAGGAACCGAAAGAAGCCAAGAGCACTCACGCACGTGAATCGGGCGTCTATCCTCGCCTCCTGGAGATGTATAAGAAGGATCTTGCCATTGCGATGATGAAGCGCTTCAACTACAAGAGCGTGATGCAGGTCCCCCGGCTGGAGAAGATCTCCGTGAACATGGGCGTCGGGCAGGCGACACAGGACGCGAAACTGATCGAGACCGCAGTGAAAGAGATGGAGATGATCACCGGCCAGAAAGCGGCGATCACAAAGGCGAAGAAGGCAATTTCGAATTTCAAACTGCGCCAGGGCGTGCCCATCGGCGTTCGCGTGACGCTCCGTGGACGGCAGATGTATGAATTTCTTGACCGGCTTGTCAACGTCGCAATGCCGCAGATACGCGACTTCCGCGGGGTCCCCGATAAGTCGTTCGACGGACGGGGGAATTACACGCTCGGCGTCAAGGAACAGATTATTTTCCGCGAGATCGATGCGGACAAAGTTGCAAAGATTACCGGGATGGATATCACGTTCGTGACGACCGCGAAGACCGATCTCGAAGCCATGGAATTGTTGAAGGGTTTTGGAATGCCCTTCGTCAAGCGCGACACGGTTCAAAAAGCAAAATAAAGAAAAGGAGCACCTGAGT
>CAYLMV010000173.1:0-6452 GCA_964384415.1 uncultured Chitinophagaceae bacterium | reverse complement strand
TGTTCGAAATCTTTTCCGATCATGCTGTCCATCGAAACGAAAATGCTGATTACCCTGGCGAAGTAGTTTGCAGGCCCATGCATCGCCCATGTTACACTGGCGGAATCACCATGGCGTTCAATCAGGAAATCGACGACGTTGTGTCCTTCGAACGGCCTGGTGAAATCCAACTTCAGAACTACTTTGCTGAACTGAATTGTGTCCGTGATCTCCATCCGCCCGGCGCCGACATTTCCGTTGCCGTCCCATTCGTACACGGCTCCTTTGCCGCTGTTCGTTCCGCTGAAGGTACGTTTCATCGCCGGGTCGCGTATTTCATACGGGGACCAGAACTGCCATGAGTGGAGGTCGTCAAGGAGCGCAAAGATCTTCTCCCGCGGCGCATTGACGCTTACCGTACGTTCGACTTCAAAAACGTCGGGCTTCGTGAGAGCAAAAAGAAGAAGCCCGGCGACGATGATGCCAAACGAGACCAGGGTCCGGAGGATTGCCTTTTTCATATAGCCTGCCTTGTTTGGTTTGACTTACTGTGAATGAAGTAGTCAGAGCTGCACAGCCTTCCATCTTTTACGCATTGCATCCAAACTCCACGGTCCTGCCCCTCCGGCGGAAAAATACAGCCAAATGAAACAATAGAGCATGGCGTCCGTCCCACCGCTTTTGACAGGCCAAATACTCATAGGGAAATGCACCTGAAAATATGCCACTGCCATTTCTCCCGCGAGGATAAAGGCGACGGGACGAGTAAAAAGACCGAGAAGCATGAGCAACCCGCCAAACACTTCCAGAACACCGGCAAGGCCTGCCTCGCTCATGAGCTGGACTGTTCCGTCGTGCGGCGGTATCCCAATAGGGAACGCGAAAAGTTTCATGGTTCCCGCCTGTATGAATAAGGCGGCCGCCACAATTCTCAGGAGACTTTGCAGCCGAGGCGTCAAGCCGGCCCAAAGCATTACAATGTTTGAGTGGTTCATAAGGATACCCTTAGAGGCTTAGTTGATAAATGAATTAGTCTGCGCGCAAAGAGTGGAAGGAGTTGAGATTCTCAGATCACCACTTTCGGGTACATGTAGGCGCTGAAAACGGAGATCAGGAATGTGGTGATAAACAGGACCGCGAGGTCCAAAGGAAGCCGCGAGAGATCTCCCGTAACGAGCAGTCCTCTCAGAGCTTCGACAAGATAACTGAGCGGGTTGATCCGCGCAACGATTTGCAGCCAGGAGGGCATGATGTCAATTGGATAGATTGCATTTGAAGCGAAGAAAAGGGGGAGCGTTATCACCTGGCCGATGCCCATGAAGCGCTCGCGCGTTTTGACAACCGAGGCTATGATCATCGAGAGTCCGGTAAAACAACTGGCACCGAGAATAGTGACGAGAAAAACTCCGAGGAGGGTCCAGAACGTGAGGCTAAGGCTGACTTGAAGGATCAAAGCAAACAAGATAACGATGACTGCCTGGCAAAGGCCGCGAATTCCAGCCGAGAGCATCTTGCCCCAGACGAGAGCAATGCGGGGAGTTGGAGTAACAAGAATCTTCTGCAGGAGCCCCATATCTCTTTCCCAGATTATCGCAATTCCATAGAAAATTGCGATGAAGGTTACCGACTGGGCCAGAATTCCCGGAGTAATGAACTGCATATAGGTATAGCCGCTCGTGGGGATTGCGCGAACTTTGCTCAACGCCTCACCGAAAATTCCGAGCCACAGGATCGGCTGGACTGCCCGTGTGATGAGTTCGGTCGGATCATGGAGTAGCTTTCGCGTGTCGCTTTCGGCCATGACATACGTTTTCCTGAATACCTGCAGAATGTAGTTTATCATTGTATACTTTCGCTTATCCAAGTCTTTGTTCCGTTCTCCTGGCCCGTCGTACATCCTGAAAGCTTCCTTTTTCGGACAAGGCATTGCCAGTGAAGAAAAGAAATGAGTCTTCCAGCGAGGCATCTTCGACACCGGTTCGTTTCTTCAGCTCATCAACCGTTCCGATCGCGGCGATCTTGCCGACGTTCATGATAGCAACTCGTTCAGAAACTTCTGCCGCCTCCTCCATATTGTGGGTCGAGAAGAATATTGTTGTTCCGAATTCATCGCGTAGCTGCTGGAGATGTTCCCACACGTTTTGCTTGGCAATCGGATCCAAACCGGTTGTCGGTTCATCCAGGAACAAGACGCGCGGATGATGAATCATCGCCTGTCCGACCTCCAGCTTCCTTATCATGCCTCCCGAAAATGTTTTCACCATGGAGTGAGAAAAGGGCTCAAGATTCAAAAACCTCAGGATCTCAGCTACTCTCCCCTTCCGGTCTTTGCGCGGTATATCATAGAGCTGAGCCATGAGCATGAGATTTTCGTACGCGGTGAGCGTGCCATCGACAGAGATCATCTGAGGCACATATCCTATAATGCGGCGCACCGAGGCGGGCTCGTTCACAATATTGAATCCACCCACGATCCCTGTTCCGCCTGATGGGGCAAGGAGAGTAATCAGCATTTTAATCGTTGTGGTCTTCCCCGCTCCGTTCGGACCCAGGAAGGCAAAGATCTCCCCTTCGCGAACACGGAATGAAAGACCGTCCACTGCAGCCACCTCTCCGTATCGTTTTACCAGGCTGTCGGCGACAATAATATCTTGACCGGTGTCCATAAAGAACTCTGATATGAGAAAATTCTATCCCTGGGATCTGCTAAGCCGTCTATTAGGACAACGCACAATGCCCCTGCGTTTAAAGCCTCAGTGCCTTTTTTTGAGAATATTCTTCAAAGATCTAACATAGTATACGAGTTTTGGCCATGAGATTCTATCTTTCTACGTCGGGACAGCCGCTGAATCGGTGGGAACCGCTCTTATCTAACTTATGTTGGATATTGTTGAAATCACATACAACGCAAAGGAGATATAGCAATGTCAATCCGGCCAATACGACAGATCGTTCAGGCACAGCCGACCATAGAAGGCGCAGGAGTCAAACTCCGCCGCGCATTTGGATTCGGTAACACAAAGGACTTCGATCCATTCCTTCTTTTCGATGATTTCAGAAATGAAAAACCGGAGGATTTCCTTGCCGGGTTTCCCTGGCATCCGCACCGTGGAATTGAAACCATCACCTACGTTCTTTCCGGAAGCGTGGAGCACGGCGACAGCATGGGAAATCGCGGCACACTCGGAGGCGGCGATGTCCAATGGATGACTGCAGGAAGCGGCATCCTACATCAGGAAATGCCGCAGGGCGATAAAAATGGGAGGATGCATGGATTTCAACTTTGGGCAAACCTCCCCTCTTCCCTGAAGATGACAGATCCGCGATACCAGGATGTGCCTTCGGCCGAGATTCCGGAAATCACCGACAACGACGGGACAAAAGTGCGTGTGATCTGCGGAGAGTTCTGGGGCAAAAAAGGTCCCGTGGACGGAATCGCGGCTGACCCGAGATACATCGATGTCTATGTTCCTCCGGGCAAACGCAAGATTCTTCCTGTCGAAACGTACCGGAACGCATTTGCATATGTCTTCGACGGCTCCGGAGATTTCAGAGGAGCCTCACAGCCGCGTCCCGTAGCTACGGAGAAAGTCGGGGAGGTTGTCGACTCAGAGAGCTCTGAGATCGAGGAAGCAAAGAACCGGTCACTCGTACTCTTCGATAGCGGAGATGAAGTCGCAGTTCAGGCGGGAGATGCCGGAATCCGGTTTCTTCTGGTGTCGGGCAAGCCGATCGAAGAGCCGGTCGCTTGGTACGGTCCGATCGTGATGAACACCGAAGCTCAGTTACGCAAGGCATATTCCGAGCTTCGGGACGGGACATTCATCAAACATTCCTGACACGCTGACGTCTTTCTCTTTCTTCTCCATCGGATCCCATCGGGCAATTATGCCGCGTTTGAATTGGAATAGCGCGCACGAATATCTGCTGAGACACGCAGCGGCCTTCCGCTCTTAAGGTTAATCGGACACCAAAGTGTGCGCGCTCGGGCAAGCAGGGTTTTATCCTTCTGCCGGATGATTTCGGTATTCCTTTCGAATGCTAAGTCAGTCGCTGGTCCAACCCAGGTCCGGGCAATGACGGTATCCCCCGAAACCGCGGGACGGTTATAATCGATCTCGTGACGGATCACAACCCATCCTATAGAACTCTGCTCTTCGGCCGTCGTTCCGCTTAACCAATGGGCCACCGCCGCCTCCTGCACCCACCTCAGGTAAACGACGTTGTTCACGTGCCCCAGCTCATCGATATCTGCAGCGTCAACTTCAATCGTTATTTCAAAGCGTTCTGTAGACGTCTCCGTTGACATGCGATGGACATTTTCCTTTCTGATTGATCGTCACTCGGCGTTCAATCTGTTACTCGACAATCCATGGCTCCAGCAGCCGTTCATCGATTCCCTGGATAAACCGCGAGGGTTTCGAGAGCACCGTTCCGCTCTCCCTGTCAAAAATATTGATCGGGTACGTGACGAAGAGATAATCCTTCGCCCGCGTGCAGGCGACGTACATGAGCCGCAATTCTTCTTCCGTTTCCTTTTCGCTCGTAAGCGCCTTAAGGGAGGGAAATCGCCCTTCGAGAGCGTAGATGAGAAAGACCGCCTTCCATTCGAGCCCTTTGGCGCTGTGAATGGTCGACAGAACGAGCATCTCTTCCTCTTGTCCGGGAGACTCGATATCGACGACGCTTTCGGTCGGGGGTTCCAGAGCCATGTCGGTAAGGAATGTTTCCGTGTCCGTATAGCGCTCGGCAATATTCTGGAACATCTCCAGGTCCTTCGTCCTCTTTGGATGATCGTCGTACTGGTTTTTCAAAATCGGCCTGTAGTATTCCAGAATTTGAAATGTTTTTTCGGCGGGGGTCATTCTTGTGGAGGCGAGTCCATGGAGCCTGTCGAACAGTTTTCGAATCCCCTCCGGGTAATCGTTAAATTCCTGCCAGAACTTTTCAGACACAAGCGCTTCGGAGCTCTTTCCGCTGATATTCAGTTTGTGGCTCATGATATCTTCTGTCACCTTGGCTGCCGTCCGAGGCCCGACTCCGTCGATCAAGAGCAGGATGCGGTTCCATGAAACGATATCCCGCGGGTTCTCCAGAACGCGGAGATATGCGATCATATCCTTTACATGGGCCGTCTCGATGAACTTAAATCCCCCGTACTTCACAAACGGTATATTGGCCTTTGTGAGCTCGATTTCCAAATCGAATGAGAGAAACGATGACCGGAAGAGCACCGCCATCTCCTCAAGCGGAATTCCCTCCTCACGCAAGTCGAGGATCTTTTGGACAACAAACCTCGATTGCATATTTTCATCCTCTGCAATCACTAGCTGCGGGAGTGCCCCGCCTTCTTTCCTGGAATAGAGCTCTTTGTAGTATAGTTCTGTCATTCTCCTGTTGCCCGTTTGAGGATTTCGTTCGCGAGATTCAGAATAGGCTGAGAGCTTCGAAAATTTTCCTCGAGTTTGATGATCTTGCACGCCGGGAATTGTTCGGGAAAAGACCGAATATTCTCGATGGTCGATCCCCTGAAAGAGTAGATAGACTGCGCATCATCCCCCACCACCAGGACATTCTCATGGCTGAAGGCCAGCAGTTTGACGATCTCTGCCTGAATTTTATTCGTATCCTGGTACTCGTCCACCATAACATACTTGAAACGGTTGGAGAGGATTGCGCGCACAGACTCGTTCTCGCGCATCAGCCTTGCAAGATTAACGAGAAGATCGTCATAGTCCATCAGATTATTGCTGACCTTATAGACAGTATATTCCGAGTGGACTTTTCGGATCTCGTCCAGCAACTCACTGTAGTGAGGGTAGTCGGCTGCGAGAAGATCTTGAACCGGTGTCAGCGTATTCACAGATCGGCTGTGTAAATCGTAGAGAGTATCTTTTCTTGGAAAGCGTTTCCCTTTTGCGTCATATTTCAGCCTCGTTCGGATCAGATTGATGACATCCTGAGCATCACCCTGATCGAGGATCGTGAAATTGCGGTCGTAGTTCAGGAGGTTGGCATATTTCCTGAGAGTGTTGTTGGCGAATGAATGGAACGTTCCCCCTGCCACGTTTTCGCACCGGCCATCGAGCAGAATCACCGCCCGGCGTAGCATCTCTCTCGCAGCTTTGCGTGTAAAAGTGAGGAGCAAAATGCTCTCCGGGCTTACGCCGCATTCAATGAGGAATGAGACCCGGTAGACGATGGTTCTTGTCTTGCCGGTGCCTGCCCCCGCGATAATCAGATACGGGCCGTCAATAGAAGTCGCAGCCTCATACTGAGCTTCGTTGAGCTCCTGCTTATAATTGATCGTAAGATTGTGGGGAGCAACCAGACGGAGCGGCGAAGCTTCCGATTGCTTAAGGGTATATTTTTTCATTGAAGGGCAAAGATCGGGAAGCAGTGAAAGCAAATCATCTGAACGATTATTCTATGAGATAATAGCTATTTTCCCGATCAGATTCTATGGGGAGCGT
>CAYLMV010000172.1:0-6465 GCA_964384415.1 uncultured Chitinophagaceae bacterium | reverse complement strand
CGAGAAGCTGCGGCATCGGCTCGAACGGTTTGGCGCGATAGTCCTGGTCAAGACCGGCGACGATCACCCTCTTTCCGGCATTCGCCAGTTCTTCGCAGACGTCCAGAAGATCCGCTTTGAAAAATTGCCCCTCGTCGATGCCGACAACTTGTGCTTCTCTTGACTGCACGAGGATCTCACTTGCAGAATCCACGACCGTGGAGATCAGCGACTGCTCACTGTGCGAAACGATATGGCTCGAACTGTAGCGATTGTCGATTCGCGGCTTGAAGATCATCACTTTTTGGCGCGCGATCTGTGCGCGGCGGATTCGCCGTATTAGTTCTTCGGTCTTGCCGCTGAACATGCATCCAACAATGACTTCAATCCATCCGATAGTCTGTTGGTTTGGGTGAAGGATATCATCCATGAGGTAAAGGTTTCTCTGATGGTCGGTTGCGTTTCGTATTGGGAAAAAATATAGCCAAATGGGGGGGGAAAAGCAAGATGAACGACGTGAATCGATGCTCGGGAAAATGAAAAATTTTCAGCATTCTTTCCGACGGCGCTCTAGGCAGGCTGCAGCGTAATTTTCGTCAGCTCGGGGGGACAATTAATCCGAATGGGGACACCGACAGTGCCGATGCCGCGGGTAACGTACATTTGCGATTCACCGGATTTGTAAAGACCCCACACGTACTTCGAAAAAAGAGAAGCGGGGGAGACGGTGAGATTGCCAATCCTCGCAAACACAACCTGTCCGCCGTGTGTATGACCTGCGAGCGTCAGATCAATATCGTGCGCTGCGAATGAATCGAGGTAGTAGGGCTTGTGGCAAAGCAGAATTCTCGGGTTGGGATTCTGCACTGACAAAAGCGCCCTTTGAAGATACGGTTCCGGGCTGCCGCTCATTGGAATGTCGTCGACTCCGATCAGATTAATAAACGAGGTTCCTTTCTCGATTTTCAGCGCGTCGTTCCGGAGCAGTTTCACACCGCAGTCATCGATTCGTTTGGCTACCTCTTCTACGTCGGCAAAATAATCGTGGTTGCCGAGGCATCCGTACACTCCGTAGGGAGCCCGGAGTTCCGCGAAGGCCTCCGCGCAAGGATAGACCTCTTCTGTCTGGCTGTTCACGAAATCGCCGGGAACAAAAATAATATCGCTCTTCAATCCATTGAGGGCTGTCGCGTAGTTGACCATCTCATCCTTCGTCATGAACGCGCTCGAATGGATGTCGCTCATCAGCCCAATCGTAAAGCCCTTGAATTCGTCCGGCAGGTTCTTGATGCGAACCGTTCGTTCTGTGATCTCGTAGTCATCCCGGTCGATAACACCTTTCGTTGCCCCAATAAAAGAGTATGCTGAAAGTGCGACAGCGCCGCCTTTCAGAAAAACTCGGCGCGAATTGTCGAAGCGCTCAAACTTGGCAGTCCTCTGCACGGCCTTCATCCTCCTATCAATTGGTGAAAGACTGCTGCCGATCCGATACAGCGCTTCGAACGGCATGCGAATTACCTTCAGGATCAATAACACCAGGTAGACAAAAAAGGTTGCCCCTTCCCAGATGTAGGTCGGATAAATAATGGCATAAAAAAGCGGGTCTGGAAGTTTTCTCGTAAGAAAGGGGAGAAACATGAACACGAGGAATATACCGTTGAAGAGAATAAAGAAAAAGGCGGTCCAGCGAAGCGTGTTCCTGGGCAAGTTTGCGGTTGTGCTGATAGCACGTGCCGCCCGTTTATACAGGTACCATTGACCTGAGAAAATGAAGATCGGGAGAACGATGCGGAAAAATAAGTAAAAGGGGGTCCCGCTCATGAGCGACCCAGACGCATTATAACACCTCTTTGTTAATGTCTATTCACACACCAATATATGAAAAACCCGAGTTTAATGCCATCTCGCTGACGTTCGGGTAGTGGTGCATTTTGGAGAATAGGATCATTGCGATCCCGCTATTTGAGCTGCATTGCAATGACCGATCACTAAAAGCAGACGGCAACCGATGTGTGACTTCTTCTAATGCTGCGGTAATGATAGAATCGCTCCACGATGCATCTCCCAGCGATATTTCTCATCAATCCGGCAAATCATTTGTATGATCTCAAATGGAATTGCATGGCGGTCGCAGAAGAGGTTCTGGGAAAGATATTGAGGAGATCGGGCTGGCTTTCTCAAAGAGCACGAATCGTGGAATCTCTGGCTTGGCAAGAGCCAGCCAATCCGCATATGTTCTTGTGAAAATTGTTCTTGATTTTGGACGCTGCATTTGCTATTTTGTTCCAGTTCGAAATGGCCCACTAGCAGGGCTTTTTTGTTATTGAGGAGTATTTGCATGTATACATTTTTTGTCGCCATTGAAATTCTTGTCAGCGTATTGCTGGTCATCGTTATCCTGATGCAGAACAGCAAAGGAGGCGGCCTCGCCGGATCCTTCGGCGGAGGTAATTTTGGAACTGTGTTTGGTGTACGACGCACTGCCGACTTTCTGACTCGTTCCACGACGATACTGGCAACCACTTTCATCGTCCTGGCGCTGCTCATAAATATTTTCTTCCTGCCTGGAAAGGGGTCTTCTTCCCGGGAGAGCGTGATTCAGAGCGGACAGACATCGGTTCCCGCGTCACAACTTCCCCCGCAGACGCAACCTGCGCCGGTCAGCATGCCGGCAAAATAGGAAGCAAATCATTTTGAGCACCCATGGCTCAATTGGTAGAGCAACTGACTCTTAATCAGTGGGTTCCAGGTTCGAGTCCTGGTGGGTGCACAGAAAATGCTCGCTCTTGCGGGCATTTTTCGTCATTGTCATTGCTTCTCTTTCGTTCCCCCTTGATTCCCTCTCAATATCCTCCCAGAAACGCAGTTTCTTCTTGACAAAACTAAAAATTCTGTTATATTACTGCCAATTAGACGGTTAGCTGCAAGAAGATTTTAAATTGTTTGCGGTAATTTCTTCTAATATGGAATGCTGGTCCCTAGATAGCAGTGTAGGATGCTTCTCGAAACCCAACTAATCACAATGCGCAGACAACCATTATGCACTCCCGTTCCAATTATTATTCAGTAATTGGTGTCGCCCTTTCATGCGTTCTATTAATTCCCGCTTTAGCAGCAGCCCAGCAACAATCCCAGAATACAGAAACTTCTGCCGTCGCCAAGATACCTTCGACTGAGAATTCCACACTTATATCAATCTTTCCGAAATTTGGTATAGCTTTAGATACTGCCCTGGCGGGGCTTTCCGAGGTTTCCAAGGATGTGGCCCCGAATATCCGGACGCTGCTATTTTACAAGACGAAGATCCGCTGGCCGTTCAAGGAAGAACTGCGGTTTTCCGAAATTCAGTTTCTCTCCAGCTATTTTGAAGAGAAACTCAGAAATGCCCTGACTCGCGACCGCCGATTTGCCACAGTGAGCGCCCAGGATCTGAAGACGCTATCATTCAAGGCTACGGACAGCACGCTCCAGGTGAAGAATACATACTCGGAGGAAGAGCTTAGAACGTATGCGAAGGCTCACAATGTCGACGGTATCGTCACGACCGATATTCTCATTTCCGCCAATGAGATCATAATGTTCGTCAACATTAATGATGTGAACGGTGTAACGATCTGGAGCAAGGAACTGAAGGCAGATTATCAAGTGCTACCGTACGATGCCGGAGCGATTCTTGCCGAACAATATGCGTTGAAGAGGAAGACCGGGCTGATTGAGAATTATTTCACGGTGGGCTTCAACATGGGGACGGCGTACAGGTATGGAATCAAAGATACAGCAGGCTCCGCCGGCTACTATGCGGTAGGCTATCGTTTCAACGAGATGGCGACGATTCTTAATTTCCTGAAATTCTATATCGACTCGAGATTGATTGGAACCTCGAAATTCGGTCTCATGGGTATCGTCGTGATGCCTGGTTTTTCATTTGAGATCATCGGCAATGACCAGATCGGGCCTGGGATCCTGATGCTTGATGCAGGCGGGGGGTTCGATTTGTCATTCAAGAACAGCGGAATCGCCGAAGCCTACACCGTCGGCCTTTCACTTCGCCTGAGCAGAAATATCGGCATCACCGGAATGTATAACTACATTGCGATAAAGAAGAGTTTCGCCAGCTATGATCTTGGCGGCGTGTTGTATGGTGTTCAAGTGAATTTTGTACTCTAACGTCAGTCGGGAATTTTCTATGAGAATATATCTTGGTCTGATCTTGCTGCTCGCCTTTGTTTCTGTCTATGCTTTTTCGCAGAATGCTCCCGCTGGTTCTCTTTCAGATTCTGCACGGCAGAGTCAATCTAAGAATCAGACGACGAACACAAAGGAATCTCCTTCGAGGGAAAGCGGAGCTCCCTCTGCACCCGCGTCCGTGAGACTGAATACTCCGACGCTCAATATGGATGTGATGCTTGATCTCTATAATAAGGACATCGATTTTACCATCGACTATTCCGGAAAGGCGCTGAAGCAGCCGCCGCAGAATGGCGAAAAGGCCGAAGAGGCGACCGAAGCTCCCAGACAGAAAAAACGTGCAGGGGAGACCACCGAGGAGCTCCTCAAACCGCGCGAAGAGGACTTGACGTCGGATATCAGGGATATTGTCGATACGTCGAAAGTGAGAAAGAAGCAGGAACGCCAGGGAACATACACGAAGGAAGATGCCGACTACAACAAGGCGCTCTACAGCCTACAGGATGCGCAGCGCCTTTTTTCAGAACGAAAATACCAGCAAGCGTTAGCTCAGATTAATATGTCGATCGAGGCTGCTCCAAACATGGCTCTCGCATATGCTGTGCGCGGTTCCGTCTTCTATATGCTGAGACAGTTTCCCGACGCAAAGCTCAGCTGGGAGAAGGCTCTTGAACTTGACCCGTCGATGGATAATGTGCGGGCAATCTTGTATCGCATGTAACCAACTGAAAGGCAGATCATGAATTCAACTTTCATCGGCTATGTTCTTTTTGCCGCCGCTGCATATGTCTTACTGATTATCGGCGGTCAACCGGAACTTGTTGCTGCCATCCAAAAAGGATATGTGCCCGATTCGCTGACTCACTTTATTCATATCCCGGGAGTTATATTCGTGGTCCTCGGCGTTACTTCCTCCATGCTCATAAGCTACAATTTCCGCGAACTGATAGGTGCCAATCGCGCTCTGTACTTCGTGTATGTGAGGAACAAGATCAATTTTTCAAGCTATCTCGAGACAATCAAAGACATAGCCCAATATTCCAACACGCACGATATCGAATCGCTCGAAGAATATGCCAATCAAATCAAATATCTCTTCCTTCGCGATGGTGTGCTGATGCTCGTAAACGGTTACAAGAAAGAAGAAATAAAGGAGATCCTGGAAGCACGAATAGAAAATGAAGCGCAGCGGGAGTTGACTGACGTGAATATTTTTAAAGCGGCGGCGAGGTACTCCCCTGGTTACGGAATGTTAGGAACAACAGTCGGGCTTATTCAAATGTTTTCCACGGATATCAAAGCCGAGTTAGGATTTGGGCCTATCCTCCAAGCTTTGGCTGTAGCATTCACGACAACGTTATACGGATTGTTTCTTTCAAATTTTATTTTTGCTCCGTTTGCCGACAAGATCGAAAAGCGGACGGATGAAGAAGCGCTTCTGAAAGGTATGATTATAGAAGGGCTGTGCCTTATTAAGGACAAACGGCATCCGGTGTTCATCCAGGACAAGCTTAGCTCGTATGTCCCCGGAAGCAGGGCGTTGTCGGTGCCAGCGGTGTCGCAGTTGTCAGCTGAGGGCGGAGGATAGGCCCGATGAAAACACGCGAAAAGACAAAAATACAGGAACAGCATTGGCAGGTCAGTTACATTGATCTGCTGACAGCGATGCTCGCCTCGTTTACTTTGCTCCTTGCGCTCTCTGTTCCGGATCAGTCTAAGCTGGATAGCCTGGCGTCCTCAGTCTCGGACGCGGCTAGACAGCGTCAGAACCTTGGTACCCTTGCCAGAGATTTGTCGTCCACGCTCGAGAAGAATCCATCTCTGAAGGGGCTCGTGAACGTCGTGATGACAGATGCCGGAATTGAGCTGCGTTTTGGAAGTAGTCTGCTTTTTTCTCCGGGAAGTGCTACCCTCCGTGCAGAAGGATACGAAGCAATTTTTAGCATCGGCAAGATACTGGGTTATTTTGTGAAGGCGCGCAACGCGTACGATACGCCCCTTCGAAGCGCTGTAGACTTCAAGTCGAACTGGGAACTTTCGTCTGCGAGAGCTACAGAAGTAGTCCACTATCTGCAGGACACGGTACAGATCGAAGGAAAAAGACTTTCCAGCACGGGCTTCGCAGACGCGCGGCCTCAGAACAAAGAACTCGATCCGGCCACTGGCCAGTTTACCGATAAAGCCCGCAATGATAATCGACGCGTTGTCATAAGAATATACTATCATCGCGATGTCTAGGGCATCCCTCAGCAAGGCTAACACAAACATTTTTGGAAAGAATATGAAAACTCGATTTAC
>CAYLMV010000171.1:0-6496 GCA_964384415.1 uncultured Chitinophagaceae bacterium | reverse complement strand
GACAGACAATCGACAAAGGCAGAGACTGCCACCATGATTCGAAATGACGGGACAAAAACCGATTACGATAACCGGTGGTTCCTTCATGCGCTGATTACATTCTAGTGCCACTTCCAAAGTTAAATCTTGTATCCGGAGAATACAGTCACACCGAGCGACGCCCGGATAGTGCTTCTGGCAAAGGCATCACTTCGTGAGACTCTCCCGTCCCGCCACAGCCGGGACGGGATCGCTCAGCATGACTGTCAGGGCTGAGTCGAAGTGTCTGATGGCACAAATACAAGATTACTTTTTAGAAACGGCGTTAGGTAAAGAGAAACATATGAACCACGAAATAGCACTATAGCTATTCTTTTGAATTCTTTTATGAGGTGTACCATGAAATGGTTTCTTGATTTATCCCTGGGAAAGAAGATAGTCTATCCCTTGCTCGTGGTCTCATTGATTACCGGCACAATCACGTTTTTGTATTTCTCGAGCATGTACCAGCAATCCGAAACCGACGCCCTCGTTACGAAAGCGCGGGCTGTTGTTCTTTCGGCAGAGGCCGCACGTGAAGGCGTCGCCGACCAGCGAAGTCATGCGGTATTTAAAACTGATTTGAAGAATGTGGATCAGATACTTCGGACTGTTCCCATTTTTTCCGCAATACAGGTGGCGGCAAAGAAATCAAAGGAACTTGGCTTTACGCTGAAAGTTCCTAAAGAATTTCCACGCAATCCGAAAAATGAGCCCGACGAATTCGAGCGGAGAATCTTGGATAAGATTACCAAAGGCAACCTTGAGGAGACATGGGAGATCGATCCGGTGACCAACGAGATCCGGTTCTTCAGACCCGTGAAACTTACGGAGGAGTGCCTCGCATGCCATGGTGATCCAAAGCAGTCGTATGCACTCTGGCGCAATAGGGATGGGAAAGACGCGACGGGCGCGGTCATGGAGGGATGGAAAGCCGGTGAAGTGCATGGGGCGTTTGAAGTGAAAATGTCGCTTGCTCCTGTCGATCGGGCAGTCAGGCAAAAGTCAATTGTGATCGCATGCATCACCCTCTTTGGAATCGGTTTGACGGTCTTGATCGCAGTCTTCGTTTCACGCATCGTCGGCGGGAGGGTTAAGCGTCTTGCCGATCAAGCGAACATGATTGCGAAGGGCGATCTCTCGATTGAGGTCGACCATCAATCGACAGATGAAATCGGTCAGCTTGCCGTGTCGTTCAAAACGATGGTTCGCAACCTCCGGGAGACCATCGGCCAAGTAACGGAAGCCTCAGCGGCTGTCGCAAGCGCATGCAGCGAGATTAGCAGCAGCACCGAGGAAATGGCTGCCGGAGCACAGGAGCAGACAAGTCAGGCAACAGAGGTTGCCGGTGCAATGGAGCAGATGACGAAAACAATTATCGAGAATTCACGCAATGCGTCGAACACCGCGGAGACTGCAAAACAGGCGAAACTCTCTGCCGAGCAGGGAGGTCAAGTTGTCGATGAGACTGTTGTCGGCATGAAGCGAATCGCGGAGGTGGTGCAACAGTCAGCTGCAACAGTGCAGGAACTGGGGAAATCGAGCGATCAAATCGGCGAGATCATTACAGTTATCAATGACATCGCAGATCAGACGAACCTCCTTGCTTTGAATGCCGCCATCGAAGCCGCACGCGCGGGTGAGCAGGGGAGAGGATTCGCCGTTGTTGCAGATGAAGTAAGAAAGCTTGCTGAACGTACAACCAAAGCGACCAAAGAGATTGCTCGGATGATCAAAAAAATTCAAACGGAGACTCAAGGCGCTGTTGCTGCAATGGATGAGGGAACAAAACAAGTGAACACGGGAATCGCCCTGGCGGACAAGGCGGGAACATCATTGCTTGAAATTGTCAATATCTCGCAGAAGGTCACTGACATGGTAACACAGATCGCCACCGCGAGTGAGCAACAATCGGAGGCCAGCGAACAGATTTCTAAGAACGTGGAAGGAATCAGCAATGTGACAAACGAGTCGGCGATGGGAGTGCAGCAAATTGCGCAAGCGGCCGATGACCTTAACCGCCTCACGGAGAACCTCCAACTACTAATTGGGCGATTCACGTTGACTGCGGAAAAAAGCAAATCCCATGGAATTCAAAAATCGAATATCGGGGTCCGCGCAAACGGGAAACTCGTGCTGCAAGGAGAAATGACTGATTGAACGAAATGAATGCAAGTTAATACAACAATACTCAAACTAAAAGTAAAGAGGAATTACCATGGCTCTTATGATATGGAAAGAAGAATACAGCGTCAAGATCGGCATCATCGATACGCAACATAAGAAGCTTATCGAATTGCTCAATCAGATTTTTGATGCAAGTCGTGAAGGAAAGGGAAAGGAAGTTATCGGCAAAATCCTCAACGACCTTATTACATATACGAAGGTTCACTTTACAACCGAGGAGGACTTTTTTAAAAAATATGCCTATCCGGGTTTTGCTCTACACAAAGCAGAACACGACAAGCTGACAAAACAGGTCACTGACTTTCAGGAGCAATTCATAGCGGGACGAGCGATGCTTTCTATCGAGTTGATGCAATTCCTCAAAGATTGGCTCAACGGGCATATCCTCGGAACCGACCAGAAATACACCGGGTTTCTCAGTTCAAAGGGTTTACGCTGAAGAGTTCGTAAAATAAAAACTCAATGCAGGTTTGGGGTATTGTTCGTTTCTGTGGAACAGCCCCAATTCTGCAGAACGGATAAAAATGGAGCCGATCCGGCAAAAACATTCCGTCAGACATAGCTTACTAATCCTCGTCGCCACGATTCTGTATGCGGTGGCGTTCAGGCCGCTGTATGACGTGGTGGGGAACTCTACGGCAGCGCTCGTTCTTGTTCCTGTTGGTCTCGCGGGCTTCTATTACGGTATCTGGCCCGGCGTTGCAGCAGGATGCCTGACTTTACCACTCAACTTTCTCCTTTTCGGTCAGGTTCAACAAACTTCTCTTCTGTTTCACTTGTTCAGTTCATTGCCCCCGATTGTTATCTCGATGCTCATCGGAGCCTTTAGCGGCTGGCTGCATGGCGTTCTCATCCGAACAAAGGAACAGGCGCTGCAGCTTCAAACCGAGGTTTCCCACCGGGAAAAGTCCGAGGAAGAACTGAAACAGAGCCGCGAACGTCTCGAGCTCGCACTCGAAGGAGGCGGTCTTGGATTGTGGGATGTCGACTATAAATGGGAGCGGGTTGTGTTCAACGATCGGTGGGCAGGAATGCTCGGCTACACGAAAGAAGAGCTTGGTTCAAGCACCGACATTTTCTGGAAGCTGACTCATCCGGACGATCTGGAGGTGGTGCGGCTTGCGCTCGAAGCACATCTTGCAGGGCAGACTGAGATTTACGAAACAGAACATCGGATGAGAACGAAATCGGGCGAGTGGAAATGGATACAGAACAGGGGGAAGGTTGTTGAGCGTTACCCGGACGGTTCGCCGCGGAGGGTTGCGGGGACTCATCTCGATATTACGGACAAAAAGAAGAATCTTGACTGGCTTTTGGTCCAGGAAAGGGCCATCGAAGCTGCGATGAACGGGATTGTTATCACCGATCCATCTCGACCCGATAATCCAATCATATTCGCCAATCCCGCGTTCGAGAAAAATACCGGATATACCAGGTCGGAAGCCATCGGCCGCAACCCGCGGTTTCTTCAAGGTGTGGATACGAATCGGGGGACTGCCAGGGCAATACGAACTGCGCTTGAAATAGGGGACGATTGCCGGGTCGTTATCAAAAACTACCGAAAAGACGGATCTCCGTTCTGGAACGAATTATCGATCTCGCCCATCAAGGACAGCAACGGCGGCATCATCAATTTTATCGGGATACAATCGGATATCACCGAAAAACGTTTCGCTGAAGATGCGCTCAAGCGAAGCGAAGAGAAATTTCGCCGTTTCATCGAGCAATCGTCGGAGGGTATCCTCTTCACCGACGAAGAGGGGGCGATCTCTCAATGGAATCGCGCGCAGGCGCAAATTACCGGGCTGACGTTCGACGAGGTATTTCATCGGCCAGTCTGGGATGCGCAGTTCGAACTGCTTCCGAAAGAAAGCCAGACCCCTCAGATGCTCCTACATATTAAGGATCGGGTGATGGGGTTGCTCCAAACCGGGAGCGGCGATTGGGCACAGGAAACGATCGTGCGCGTGGTCCACAGACGCGACGGTTCGGAGGTCACGGTCGATGCTGTTGTTTTTCCGATTAAGACTCCGAAGGGATATATCGTCGGAAGCATCATGCGGGATACGACGAAGCAAAGAAAGGCGAACGAAGAACTTCGGATGCTCAATCGAGCCGTCGAAAGCTCAATCTCAGGAGTCGTGATCACGAGTCTCCAGGGTGCTATTGAATATGTCAATCCCGGTCTTCTCTCTTTAGGCGGGTTCGAGTACAAGGACGAGATTGTGGGACAGTCGATCTTTGAGTTCACCGATGAGACGGGGCAGCAAAAGTTACGATCCGAAATTCTCCCTGAGCTTTTTAAGTCCGGCCAGTGGTCTGGGGAGATGATGACTATCAAAAAGGATGGATCATATTTGTCGGCTCATATGGTCTGCTCCGTGGTCTATGGCGAAAAAGGGGAACCGGTATCCCTCCTGGCCAACTTCTATGACCTCACCGAACGCAAGCGCGCCGAGCTTGCACTCGCCGAAAGCGAGATGAAATACCGGTCGGTTGTCGAAAGCATCAAGGAAGTAGTGTTCAGGACCGATGCCAAGGGCCTGTGGACGTATTTGAACACGGCATGGTTTCAAATTACGGGATTCACCGTCGATGAGAGTCTCGGCGAGAATTTCCTCAATTACGTGCATCCCGATGACAGGGAACGAAATGTGGAACTATTCAAACCACTCATCGACGGGACAGAGGAATATTGCAGGCATGAAATTCGCTATCTGCAAAAAAGCGGAGGATTTTGCTGGATTGAAGTCTACGCCCTGCTCACGAAAGACGAATCGGGTAAAGCGACAGGTACCACAGGGACGCTCATGGACATTACTCATCGCCGGAGGGCTGACGAAGCCCTGAGGACTGCGCATGATTTGTTAGAAGCGAAGGTCGGAGAGCGGACACGCGAACTTCAGGATGCGGTGGGGCTTCTCAACATCGAGCTCGATGAACGAAAGCGAGCCGAGGAAATGATACGCGAACAGGCTGCCCTCCTGGACGAGGCTCACGATGCGATCTCAGTCCGGGCGTTGGATGGGACGATTCGTTTTTGGAACAAAGGAGCCGAGAATATTTATGGATGGTCGCGTACGGAGTCAGTGGGACTCAATGCGAATGACCTTCAGCAGATCCCTGTCGCCGAAGATCCCATGAAAAGACTCCTCGATGCGGGGGAATGGAGCGGCGAGGTTGAACGGCGAAGAAAAGACGGCAGGTCGGTTGTTGTGGAAAGCCGATGGACTCTCGTGCGCGATTCGAAAGGGAACCCGCAATCGGTTCTCGTCATCGATTCGGATATCACCGAAAAGAAGCATCTCCAGGCCCAGTTTCTGAGGGCTCAGAGGATGGAGAGTATCGGAACGCTCGCGGGCGGAATTGCGCACGATCTCAATAACATTCTCACGCCGGTTCTGATGTGGGTTGAAGTTCTGAGGAACAAGATGCCGGACCAGAAATCGCAGCGCATTCTGGAATTGCTTGAATCGAGTGCGCAGCGAGGGGCGGGCATGGTTCGTCAGGTCCTGAGCTTTTCTCGCGGAATCTCCGGGGACAGGGTGGAAGTGCAGATCACGCATATTGTGAGAGACCTCGAAAAGATAATGCGCGAATCGTTCCCGAAATCAATCGAAATCTTCATCCACTTTCCCAAAGATCTTTGGACGGTTATGGGGGATGTAACTCAGCTGCATCAAGTTCTCATGAACCTGTGCGTCAACGCCAGGGACTCTATGCCGCACGGCGGAACCTTAACGACTGCCTGCGAGAATGCCACGATCGATGATAACTACGCCCGCATGCATCTCGATGCCAAACCTGGCAATTACGTTTCACTCTCAGTGAGCGACTCGGGTTCCGGTATTCCACCCGATATTCTGGATAGAATATTTGAGCCTTTCTTTACGACGAAAGAGATCGGAAAGGGGACTGGGCTGGGGCTTTCCACGTCGTTAGCGATCGTCAAGAGCCATGGCGGGTTCATCAATGTTTACAGCGAGCAGGGAAAGGGGACGACGTTTAAGGTCTACGTCCCGGCCGTTCCCGATTTGCCTCAGCACGACAAAGCCTTTTTCGAAGAATCCCTCATGCGTGGACAGGGGGAAACTCTCCTCGTGATCGATGATGAGGCGATCATACGAGAGTCGGTGAAGAGCGCCTTGGAAGAATTCGGATATCAGGTGATCCTTGCGGAAGACGGCGCTCAAGCAGTGGCCGTCTATACGCTGCACAAAGAAGAGGTTGCGGTGGTCATTACGGACATGATGATGCCCTTCATGGACGGTGTCTCGACGATCAGGGCGCT
>CAYLMV010000170.1:0-6561 GCA_964384415.1 uncultured Chitinophagaceae bacterium | reverse complement strand
TAGAGATTGTAGGGGGATGGATGCGCCGTATCAACAGCAGCAGCAACGATTAGATTCTGGCCCGATTGGGCCAAACAGATTCCACTGACTGAGATGACTATCAGCAAAATGAATTGTATGGTCTGTTTCATTCTTCAATCCTCTCATAGGATTTTTTGTTGATATCGTGATGGAGCTTCAATGTTTGTATTCATTCAATCCTCATCATCGGCCTTCCTTCGCATGATGTGTGCGTTTTAACGGACCGCAGCTAAGCTGCGGCCGTGAATAGCTGATTCCATACGGCTCCTTGCGCGGACGTATCTGCTGACGATACCAATTCCCGCGTGTTTTCGCGCAACACAAACGTCAACGGCGCCACCGTCAACTTGACCGACTGGAGAGGCCGCAGAAGGGTCGACATCTATTTCTCAGATAAATATTGTTCGACATGGTTGATCAAATATTCGCAGTAGTTTTCAATGAACGCGGAATGCTTGACACGAACTCTGAATTTTGAATCTATGATGATAGTGGAAGGATTGAGCTCCAGCTTGAATGCATTCATAGTAGCGCTTCCCTTGTCGTAGGCGAACGGCAAATCGTATTTCTCGCCCCAGGGAACGAACAGAAAGCTTGACCTACCCGACTCCGCAAAACTCTTTGCCTTGTCGATGGTTTCCCATCCCGAATTCAAAAGATATATTGCAACGCGGGGATCGTCTTTGTACTTCTGATAGAATTGTTCCATTTGCGGCATGGATTTTCTGCAGGGATTACAGTCGGAACTCCAGAAATCGAGTATAATGACCTTTCCTTTAAGGTCCCTCGATGCAACCTGATGCCCGGCAAGAGTAATAAAATTGAACTCAGGAGATACTTGAACTGTGTCACTTACCCCAGCCTTTGTCTTCGCAAGAGAAATAATTGAAATGAGACAAGTACATAGACAGCACAAAAGAGCATGTTTCATGATGCTTGCTCCTTTATTTTTGTTTTAGTGATTTCAGTATCATGCCCATTAATTCTTCAGTTTTGCTGTAATCAATCCATCGCACAACTACGAGAAGTAGACTCTGATAGTCGCGGAGAACTCCAATTCTTTTCACGCAGTTATGTAACCGCACGACATCCCGGAAGTTTCGCTTACGAACTTACCTGATTCACCCATTCCATCGGATCGTGTCGTCCAATCTTGAGATGCAGTTCCACAGGCTTCTTCTCCGGCAAGTGCAGGTCGCAGTTGGCTGTCCCCTTCTGGAACGCCGCTGCCAATACTCCGGCCGGTGCGGAGACTTCATCGATTCCATAACGGGCAATCAATGTGATGTCTTGCTTCATCACCGAAGTGATCGTCAGGTCCACGGTCCGGGCTTCCATATCCCAGGCAAGTTTGTCAATGCGCGCGAAGGTACGGGCCAGCATTCCGTTGATCGATCCCTTGATCAACGACGGAGAAAGCGCGGGCAGGACCTCTATTACCCCGGGACGCGAGTAGGCCAACATTTCCATCATGATCGTTTGAATCCCTCCCTGTGCATCCGGCATGGGCCAGGCGTAGGGGTCGTGGGAACACCGAAGCGTCGTGCCGACATAGCCTTGCTCGATCAATTGGCGCAACTCAGTGTCCACCATGAAGCTGTCTTTGAGCCGCGCTCCGACCAATGCGCGATGGCAGCGTCCATGAGCCGCAAGTCTCTCCGGAACGCGTCTTCTATCAGCCATCATTGCGGCCCGAGCAAGTTGCGGCGTACGGTCCGGATCAATTTCGTCGCCCGGCCAGACTCCATAGAGATGAGAGATATGCCGATGGCTGTAACGCTCTTGGAGCGTCGGCCATGCCCATTCCTTCAAGGTGCCGTCCTTTTCGATCATATAAGGAGGCAGCTTTGCCAGCATCGCCTTCCATTTCAGCACACTGTCAGCATCGGTACCGAGGATTTCTGAAGCATGAATCAGATTGGCCAGGACTTCCCTGCAGACCGCAATGTCCATGCTGGCGTTGATCACCAACATGGCCGAAGGACTCGTGTTCGCGGGATTATTCTCCGGCGAGAAGGACGGGACAAAGATGTATTTCCCATCTTTATCGGTCACAGTCAGGAAGTCTTCGTAAAACAAGGCCAGTTCTTTCAATGCCGGCACCACACGCTTGCGGAGGAATTCCAGGTCACCGGTCACCAAATAATGATCCCAGAACGGGCGACAACACCAGCCGCCGGCAGAAATCCAATAGGGATGAGGCCAGATCTCACCGGTCGAATCGGCGTTGGAGTAGTGGAAATCGAAGCCGACCCCTTTGTCCGGCCAGAGGTTATAATGCGTGCCGCGCATCCCGAAAATGTTCTTTGCATTAACCCGGAAGTCCGGGGCTAAGCTCTCCATCCAATTGAAGTAGGCATCCATGCCTTCGCGCAGATCGCCCTGCGGGCCGGGCGAAATCTGCAGGTTGATATTGGCATTAACCTCGGCCGCCATACTGGGGTACTTTCCGCTGGTGAGAATGAACCAATAGCGTCCCATTTCGAATATCTTCTCCAGAAGGGCGGGCGAATAGTCCGGCCTCGATCTCTGATCGGCCAGAAGTTCTTCAGACGACAGTCCATATTGAGAGCCGCCGCCGAAATCCACGGTGACGCGATTGAGAGCTTCCGACTGGACCTTGCGGTGCCGTTCTACCATTGCCTGATAGTCGGGCGTGAGTTGTTCCACTGCGAGCCGCAGAGCTTCCACCTTGTCCTCGCTGAAGTCTGCAAACCATTCGATGCGAGTGAGGAGTATCACCGACGAGGCATTATCAATAACAAGAGCTCCATCTTCCATCCGGGCCGAGCCGCCGCTGCGAACCACGCGGGTCACGCCGGCATAACCGCTGTTGTCCGTTGACGGATCCAATCGGCACTTGAAAATTAATCGTCGATCGTCAAAGTCATGCTGAATTTCGCTTTCGCCGCTCGATGTCATGGACCCCTGGTTCATTCCAAGAAATGTCGAATTTGGACGGACTCTTTTCGGTGGATCCAAAAGCGCGATTCTGGCATTCACCGACTCCCCTTTCGGGGCGGTGAGCAATTGCACGACGACGTTGTCGGGCCGGGATGTGAATGTCTGACGCAGCCAATCGCCGCGCCCATCGTTCCAATAGACCTTTGCCTCACTCCTCTCGAAATCAAGGGTGCGGAGATAGTTTTTGACCGATGAAGTTTTGGGAAAATCAAGACGCATCAGAAATGCCGGGACAGTAGGATGAGGCCAGGTGTTCGCCTTAATAGGGCCTTTCGCCATTTCCCTGAATGCAAATTCAATAGCCTCTTGATATTTTCCATCCATCACCATTTGCCGCACTTGCGGGAATATATCCGCGACCTTCGGAGCCTCGAGAGGTCTTCTCCACGGCATCAGCAGACTTTCATGATGGAAGAGAATCTGTTCCGAGTACGGATCGCATGTCATTTCGATATTCATCGCCCCATTACCGGAGGTGAGCCCCTCGCTGAGCGTCGCACCCGGCGCGATACTGCAGAAGCCGTGCCGCGGCACAATGTTCCGCCTGAGCCGTTCCGCCGGCGGCATTGGCGAGATGCGTACATCCGGTGACTGATATGATTCCGCGTATACCGGCGGCAATGGTAAATAATCGTCCGCCTTCACGCGGCGAAGATAGTCGGCAGAACGGATCTCCTCCCGCGCCGCTTTTCCCGGCAAGTCTGAAGCTGAACGAGCACTTGAGGATGGCACTTCTGAATTCATACCGCTTGCTGTGAGCGGAAGGGACATTTTTGCAAAGCCCGCTGCTCCGGCAGCAATTGCGGTACTCTTAAGAAAATTTCTGCGTTTCATAGTTCAGTCCTCAGACTTGTCTGTGCAGCATTGAGCGTTGTAATATTCCAGCATACGTCTCATTACGGCAAGAATCCTTCAGGGCAGTGGTGTTACAAAAGCGGCAAATCCGCCCCTGCGGAGTAGTTTCACGCTAACAGAACTGGATCTATCGACAACGGAGTATTGGGTAGCGAGATCCTTGTCATGTTCACCATCCGTTATCAACGTCAGTTTGTACTTAACGCCTGCATGCAAGAAGTTCAGCGCTATGGTTTCATTTTTCTCGATTGATTCAGCATTGAGCCCTCCGATGTACCATGAGGTGCCTTTCTGCCGTGCGATGATAATATCACGCCCCGGATAGCCAGCCAGCAATTTCGTATCGTCCCAGGCAGCGGGGACTTCCTTGAGGAAGGTCCTGGCCGGGTCGGGCAATTCATAATAGCCAGATGGACGGTCCGCCATGTGTTGAAATCCGGATTCGAACACCACGCTGAGCGCCAATTCGTGCCCGTATGAAGTTGTATGCGGATATTGGGAATTGGTAAAGGTAACCGGAGTGTAGTCCATTGGACCGACCACGTTTCTTGTGAAAGGCAGAATCGTGTTATGCTGCGGCGCCGTCGCCGTGAATTCCGGACCATTGTTATACCATTCGGCGCCGCGTACGGCCTCTTGCGTCATCAAATGGGGATACGTGCGCTCCCATCCGCGAGGCACCAGACAACCGTGAAAATATACCATTATTTCGTACTGGGCTGCGTCCTCCAAAAGATCGAGGTAAAAGTTGATCATGTCTTGTTTTTCGCTCATGATGAAGTCGACCTTCACGCCGGCCACTCCGATCTTCTTCAGCTTGGAGAACTCTTCCATACGGCTTTCGTGCGTACGCATTCGATCGCGGGGCGTTGCAGCAATCCACGGATGAACTCCCGCGTTGTACCACAACAGAGGCGATACACCGCTTGCCCGGATGTACTTCACCGCGTCCTCGAGGATGCCGCCGTTCCCCATGACATCCCATTCCCAATCGAGAAGCGTATACGGCCAGCCCATACTGGCTGCCAGGTCGGCAAACTCGCAGACAACTTTGAAATCCTTGGTGCCGTGGTTATTCGACCAGTAGTTCCATGACACCTGCCCCGGTTTAATCCAATCCGTCTTCTGAAGAACAGATGGCGGAGAGAGGTCGTCAATCAGTGTTGATTCGACAATGTCCGAAAGCCTGCCCATGATGATCACCCGCCACGGCGATTTCCATGGGAGCGTTATGGTGGGGGTCGACTCTCCAAGGCCGGTTCTATCCTTGGAATCAGGGAAAGTTACTTTGTACCGTGATTTGTCAATGATGTTGCTCAGCTTCGACCCGCAATAACTTCTATTGACATCAGCTTCGTGAACAAGGTACCAGCAGGAAGTGTCTGCCGAACAGAAGAGCGCCGGATAACACCAGCCTTGCTGCACAGAATCGGTGTTCATCAACGCATAGAGCCCTTCGTTCGCAGAATTCCACTGTTCCATCCATCGTCTCGCATTCCCGGGAATCTCGTACGTCGTCTGTTCGTCCTTCACGACAAACGAACCATCTTTCTCGGGAAATTCATACCGGAATGCAACTCCATCGTCGTAGGCGCGGAGTATCAGGTTCAATTTTGCTTTTTGCCCGTTTTCGAAACTGACCACAACCTCGTTGGCGGAATTGCTGCATTCGGCCCGTTTGCCGTGGAGGACAGAATAGCGTTCGAGAATGCTTGTCGACTTCCCCTTCTTCACGAAGCGCAGATCTTTTGCAAAGTCCTGATCGCTTCGCGTAAGTCCGAGGTGGATCTGCGGAATTGCCTCGCTCGTCCTGCCATTGTTCGCGTAGGCCACCTTCAGATACCATTCGCCGGAATCCATATTCTGTTGATTATGGAGCGAGATGATAATTTTCTGGTTTGGCGAGACAACCGTTACCTTCTGTGAGAACGCCTCTAACGACATCAGAGTGCATAGCGCAAACATTATAGTCCATCTTACAGCATTCCTTTGATCATACTTTGTCATGGAATAATGAAAGCTCCTTTCCGTGCGCGCCCGAGAGCCAACCCTGTTCCGCTCGTACTTGAACCGATTGGTTCTATCGCTGCGAGACTTGCGGTCGGCAACGCGATGGCAATGGTGATGCTGAGAACCTTGCGGCCTATACGTGCAGGCATTTTTTCTGCGCGAAAGCAATTACTTCTTATTCAACTTTCTCGTCGATTTTCTGATTATTAATTCGGTTTCAAGAACAATCCGTTCGATCGGAAGCTGGGTGGTTGACTCAATATTCCTAATCAGAATTTCGGCGGCCTTTTGACCTATTTCTCTTTGCGGGGACTTGATTGTTGTAAGCGGCACTGAATACGTTTCGGTAAAATGAATATCATCATTCCCTATTATGGAAATATCGTCTGGAACTCTTATGTTTAGGTCCCGAAGTGCGGTCATGACTGCCAACGCCTGTAGATCATTAAAGCATACAATGGCAGTCGGGTAATCTTTTCGATTCTTCCGTCTGAAGTATTTTATACACCGCAGATAACTTCCTTCCTTATCAGCGCCGATTGGAATAATCATCTCTTTCGCAAAAGCCAACGGGACTTCACTAAACGCAATGCGGAATCCATCAATCCGCTCTTTCGTGTGTGCGGATTGCGGCGGACCGGTAAAATGGACTATTTTTTTATGACCTTTGCTTATTAAATATTGCACCGCTTTTTTGATTGCCTTGATGTT
>CAYLMV010000169.1:0-6577 GCA_964384415.1 uncultured Chitinophagaceae bacterium | reverse complement strand
AAGATGTCGAAGGATATCGTCTACGAAGCTGCGTTCATGGTGTGGAAGCTGAAGCTCCGCAGCTTTTTCAACTTGCTGTAAACTCTCCTCATGGACATCTCTGTTGTTATCGTCAATTACAACGTCCGCGATTTCCTGAACAACGCGCTCGTTTCCATCTACAAGGCGCTGGAAGGAATGGAGGGAGAGGTGTTTGTTGTCGACAACGCCTCGGACGACGGGAGCTGCGAAATGGTCCGGCAATCGTTTCCGGGCGTCCGGCTTATTGCGAATGCAGCCAATGTCGGATTCGCGAAAGCGAACAACCAGGCGCTCAATCTCGCCGCGGGCAAGTATCTTCTGCTTATCAATCCCGATACGATCGTTCAGGAAGATACTTTCCGCACGCTCATCGACTTCTTCAATGCGAACGCTGATGTCGGGATGGCCGGCTGCAAGATCCTCAACCCCGACGGAACGCTGCAGCTTGCTTGCCGGCGCAGCTATCCGACTCCATGGGTGGCCTTCACGAAAGTGTCGGGGCTGAGCACGGTCTTCAGCTCGACAAGACTCTTCGGCCGCTATAACCTCACGTATCTTGACCCGGACGAAAGCTATGAAGTCGATGCGATAAGCGGTTCATGCATGATGATCCGCCGGGAGACCTACGCAATGGTAGGCGGTCTTGACGAAACTTTCTTCATGTACGGCGAGGACCTCGACTGGTGCTACCGTGTCCAGAAAGCCGGTTGGAAAGTCTTCTATGTGGCCAGCACGAAGATTATTCATTACAAGGGCGAAAGCACCCGGCGCAGCGACATCGACGAATTGAAAATCTTCTACAGGGCGATGAGGCTTTTCGTCCAGAAGCACCACCGCGGTTCGCTCATCTTTGAATCGGTCATCGAACTCGCCATTGTTGCGCGGGGCATGATGGCGGCTCTCGTGAGGATCGGAAAACCCTTCGTCGTTTCTGTCATCGACTTCGTCATTGTGGTAGCGACCATTTTGTTCGGAGCCTATTTCCGTTCTGGGAGATTTCTTTCCTTTCCTGACTATGCCTACCCATGGGCTCTGATCATTCCGTCCCTTATCGTGGTCTTCTCCTTTTATGTTGCAGGAGTCTATTCATACCGCAAACTTTCGATCTCGCGTTCCTTCACCGCGACCCTTTTTGCTTTCACTGTGATTTCGGCAGTGACGGCATTCGTGAAGAACTTTGCCTTCAGCCGCGCCGTCATGATCGTTTCGGGAGTGCTGAGTCTTCTGCTTCTGCCGGGGTGGAGGCTGGCGATTCGGCTTACAGGAGCCGGAGGGGGCTCCGTGACGAGAAAAACCCTGTTCGGAAGGAGAACGCTTATTGTCGGCACGGGACAGGCTGCGCAGGAAGTGCTGCGGAAGCTCCGGAACAGGCCCGGTGAAGGGTATGCGGTCGTCGGGTTCATTGACGTGAACCGGCAGCGCCTGGGACAGAAGATCAACGGCGTGGAAATTCTTGGGAGCGTCGATACGATCGGCAAAGTGATCAACGATTCTAAAATCAGCGAAGTAATATTCTCGACTGACGCGATTCCGTATTCCACCATCCTCTCGGTGATCAGCAAGAGCAGAAGGAGGATGGTTGAGTTTAAGCTTGTGCCCAACTCCCTGGAGGTGATCATCGGCAAAACCAGGGTCGATCAACTGGACGAGATTCCCTTCATCGAAATCCAGTATAATATCGACAGGATGATCAACCGGCTGACGAAGCGGCTCGTCGATGTGGGTGTCTCGCTTGTTCTTTTGATTTTGTGCGGACCTTTCGTATATTTGACTCGCTTGATCTCGCACGCTCAGCCGTCCGCCTTCTCATCAGTCATCTTATCCATGCCTCACGTCCTGCGGGGATCGATGTCGCTTATCGGCCGGCCTGCCGCACACAGCGATGCACATCCTGACCAGGCGCAACACGGCATCTACCTCGGAAAAAGAGGCATTACCGGCATCGTCCAGATACATTCTGACCGCCCGATCAATTCCGAAGAACGGGAACAATACGAGCTCTATTATGCCAAGAATCAATCGTTGATGCTCGACTTCGAGATTTTTTTGAAAGCCATAGCAAACGCAATTCGACGTACGCCTTGAATAGCCCGGAGCCGCCATGGGAAAAGTTGTTTTAGATTTTGAGAAACCGATCGTGGAATTGGAGCAGAAGATCGAAGAGATGCGCGGTCTCTCTGACAATCTTGACATCGCGGACGAAATAACTACACTGGAGAAAAAAGTGAGTCAACTGCGCGAGAATGTATTTTCGAACCTGACGCGGTGGCAAAAAGTCCAGCTTGCCCGCCACCCGGAACGTCCTTATACGCTCGACTATATTTCGATGATGACGACGGGGTTTATCGAGCTGCACGGAGACAGACTCTTCGGGGACGACAAATCGATTGTCGGGGGGTTCGCAAAACTCGACAGCCAGACGGTCATGGTGATCGGCCATCAGAAGGGAAGAGATACAAAATCCAACCTTTTCCGGAATTTTGGCATGCCGCAGCCTGAAGGATACCGGAAGGCTCTCCGGCTCATGAAACTCGCCGAGAAGTTCGGCAAGCCGGTCATTACGATGCTCGACACGCCCGGCGCTTACCCGGGGATCGAAGCCGAAGAGCGCGGTCAGGCAGAGGCGATCGCTCACAATCTTCTTGAAATGGCACGACTGAAAGTGCCGATCGTCGTCGTCGTGATCGGGGAAGGCGCTTCCGGAGGCGCCCTCGGAATAGGGATCGGCGACCGGATCCTGATGCTGGAAAACACCTGGTACTCCGTCATCGCCCCGGAATCATGTTCGAGCATCCTCTGGCGGAGCTGGGAATACAAGGAGCAGGCGGCCGAGGCGCTCCGCCTCACGGCAAACGATTTATTGGAACAGAAGATCATCGACGCCATTATACCGGAGCCCCCGGGAGGCGCACACCGAAACCCGCAGCAAGCCGCGGCGATCCTCAAGGGGACTCTCATCGAAGAATTGCGTCCGCTGTTAAAAATGAAACCCGACAAACTTGTCGAACGAAGAATCGAGAAATTTAGCGTGATGGGTGCATGGAATGAGTGATGTGCAGGTATCGATGATCACCGACGTTCGGGTGCGGTATGCCGACACGGACCAAATGAAATTCGTCTACTACGGCAAGTTCTTTGAATACTTCGAACAGGGAAGGTCGGACCTGCTGCGGCATATCGGCATGCCGTACCCCGAGATTGAGGCCATGGGAATATATCTTCCTGTGATCGAAGCCGGATCGAAATACAAAAAGTCGGCTCGCTACGATGACTTGCTTCACATCGAAACACTGCTCAACGAGATGCCGATTGCCCGCGTACGCATTGAATACCGCGTTTTCCGGAACGACGAGAAGGAACCGATCGCCGAGGGTTTCACGGTGCACAGTTTTATCAACGCTCAAACAGGAAAGCCCACGCGGGCGCCGATGAAGTTTCTTGAAGTGCTCGAAACTGCCTTCAAGAAAGGAAAAGCGAAAGGAACATCCAATGATAAAGCGTGAGCTGCTGGATATCTTGTGCTGTCCGAAATGCAAAGGGGACCTCGAGTACAAGACCGAAAAGAACACCCTCACATGCCGGAAATGCGGCAAAGTGTACGAAGTGAAAGAGGATATCCCGATTATGCTTTTCCAAAACGATGAGCGCTGAGACTCTCCAGGACAGCAGGATGGGGCGTCTGATCGAACAAGCCCTCCAGGAAGATATCGGGTTCGGAGATATCACGAGCGAATCCCTCGTCCCGGAAGAGCAGCTCGGCCGCGCCGTTCTTCAGGTCAAGGAAAATGGAATTATATCGGGGATGGAGGTCGTCAGTATCGTCTTCCAATACGCCGACGCTCAGACGACGACGAAACCGGCGATCGGCGATGGCGCATTGGTTACCGCGGGACAAATCATCGGCGAAATAGACGGACCCGTCCGGGGTATCCTTTTGGGTGAGCGCGTTGCGCTTAATTTTCTCCAGCGAATGTCCGGCATTGCGACCCTTACTCACAAGTACGTACACGCAGTCTCCGGAACGAACGCCAAGATCACTGACACGCGAAAGACCGTTCCCGGACTCCGGATGCTCGACAAAAAAGCCGTTCATGACGGAGGCGGTGTCAATCACCGGTTTGGCCTGGACCAGATGGTGCTCATCAAAGACAACCATATCGCCGCAGCGGGGGGACTTTCAAACGCAGTTGCCGCCTGTCGGAAGTATCTCCGTGCCCGCGACCTGAAGATCGCTATCGAAGTCGAAACCACGTCGATTCGGCAGGTTGAGGAAGCAGTGAAATGCGAAGGCCTGTCGCGGATCATGTTGGATAATTTTTCTGTTGAGGATATGGCGGCGGCGGTTCGAATCATCGATCATACAGTAGAAGTAGAGGCGTCCGGCGGCGTCAATCTGCAGACAGTGAGACCGATCGCAGAAACAGGCGTCGACTTCATTTCCGTCGGAGCCCTGACGCATTCCCCTAAAGCACTCGACATCTCTCTCGAGATCGTCTCCTGACTATGTTTTCACAAATCAAGCGGCTCGGCGCCGATACTGCGATCTACGGGATCAGCACCATTGTCGGCCGCTTCCTCACATTCCTTCTTGTCCCGTTCTACACCAACGTTCTCACCACCTCCCAGTACGGCATTGTTGCGAACGTCTACTCGTACCTCGCCTTCCTGAACGTCATCTACAATTACGGAATGGAGTCGGCGTACTTCCGGTACGCGTCGTCGCTTGAGGGAGGCGATCCGAAAGAAAGGTTCAGCACTCCGTTCTTTTCGGTCCTCGTCACTTCGGCTCTCTTCTCCGGTCTGCTGTTCGCTTTCGCTCTTCCGATGACGCATGTTTTCCTGATCCGTGAGAACCTCTACCGGATTCTGCAGTACAGCGCGGGCATTCTCTTCTTCGACGCCATCGTCATCGTCCCGTTCGCGTCGCTCCGTCTGGACCGACGGGCAAAATTCTTTGCGCTGGTCAAGGTCATCAACATTGTGTCGAACGTCGGCTTCAACATCATCTCCCTGCTCTGGCTCAAGTGGGGAGTCGAGGGGATCTTCCTGAGCGGTTTTGCTTCCTCTGCTTTGACCTTTGTTCTACTGCTCCCTCATATCATCAGAAGCTCTTCATTTAGATTTTCCGGGAGACTGTACGGTTCGCTCCTCCGATTCGGTTTGCCGTACGTCCCGGTGGGCCTTTCGGGAATGGTTCTCCAGGTTATCGACCGCCCGATGTTGAAAGCGATAACAAACGACAGCAACGTAGGAATCTATCAGGCAAATTACCGGCTGGGCATTTTCATGAACCTTGTCACCTCGATGTTTGATTATGCCTGGAAGCCCTTTTTCTTGTCGCACGCCAAGGATGCTGGGGCAAAGGAACTGTATGCCCGCGTCTTGACTTATTTCCTTCTCGTCATGAGCGCGATCTTTCTTCTCATATCGCTCTTCATCTCGGACCTGGTGAAACTGCAAATCCACGGACATCATCTCATCCATCCGGATTACTGGGGCGGGTTGAATGTCGTTCCTGTCGTCCTTCTCGCGTATGTGTTTGGAGGGATTTCCATTCATCTCAACGCCGGTATCTTCATCGAGAAGAAGACCGCCTATCTCCTGCCAACCTCGATACTTGCCGCCGTTTCAAACATCGTTGCCAACTATTATCTGATTCCGATCTACGGGATCATGGGGGCCGCGTACGCGACTCTTATCGCCTATGCGTTGGGTGCAATTTCACTTTTTGTCATCGTCCAGCGGTTTTACCCCATCCGCTATGAGTACGGACGCGCGTTCAAAATTGCCTGCTCGCTCGCTATTGTGTGCCTGTTTGAATATGGGGCCGCGAAGTACGGGATCGATTCCTTCATGCTGCGAGTGGCAATAGTCTGTTGTTGGCCAGTCATACTTCTCTTGTTTCGGTTCTTTGACGCAGGCGAAACATCACGAATTGCCGGGATGTTTGGCAGAGGCAGCAAATCCTTATAGAGTTTAGACGAACTCGTTTCTCGCGTTAACGCATGTTCACGCTGGGAGCGTCCTGGAGGTTCCATGAAGATTGCGGTTGCAGCCGGTCCAACATTGCTCATTCTGTTTCTTTTCCTGGTGATTTCGCCGGCATATTCCGACGATGGTTACTCGTTATGGCTGAAATATAGTCCCATAAGCCAGGGGGCGAAACGAACGGAATATAGAAAAATGATCCAAGGGATCGTCGTTCCCGGACAATCGGCCACGTGCCGACGCGTCACAGATGAAATGCAGAAAGCATTGCACCAAATGCTTGGACATGATATACCGATTCGAAATTCGATAGGCGGCGGAAATGTCATCGTCGTTGGAACGCCAAAGACTTCTGTCACGGTAAATGAGACTATTCCGGCGGAGGATTTTTACGCCTTGGGAAAAGAAGGGTACCTGATTAGATCGCTTGATGTGGGAAAGTACAAAATAACCGTCATCGCAGCGAACGAAGATAGGGCGCTCTTGTACGGCGCGTTCGCATTTCTCCGGATAATACAGACCGGACAATCGATCAACGCTCTTCAAGTCTCCTCCAGACCCAAAATCC
>CAYLMV010000168.1:0-6611 GCA_964384415.1 uncultured Chitinophagaceae bacterium | reverse complement strand
GAACCGTGTCGCCCAACCCGTTGGCGGAGACTGCGAGACAACGCACAATTCCGCTGACAGGTCCGTTGGTTTGCGACCATTGTGCCGATGCTGTTTCGACGGATCCGGCGAGAAAAAAGAAAAGTGTGAAGAGTATTCCGAGATGAAGAGATGAATATTTCACGGCCCCGTTCCTTATAGTGATTGACAAGATCTCTGATGAATCAAGGTAATGGAGAAAGCCGTCGTTGGAAATGACGTATTTACGTCATTTTTCAGGATGAGGAAATGTGGAAGGTCGGCTACAGGAGTCGTTCTTTAAGAGCTTTTGCGACTGCTCCGCTGCGTGTTTGCACCCGCAGTTTGCCGTAAATGTTGCGGACGTGGTTGTCGATGGTGTGAAAGCTTAAGAAGATTTTATCGGCGATCTCCTTTTTGGTGAGACCGTCGACGAGAAAGCGGAGAATTTCTTTTTCACGCGGAGAGAGATGGTAGTTCCCCTGCGGGTTCGAAAATTTCGTGAACATCTCCAGTACGCTCCGGGCAATCTGCGGATTGATCGGCGCGCCGCCGGCGAGGATCGATTCTAATGAATCGACGATGACATCCAGCGAGGAACTCTTATGGAGATATCCTGAAGCCCCCGCACTGATCGCTTCAAAAATCTTCTGGTTATCCTCAAAAACGGTAAGGATGACAACCTCGATCGACGGGGCCATCGTTTTAATCTCCCGCACTCCTTCGATGCCGCTCATTCCGGGAAGGCCGATGTCCATCAGGATGACGTCGGGCAGCGCGCCGTCGCGCAGCAGGTCGATCGCGGGCTCGCACGCGGAAAAAACGCGCTCGCACACAAAAGGATCGCTGAGGTTCAACAATCCGGATATCTGGCGTCCAAACTCCTCATTGTCCTCGACTACCCAGACCGTATTCTTATGCTCTCGGGGCTTCTCTTCGATTGGTTTCATCCTGATGGTTCATTCGCTGGTTTAAGCTACGTTTTTGAAGATCGAGCCGCCATGACGCGTTCACGTGGTTTTGACGCTCAGTGAAATTCTGGTTCCCTTCCCCGGCTCGCTTGAAATGTCAAGGTCGCCGTTGATTTGTTCGGCACGCGCCTTCAAATTCTTGAGGCCAAGACCGCTGGTATGGCTCTTCGGGTTGAACCCTTTCCCGTTATCGGTGATTGTCAGGACGACCGTGCGGCCGGCGTACAGAACGTCGATATTCACCATGGAGGCTGCAGAGTGCTTCACAATGTTGTGAAGGCATTCTTTATAGAAGAGGAAAATTGTTCTCTTGAATTCCAGGGACATCTTCTCCGGCAACGGCGTATCGGGGACCTTGAACGTAAAAGCAATCGTCCCCAGAATTCTGGTCGTCGCTTCCCTCATTTTCATGATCAAATCATGAACGGTATCGTTTCTTGAACTGAGAACCCAGACGATGTCCCGCATCATCTCCTGCGTCCGGAGTGCAATGCTTCCGATTTGCCGCACTTCATCCCGCTGATTCGAGGAGGCCGGAAGCTTTCGTTCGATGGATTGCGCCGCAAGAACGATGCTGCTGAGGTCTGTGCCGACATCATCATGAAGGTCTCCTGCAATGCGCCCGCGGAGACGCTCAATGGCCATGAGCTGGTTGATGCGATAACGGTACGCAGTGTAGAGGATTCCGGCGGCTGAGAGCGCAGAGAGAACAAAAAACCACCATGTCCCCCAGAAAGGGGGAGCGATGACAATCCTCACTTCGGCTCCCTCGTTATTCCAAACACCGTCGCTGTTGGAACCGCGTACTTTGAACACATAGCTGCCCGGGGGAACTCCCGTGTACGCTGCGTAACGTCTCGTTCCGGCCGTCACCCAGCCATGATCGAATCCTTCCAGCATGTACGCATATTGATTCTTGCGCGGTGCGGTATAATCAAGAGCGACGAAATCAAATGAGAAGAAATCCTGATTGTACGTCAGGTCAATGACGTTCGAAGGATCCGTGGACTGAGGGATCGGCATCTGCCGGTCAAAGACCTTAAACGTCGTGATCACGATTGAAGGGATGTTGGGATTATCCCGAATGCTGTCCGGATGGAACACGGTCAGTCCTTCGGTCCCGCCGAAATACATACGCCCGTCCTTTGTCTTGAAACACGATCCGGAAAGAAACCGGTCGCCCTGCAAGCCGTCTTCGGTTGTGAAGTTTTTGAACGCTCCGGTGTGACGATCAAAACGGGAGAGTCCCTTCTCCGTCGCAATCCACAAATTGCCATGATCGTCAAGGAGAATGCTTTTGACATAATTGTCCGGGAGTCCGTCCTGTTCAAGAAAGGATGAGAAGCGATTGGTTTTTTCATCAAACCTGTATAGGCCGGAGCCCCATGTTCCAAACCACATGGCGCCCGATTCGTCCTGGGAAATGGCGCGCACAGCATCGGAGCCAAGCGCGGTGGTATCGTTACCTCGCGCCTTGAAGGTGACGAAGTTCCCCGTACGCCGATCGAATCTGTTCAGGTAGTTGTATTGTCCTCCGAGCCAGAGAGAACCGTCCTGGTCTTCAAAAATACACCAGACTCCAGACCCCGGCGCAAAATACCTCTCCGTGATTTTTCTGTCCCGATTCATCCGGATCAGGTTCGGGCCGGCTCCGCTCTCATCCAGCAATCCCACCCAGAGTTCCCCTTCGCGATCTTCGAAAATCGTCCGGACGGAATTGACCGGGAAGTGAACAAAACGGCTGTGTCTTTCATCGAAGCGATCGAGGTTTGTCTTCGATCCTCCGGCCCCTCCAATCCACAGCCCGCCTGCCTTGTCCAGATACAATGCATTTACTTGCTCCGATCCGAGCGAGGCAGGGTCCCTCGGATCATGGCGGTACCGCGTCATCTTGCCGCTATTTGCATCGCGTCGCTCCAGTCCCCGATCATGGCCAACCCAGAGCGTTCCTGCCGTATCTTCAAGCACGGAGAGGGTGTAATTGTCCGCAAGGCTCTTCTTTGATTCCTGGATGTCTCGGTACAATCCGAATTTTTGCCTGTTCGGATCGTAACGGTAGAGGCCGCTCTGAAAAGTGCCGAGCCACATCATTCCAACCTTATCGCGATACACAACTGCCACGCGTCCCCCTAATGCACCCGGATCGTCGGGGTTGATAAAATAATGCGAGAACTTTCTTGAGAGGGGATTGTAAATGTCGAGGCCGCGGAAATGCCCGAGCCACACTGAGCCCTTCGAATCTTCGGCAATGCAATTTACCACAGCATCCCCCATGACATTTGGGGAACCATAAAGACCGGGATGCGGGCTCAAAGGGACTTGCTTCAATTTCTTTCGGGTTCGATCAAGACACCAGACGCCGCGTTCTGTTTGCGCAACCCAGATCGTCTGCGATCGATCTTCGTAAAGCCAGACCACATTCGTCGTCGAGCTGGTTCGTTGTGAGTTCAGGTATCTCACCGCCCGGCCGGTCGCGGCGTCAAAACTGCAGAATCCGTTCGTGGTCGCAAGCCAGAGCACTCCGGCACGATCAACGAGAATGGAATTAATCTCGTTCGAGTTGATGCTGAGGGTATCGATCGGGTTATGAACATAGTGGACGAACATCCGGCGCTGCTCATCGTAGAGATTAAGGCCGGCGCTCGTACCAATCCAAAGTCTTCCAGGAGCATCCTCCTTTACACTCATCACTCCGCCGGGCCCCATGCTTTGAACGTTTGTCGAGTCATGCTTGAAGTGAATAAATGAATCTCTCCTCCGGTCGTAAAGATCCAAACCGCTGGATGTCCCGATCCAGAGCCTTTGCCGGTTATCCTCGTACAGAGCGTGAACGTCATTATCAGAAAGCGATGCAGTGTCGCGCGAGTTGTGCTTGTAGACCTTGATGGAGTATCCGTCATAACGGTTCAGACCATTCTCAGTGCCGAACCACATAAACCCCTGACTATCCTGGATGATCGTTTTGACGATATCCTGCGACAGTCCTTGCGCGGTGGAAATGTGATCGAACCGAAGCGGGGTGGATTGGGGGGAGAGATTCTGGCTGCAGAGATTGGGATCGCTCAGGAGGAGCGTGGAGAGGAGAAGGAAGAACAAATCGGGCGATCGTGGCAAGGCTCTCGGATCCCTGATGAATCTTATGCCAGCTAATATACCTACGACCGAAGGAATTGTCAATGGAGCAGGAACAGCAGTAGTGGTCTACTTTGAGCGATAGGTCATTGCGAGTCCCGCCGCTTTTTAGCGGGACGAAGCAATCCCCGCGATCAATGGGGGATTGCTTCGTCGCGGAGTTTACCCCGCGACAAGCGGGGCTCCTCGCAATGACCTTATTTCTCAAAATGTACCATTACCGGAACAGCGCCACAACCAGCGGTTGATCGTGGCGCCGGTCTGCATACGTCATAACGTCGAGGTCAACCCGGCCGCTTTGTGCCGTATAAACGCGAAGTTCAAAAAAGGAAGGCTGTCAAAGTCTGCCGCCTTCCTGGAGAATTCTCTTGCACGAATCTTGTCCCCCTTCCCCTGATAGGCGAGCGCAAGGCGGTAGAGAACATACGGATCCTGCTGGTTTGCCTGGAGCAATTCGGCAACGGCAGTGTCGTATTTTTTCTCAGCGAGGGCAACAACGCCGTTCAGCTCATGCGTGAACCGGATCTGGTTCGAATTGTTCTTCTTCTTCACACCGCGCCAGTATTCTTCTGTCTCGGATTTTGCCTTCGCCAGATCGCCTCTGGCTGCAGCTACCTGCGCTCTATTAAAGTGGGCTACAACAAGAGTATTCTTCTTGATTTCGTCAGAGAGATCCGAATGCGTGATGAGATCAACCGAAGTGTCGAACGTTTTGAGCGCCTCGTCGTACTTTCCCGTTTCCAGCAGGATGTTGGCCTTCGCGGCAAGGTCCCCCGACATTCCCGCAACGTCGTTGATTTCCTTCCCCACGGCATACTCATCGTCAAAATCTTTAACGCCCTGCTCCATATTCCCCCCGTCGACATCGACAACGGCCTTGATGAAAAACGCCTGACGCTTCTCGCCCGGATTTCTCGCCATCTCAAAGAGGCGTTTCACTGCGGACGACGCATCGTCGGCTTTTCCCATATAGAGGTAGTTCATGCACAAGCCAACTTCCGAAGAAGTGAACGTCGGGTCGATGGCGAGAGCCTTTTGATAGTTCGAAACCGATTCATTGAACCGTCCGATTTTCAGGAGAAGCTCTGCGTACGAGTCGTATGGGTTTGGATCGTTGGGTATGAGCTCTGTGTACTTCCTGAAAGTCTTCTCTGCCTCCTGATACTTTTCGATTTGGCGATAGGCATACCCGAGAATGTTGTACGCGGGAGCGAAACGGTCGGAGATGTGGATGGATTTTTCATATTCGTTAATCGCATCTTTGTAATCCTGCTGGCCGAAGTAATAGGCGCCGAGCATGAAATGAGCGCGCTCATCGTTGGGATAGAGAGCCACCGCTTTCTGCAGGCAGTCTTTCTGAGTTTGGAAATTGGCGTTGGCGCCGGCATCCGTGGCCAGAATCAAAAGGCGTTCTCCTTCAGAAACATTGTCCTTATGACTCATTGCTCCTTTGAGGTTATCGAAGAATTCCTTGGTCGTAAACGAATTATTGGCGCGGTTCAGGTACGCCGATGCGAACGATGGATCAAGCATGATCGCCTTGTCGAAATGCTCCAGCGATTTTGTCGCCTGCAGATTATCGGAAAGCTGCTGCCCCAGAAGAAATTCCTGCCTCGCCTGATCGGAATTCGTGGTGATCGGGATCTTTATCTCCCTGGCACTGTCGAACGCCGCCATTGCGCTCCACGCCATACCGATGACGAGGGCGAGCATTGCAGTTTGTCTCATCATAATACCTCCGCGACTGGTGAAAGAATTGTAACCGGGCGCCGAGATTGCCGGCGGATTCCGGTCTTGGGGAATGAACTAACTCGTAAAAAATATCTTATGCTTTGGCAAATGGCGTACAACAGCCTACATCGAGGGGAAAAAGCGCAAATCATTATACGGAAGTCGGGCTGGAATTGTTGCTGTGGAACCTCTTTGACGCGGGCTGAGGGGGGCTTTGTAGTCGTTATGAGAAGCCGTCTCGAGAACCTTAGATTCGTCATTCCGAACTTTTGCGCCGAATGCGCATCCGCATCTGGTGGAGATTCGGAATCTGAAGTCCCGGAGGTACTTATTGTATTCAGATTCTGACTTTCGTCAGAATGACGTGGACGGGGTTTTTGAGATGGCTTCTAGTTCCCCGTCTGAAATTGTTTCAGGAACATGAACATTTTCGATAAGAATGGAGGAACTGCCGTGTCGGCTGTTTTGATCTCAGACTCGACTTGTTTGAGACTGTTCTGCGCGATATCCCGGAGTTTCATGTCGTTTGTTCTCTCCGTGGCATAGCGCTTCCAAAACTGAGCGGTCTGCAGCTGGGTCTCGCAAAGTTTTTTGAGCTGTTTGTTTTCCTGGTCCGCCATGCTCACCATCGATTCAAAATGTTCGATGACGGTTTTCCATTGCTGATATTCCTGCTTATTGCGAAACCGGATGACTGGCACTGTGTACTCCTGATTGAAGGCAGCATGTGTCTCGTCAACATGGAAGGGGCAACATCGCTCCTTCGACATATTTATCGGC
>CAYLMV010000167.1:0-6717 GCA_964384415.1 uncultured Chitinophagaceae bacterium | reverse complement strand
GTGATACCGACTGCCACTGCGATACCGACAATAATGACCCCCAAGATGATGAGTAAAAGCTGTTGCTGTCCCATGGTGAACTCCTTTTTGTTTTGAGTTTATTGTTTGATCTGTTTCCTAATGTGTCTTGATTGCATTGCGCATATAACTTTCAATTGGCGTGCCAAAAAAAATGTGGTGTTCTGAGAGGATGAGGCTCATAAGCTTCTCAACATCGGAAGTTTTCACCTCTCCCCAGTAATTTTTACCATCTATAAGGAATGCTCCACACAGCAATTCAACGCCAATCTCTCGATTTCGTCCTGAAAGTGCAGAACTGCTGCTAATGTGCTAACGCTTCGCCGGGCGCCTCAACCCCCATGAGCCGCGTTGAGATCAATTTCTTGATGTTTTCTTTCCAAGCTTGACGCCACGCAAAAATATCAGGGGGGGGTACTGAATTCCTAATAATTTCACCCGGTCGTCAGCAAATGACTTACAAAGTATTAGCAGAACGAGAGGAAAAGAGGAGGAGGACCGCGTCGTGAGAATGAGGTGAAGTATGTGAACGAGTGATGTGAATGATGGATTGCGGCAGGTATGAAGATTAATTCACTGGAGTGTTTCCGGAGGGAGAGCGTCGGCGGAAAGATGGCTCGTCTTGAACCAACAAGCCGTATCGGTCCCGACTCAAAATATGAAAGGGGAAATTGGTTGCTCTTGGCTGCGCCGGCACGTAAATCGAGCGGAACATTAAGTGATCCTAGAAAATAGGAATGGACATAGATACGGGGTGCAAGGTGCAGCAGACCAATTGCATAGACAATCAAAAGAAGTGCAGATACCTTTTGTCTCCACCTGGGTGCCATTACTGCAAGTATAGCAAACGGCGACCGACTTGTCAAATCACGCGGTGGACTGCGTCATCACCTGGTTATCTGACTTGAGCGTCATCCAATCCGGGTTAAAAGATGGCAATTGACAGAAAGAGAAAACAATCCGCTGTATTGGGGCAGAATGTAAAGCAAAGATCTGAGACTATAATACTCCCAAGTTACCACTGTCCGGCTATTCGCTGTATCGCTATGCTCGTGAAAGCCACACTCAGCCAGGCGATGAAGCCTAGAAGCATCGGTTTCATGCCGGTCGCGAGCATCTCTCTGAGGTCGGTCTTGAGTCCAATTGCAGTCAGGGCCATGATAATCAAATCGCCATCCTTCATCGTTCACCTGCCCCTTTTCGGCAGCTCTCATTTGGGGCGAATGTAACGCACACGACTTGTGGTCGGAGTATGAACTTATCTCTAATTTGATGCGAGGAAAGCAAATAGGACTCCTGCGCCGATGCGAATTTCCGGCGCGTTCGAACGAACCGTTTCCGCTAATCGCTCATCATACTTGTGACAAGAGACCCGGGAACACGACAAGACGGGAAACACACAATGTCAGAGCATCGCACAACCGAAGTCTGATGCTGACATCATGAAATTACTCTAACGCAGGCAATTCTCGGAAAGACGAAAGTGGACAACAACGATCGACAGAAAAAGGTCAAAAAAATTCTCATTATCGGCGGCGTGGCGGGGGGAGCTACTGCGGCTGCAAGGATGCGGCGGATGGATGAAACGGCGGAGATTACTCTCCTGGAAAAGGGCCCGTACGTCAGCTTCGCCAACTGCGGACTCCCCTATTTCATCAGCAAGGATATTCAAAAGAGATCAAGCCTGCTGCTTCAAACACCCGAAGGATTCTTCAGCCGCTATCGGGTCGACGTGAAAGTCAACACCGAAGCGGTGGGAATTCACCGGGGTGAAAAAACTGTCGTTGCCCGTACTCCCGCCGGTGAAGAGACTTTTCATTACGATAGCCTGCTACTCGCTCAGGGAGGATCGCCCATCGTCCCCCCGTTCCCTGGAATTGCCGGCAAGCACGTCTTCAAACTCTGGACGATTCCGGACATGGATCGGATCCACGCATTCATTGAGAAAGAAAAGCCGGCGCGCGCGGTGATCGCCGGCGGAGGTTTTATCGGCCTTGAAATGGCCGAAGCATTAAGCGCGCGTGGAATTGCTGTCACTCTCGTGGAATTAGCTCCTCAGGTGATGATCTTGATGGATCCCGAATTTGGGGCGATGATCAAGAAAGGACTCGAAGAGCACGGCATTCAGGTTAAAACCGGAATTGGCTTGTCGGAAATCAGAAGCAACTCGGTCCTTCTTAGTGATGGAACTAACCTCGACGCCGATATGGTGCTCCTTTCCATCGGCGTTCGTCCGGAATTAACGCTGGCAAAAGGAGCTGGGTTGGAGATTGGTGCGAGCGGCGGCCTCGTTGTGGACGAAACAATGCGCACGAACGATCCGAACATTTATGCCGCCGGCGACATGGTCGAGGTGACAAGCAAGATCCACGGGAAAAAAGTCCGCATCCCGCTGGCCGGACCGGCGAACCGCCAGGGAAGAATCGCTGCGACGAACATTCTCGGAGGCAGGATGCTCTACCGTGGAGCTTCGGGTACTTCCGTCGTTAAGTTGTTCGATGCCACGGCAGCATCGTCCGGACTATCGGAGAAAGCTGCACGCGAAGCGGGGTTCGACGTCGGAGTCTCATACGTATTCAAGGACCATCACGTAACGTACTATCCCGGTTCCAAACCGCTCGCGCTGAAGATTGTCTACGACAAGAAGACGATGCGGCTGCTCGGCGGACAGGCGTACGGTCAGCACGGTGTCGATAAACGGATTGATGTTCTTGCCACAGCCCTCCATGGGAAAATGACGCTGGAAGATCTTTCTGAACTCGACCTGGCGTACGCACCCCCTTACAACGGTGCAAACGACCCTTTGAACATTACCGCCTTTGTTGGCATGAACCACATTTCCGGATTCAGCCCGTTGAGAACTCCTTCCGAAACGCTCGATGATCTGCGCGGCAATGGCGGACTTATTCTCGATGTGCGCACTCTCGGCGAACAATCGAAAGCGCCGCTGAACAACGCACTTCATATTCCCGCTGATGAGATACGGGATAGACTGGAAGAGATCCCAAAAGAGAAGACGATTTTCATTTTAAGCAAAGATGGCTTTTTAGGCCACACATCTCTTCAGATCCTGAAGGCAAATGGATGGGAGCGCCTGTTCAATATCGCAGGCGGCTATCTTGCTGCGCAATGGTTTGATGGTTGGTGTTTCCATAATTAATATCGATAGAGGAGAATACAGTATGTCGGGTTTAGAAAGCAAAATCAAAGCGGGCGCAAAGGTGATTGATGTTCGAACGACGGAAGAATTCAACGAAGAGCACTATCCTAACGCGATAAATATTCCGGTGGATCAACTCCGGAATCGACTGGGCGAGTTGGGCGGAAAAAATGAATCGATCGTTCTTTATTGTGCCAGCGGATCCAGGAGTGCGTTCGCGGCAAAAATCTTGAAGTCGGCGGGTTATACCGAAGTTGTCAACGCCGGCGGTCTTGATGACATGCCGGGACTATAAAAGAAGGAGGGCGCGGGATTAGGCTTTTCTCATCACAACCGAGCGGCTTCCGCGTATCTTCGGCGTTTCGGAGACGACAAATCCGGCACGCTGTGCAATTGATAGAAACTCTTCAAACACCTCTTCGGAAACATGTTCCTTCGGTTCGGACACGAGCAGAACACCCCCTTGACGGAGTGAAGCGTATATTTCGCGAAAGAGATTCTCCCTGTCGGGAATTTCATGAACGACAGCGAATGCGAGTGCAAAATCAATTTTATCCCTTAAGTCCTTCACCTCTAAAGAAGACTCCGAACAAAGGCGCGGCTCGACGATATGTTGGAGCTTCTTTTTTGCCACACGCTTGCGAAGAGTCTGAAGCATCCTCTCCTGTAAATCCACAGAATAGATCTTGCCTTTGTCCCCGACAATGCGAGCCATCGGAAGGGTAAAAAAACCCATGCCCGGGCCGATCTCGAGCGCTGCCATTCCCTCCTTTAGATACGGGTGCAATAACTTTACGGGATCCTGATACAGTTTTCTTAACGGGTTTGCCAGGACATAACCCATATACCACGGACAAACATGATGTTCCATAGAGACCCTTCCTGTTTCAGAACCGGATTCGTCATGCGGCATCATCGTGCTCATGCTTACGGAAAAACTATCGAGTCGAGCTCTGATCAAGATCTAGCGCTGCAAGCAGCTTTTTGTGGACAGACGGAGAGACACTAGGAGTTGAAGCAGTTCGATAAAGCGTTATGGTCTTCTTGAGCGCCGCAAGGTATGTCGTGCAATCCGGACAGCTTTCGAGGTGCTTTCTGATTTGCCGGCATCGCGGCGAGTCCATCTGTTCTTCAAGATGTTCGCAGACATGTTTTGTCACTTCATTGCATCGAACAGACGGTGTGCGCTTTCGTTTCATGCGTTCATATACTCCTGAAGCTCTGCACGAAGGAATACCCGAGCCCTCCGAAGCCTCGATTTCACCGCCGGCACCGACACCTTCAATATTTTCGCCGCCTCTTCCGCCGAGCGACCCTCAACATCGCGCAGCACAAATGCAATCCGTTGTTCCATGGGCAGTTTGAGGATTGCGCTGTCGAGGAGATCCCGGAGTTCTTTGTTGACCACTTCATCCTGGGGAGTCTGCTTGAAGGAAATCATCGCGTGAAGAGGGGCTGCATGTCCTTCGTGCTCCGAGTCGTCTTCTCTCCCTTCAACTGAATCCATGGAGACGGATGACTCGTCCATCTTGCTCCGTCTTCTTTTCATCAAACAGTTATTCGTGACAATCTGATAAAGCCAGGTACTGAATTTCGATTTTCCGTTAAACTGATCGAGCTTCCGGTAGACGTTGACGAATGTATCTTGAAGCGTTTCCGCCGCTTTTTCTTCATTCCGGCACACCTTAAAGGCAAAGCCGTACACCGCCGATTCGTACTGCTTGACGAGAAGAGCGAACGCCCGCTTGTCCCCCTTCTGCGCCATTCGAACCAGTTCTGGTTCGTCGTTCATATTCTCCACAGCGTCCGTATTCATGGAGTTCAAGATACGAAGATATGGACAAAGAAGAACGACGAGAGTGATACGTCGTTCCAAAAGTGATTCTTCTCTCCGAAATTCACAACTGCATATTGAGGGATTGTCGTGTGTCCATACATGAACCATCCGTGCAGGATTGCGTGAGCTCGTCTCTTGTATACTGCTGAACTATTCAACACACCGGAGAGATGAACTGAGTTTCTCAAACTTGCAGAAGCCCAGGTCGATTAATTCACATCTCTGATAATTATCTCCCGCCCTTACTCCAAATTTCAGCCGACTCCGAAGAAATGGCCGATGGCATCATAGTTGTATTTATAATTACAGGTATGCAAAAACCGGATAAAAACACTCCAAAACACCCAATCGGATTCGTAGCCGACAAGCTGGGTGTCTCTGTCGAAACAATTCGTCTCTACGAGCGTCGAGGCCTTATCCTCATCACGAAGACGGATGGAAATCAGCGCCTCTATTCGGAAACCGACATCGAACGCCTTCAATGCATCCGCACCGCCATCAATGAACACAAGATTTCCATCGAAGGAATCCGCCGCATCCAGTCTTTCGTCCCGTGCTGGGAACACGTGCAATGTTCTTTGGAACAGCGAACGCACTGCCCGGCTTATCATCGTTCCGATGCCGGCTGCTGGACGTACAAGCACAAGGAAAACGAATGCGCAGGCAAAGAGTGCCGCGATTGCGCCGTGTACCAGCTGTCCGGCGATTGCGGCAAGATCAAATCATTGATCCATAATTTTGATGCAACTCTCTCAAAGACCGCAAAGCAGTAAGGAAAATGAAACATGAAAAGGATAGGCATTGCCCTTCTCTTCACGGGGGTCCTCCTCGGATTGATGTCACTCGCACTCCGCAAGAACAGTTCGGAAATCACTCCACAGGAGAAACTGAAGGAACAGTACGCCCACAAAGTAAAAGCCTCAGTTGATCACTCTCTGTTTCTCCAGTTAAAGAAGAAATTCAGAAGGCCCCAGGATGTCACCGCCGCTTGCATCTCCTGCCATAACGGACGGGCTGCCGAGGTGATGCGCTCAACCCACTGGAACTGGGAACGAAGCGAATACATACCGGGAAAAGGAATTCGCCCGCTTGGAAAACGGAACGTACTGAACAATTTCTGCATCGGGATCAGCGGCAATGAACAAAGCTGCAACAAGTGCCACATCGGTTACGGGTATGCCAATGCAAGATTTAATTTCAAAGATTCCTTAAACGTCGATTGCCTCGCCTGCCACGACAACAGCAACACGTACGTGAAGGCGGTGGGCGGAGCCGGGATGCCCGATTCATCCGTGAATCTGAACTACGTCGCTCAGCATGTAGGCAAACCGCTGCGAACCGACTGCGGCACCTGCCATTTCTTCGGCGGCGGAGGCAACAATGTGAAACACGGCGATCTTGAAAAAGCTCTCTTCGACCCTTCGCGCGACGTCGATGTTCATATGGCCTCCGAAGGTTCAGACATGCAGTGCGTCGATTGTCATACAGCGGAAAAACACCAGATGCTCGGAAAGATGTACTCGGTCTCTTCAATGAACCGAAATCATGTTGAATGCGAGCATTGCCATTCAGCCATGCCGCACACCGATGATGTTCTCAACAAACACACGCTCAAAGTTGCCTGCCAGACATGTCACATCCCCACGTATGCCAAAGTGAATCCGACAAAGCTCCATTGGGATTGGTCGACAGCCGGCAAACT
>CAYLMV010000166.1:0-6815 GCA_964384415.1 uncultured Chitinophagaceae bacterium | reverse complement strand
ACCTGAGGCACGCGGATATCGTCGTTAATGCGAGGACCTTTACTTTTAATGCGGGTATCTCCTATGAAGTGATGGTTTTCTGCTCAATGTCCTGCTTCATGCGTTCAATGATCGTTGCGAGAGGCAGACTGCCGGTGTCTCCTTTTTTGTGCCTGCGAACCGAGACTGTTCCGGCGGCAGCTTCTTTTTCCCCGATGACGAACATATACGGAACCTTCTTCATTTCCCAGTCCCTGATCTTGTATCCTATTTTTTCATTCCGATCGTCGTAGTCGGTCCGGATCTCAGCTTTACGCAGCTGATCCAATATTTCGCGGCTGTATGAAGACTGAGCGTCGGTAATCGGCAGCACGACTGCCTGAACGGGGGTCAACCAGAGCGGGAAATCTCCGGCAAAATGCTCAATCAGGATGCCGATGAACCGCTCTATCGATCCAAAAGGCGCCCGGTGAATGATCACGGGGCGGTGCTTCTGGCCGTCGCTGCCGGTATACTCAAGTTCGAAGCGGTCCGGCATCACATAATCGACTTGCACGGTCCCAAGCTGCCAGGTCCTGCCGATCGCGTCTTTCACCATGAAATCGATTTTCGGGCCGTAGAAGGATGCTTCGCCGATTCCAACAAAATACTTCAACTTCATCTCATCGGCAACTTCTTTTATCTCGCGCTGCGCCTGCTCCCAAAAAGCAAGTTCGCCTCCGAATTTTTCGACATTCTTGTCGTCGCGGAACGAAAGTCTTGTTGTCACTTCCATCCCGAACGTCCTGAAGACGAGCTGTGTCAATTCGACCGTGCGAATGAGTTCGTCCTTTAACTGATCGTGCGCGCAGTAAATGTGTGCGTCGTCCTGCGTAAACCCGCGAACGCGGGTCAATCCGTTCATTTCGCCCGACTGTTCGTAGCGATACACCGTTCCAAACTCAGAAAGCCGTATGGGAAGATCACGGTAGGAACGGGGCTTGGCTGCATAGATCTGATGATGATGCGGACAGTTCATCGGTTTCAAAAGAAACTGTTCGCCGCTTTCCATCGTGATCGGAGCGAATTGTGAATCCTTGTAGTACGGATAGTGGCCCGAAGTCTTATACAATTCCAAATTGGCGATGTGAGGGGTGACGACGGGCAGGTAGCCCCGCTTGCGCTGTTCCTCGCGAAGAAATTTCTCCAAAGTTTCCCGGACGATCGTCCCCTTCGGCATCCAGAGAGGAAGTCCGCTGCCGACTTTTGGTGTGAGAAGGAATAATTCCATCTCCGCGCCGATTTTCCGATGGTCTCTCCTCTTCGCTTCTTCCAGCCGGAAGAGGTACTCATCCAATTCTTGCTTTGTGGGGAATGTAATGCCGTAAATCCTCTGAAGCATTTTATTCTTTTCATTCCCGCGCCAGTACGCTCCGGCAACGTTCATGAGCTTGATAAACTTGATCTTCCCCGTCGATGGAATGTGCGGGCCGTAGCACAAATCAGTAAAGTTGCCCTGGTGGTACATGCTGATCGATTCACCTTTGAATTCGTTCAGCAGTTCGAGCTTGTATTGATCTCCCTTTTTCGTGAAGTAGTCGACGGCTTTGTCCCACGTGACTTCCTCGCGGCTGTAGACCGTGTCGCGGGCCGAAAGCTCTTTCATTTTTGTTTCGATGGCGCTCAGGTCTTCATTCGTGAGGGAATGGTCTCCCATGTCGATATCATAATAGAACCCATTGTCTATCGACGGTCCGATACCGAACTTCGTGCCGGGGAACAACGCCTCGATGGCCTCCGCCATCAGGTGAGCAGAGCTGTGCCAGTATGTTGATTTTCCCTCGGGAGAATCCCATGTGTGAATGACGATGGATGCATCATGCGTAATCGGCCGGGCGAGATCCCAGACTTCACCGTTCACGGAAACTGAGAGAGCATTCTTCGCCAGTCCGCGGCTGATGCTCTCGGCAATTTTGCCTCCGGTAATCCCGCTTTCAAATTCCTTTTTGCTTCCGTCGGGAAATGTAATCATGATTTTGTTCATTACACGCAATCGCCAAAAAACAAAAAATCGGAGCGAGCAATCTCCGATGTGCGTTTTACCTCTGTCTCATCGAATTACGTAATGAGTCACTTCCAGTGGTTGCTCCTTCTAAATCACCGATAAATTAAGGAAAAAGGAGCAGAAATGCAACAGCCGGGTATTGTCTCAATTTGGAATATTCCTGCCATTCCGGACCAGCTTGCACACTATAAACTCCAGCCGGAGTCTGAATATGCGATTTAAATGCCGACATTTCCGAATGCTCCAAGGACTTCTTTGGAGGATCCCTTTGGGAATTCTCCCCCTCTTCGAGCCGGAGCGCAATGACCTGGATTTTGAGCGGCTTCTGACATGCATGCGTTCTGGAATTCGAGGACGAAGCCCAGCACAGGCTACAAATTCGCCAGAATGAAGTCGGTCATCAGCCGGTAGAGATGAAATCGTGTCAATCCCCCGTAGATTCCATGATTCTTATCTGGATAGATCATCGTCGAGAACTGCCTGTTTGACCGTTCGAGAGCCGAGATCAGGTCCGCTGTGTTTTGGAAGTGAACGTTGTCATCGCTTGTGCCGTGGACAATGAGAAACTTTCCTTTCAGTTTTGAAGCACAACTCAGCGTTGAACTTGTTTTGTACCCTTCCGGATTCTCCTTCGGTGTGCCCATATAGCGCTCGGTATAGATATCGTCATAGAACCTCCAATCCGTGACCGGGGCAACGGCGATCGCGAGCTTAAAGTAGTCGGCGGCATTCAGGATCACCATGCTGGAAGTATAACCGCCGTAGCTCCATCCCCAAATGCCGATTCGTTCCTTGTCTACGAACGGCAGCGAGGCCAGGTATTTCGCCGCCTCAATGTGATCATTGACCTCCCACTTCCCCAGATTTTTATATCCGATCTTTTTGTATGCACTTCCTCGTCCGCCCGTTCCCCGATTATCAACCATGAAAACCAAATACCCTTTATGTGATAAGTATGCATACCAAAGGGCATCGGACGATCTCCCCCAGCTATTGAGTACCACTTGAGACCCTGGACCTCCGTATGTATAGACAAGAACCGGATAACGCTTTGTCGAATCGAAATCTGCCGGTACTATCAGCGAGGCATTCAATGAAACCCCATCTCCTGTTTTGAACGAAATGAATCTGGTTGTCCCGAGTCTCGCGTCTCTGAAGAGTTCGGCGTTGTTCTCCTGAATTGTAGTGAGAGTCTCTCCATCGTTGTTGACAAGAGTAATCCGGGGCGGAGTCGTCACATCCGAGAATGTATCGAGATAGTACTCAAATGTAGGCGAAAAGTTGGCAGAGTGAGTTCCGGTCATCGCAGAGAGCTTTGCCTTCTTCTTTCCATCGAGATGGACTTTGTAGATATGGCGTTCGAGGGGGGACGATTCTGTGGAAGAATAGTAGACCGTGGAGGACTTTTCATCAACGCCATAGAACGATTCCACTTCCCACTCTCCTGCCGTAATCTGATTGAGGAGAGTTCCATCGTTACGGTAGAGATAAAGGTGCCGAAAGCCATCACGTTCCGACGGCCAGATGAACTTGCCGTCCTTCAAAAAGGTGAGGTCATTCGTAACATCAACCCACTGGGAATCTGATTCGGTCAGAATCAACCGCGTAGAACCCGTCGCGATATCCGAGTACAGCAGTTCAAGCGAATCTTGAGCGCGGTTGAGCCTCTGGATGGCGAGTGTTGAGGGATCGAGGGTCCATTGAATTCTCGGGATGTAGATATCGTCATTCGTTCCCACGTCCATCCACCGGATCTGTTTCGAATTGATATCAACGACGCCGACCTTAACGATTGAATTCGGATCACCGGCTTTCGGGTATCTCATGGGAATCAGTTCGAGGTGAAGCGAATCCCATTCGGTGATTGTGTATTCCGGAACCCGGTTCTCGTCGAGATGCCAGAAGGCGATGTGTTTACTGTCGGGCGACCAGCGCCAGCCGTCGGAGATCTCAAATTCTTCTTCGTAGACCCAGTCGAATTTTCCGTTGATGATGTGTTCGGAACCGTCGTTCGTAAGGGCTTGCTCGTTTCCGGTCGCAAGATCGATCGTATAAATATTGTTCCCCCGAACAAGTCCGACGTAGTTGCCGTCGGGAGAGAATTTGACGTTATACTGCGGCTCAGAGACGTTTGTTAGCCGTCTGAAGAGTTTTGAACGCAGATCATAGAGAAAAACATTTCCGGCGGGGGTCAAGCGAGAAAGATATTCCCTCTCCGGCGGTGCGGAGATGAAGAGCAATTGATGCTCGTCGGGTGACCAGAGATAGGTAGTAAAACGGAAAGGCGGATCTCCGGCATTGAGCTTCAAGGCTGCTGTGCTGACAAGCACCGTGCTCGACCGCTCTTTGACGTCGTAGACAAGAAGATTGGTGGACTTTGTCGAAGTGTCCCTTTGGAAGTATGAATAGCGCCTTCCATCCTTGAGCCATTGAACTCCGCTCAGCGACTTCCCGGCATATTTGGTAGAACTGAAAATATCGTCGAGGCTCAACTCTTTGGTCTGAGTTTGTGCGGACGCGCTAAGCGATAGTGCAACGAGCAAGACGCTCAGTCGTTTGATCAAATATCCGGTGTTCATGTCATTCCTCAATTATTGGGGTTAGGAGTATTTCTCTGGTGCTGAGGGGGCCAATCGGATGGTGGTACGCAAGTTTGGAACGCGAGCGCGAAGTTCAGCGGCCCTTCGGGGGCGGAGCAATGTGGATTTCATCTAGTTTTCGGGTAATCATGGTCGAGAGGTTCCTCATCGAAGTTACGCCGGACGATGCGACGTCTAGTCCCTGCTTTAGCTCCTCGAAGATCGTTCTGCAGCGCGCCTCGTCCATCGTCCCGAGACTCTTGAGGAATTCTTCTTCGGAGCGTTTCAGGTGGGATGCGAGATCGGCGAGGCTCTTTTCGACTAACTGGCCGACGGTGTTCACTGTGTCGTGGAAGGTGTGAAGCGAATCGAGCTCGTGTTGTTTCTCCAACAAGATGCGTTCCTTCGCTTCGTTCTCGATGATCTGTTTTCTATAGAGGTAACGCTCATGGACGCTTTTGACGGCGATGGAGAGACGTTCGACATCAATGTGGTCTTTGCGGATGTAATCGTATACTCCCAGCTGCAAAGCTTCGATAGCAGTCGATTCAGAACCAGCCGCCGTCACCAGAATAACCGGGGTCGTAATTCTTTGAGCATGCATCCACTCTAGGACGTCCATTCCCGACATGTCCCCCATCCTATTGTCGAGCAGAATGACATCGAAGGTTTTTTCTTTCATTAGCTCAACGGCGCTCTCGCCTGAATCGCACGACTCAACGACAAACGCATCGGTTAACTTAAGACCCATCTCAATGCTCAGGCGAAATGAATCTTCATCGTCGACAAGCAATACATTGAGCAGAGGCTGTTGAGCCATTCTTGAAGCCTTCCTGGAATTTAACGTAATTGGCGAAAACGAAACTCTCGGGGGAGTAAAGTATCAATAATTCAGAGAAAACTCAACTATGCGGGTTCGATTTTTTTGGGCCCTATGAATTGCCCGGAGGAGGGACGAGTTTACAGCCCCTATTCCCACCGGGGACTGCAGGATTCAAAACCTCTTTTCTATTCGGTGTCATGGCAGCACTCTAAACCAACTGATCTCTGATGCCCGGAGAAGAACGGCTCATCTCGGGTAGGCTCACGACATCGTCAGCCCGGCATGTGGGAACAATCGTCAATGTGATTAACACGTAGAAAGGAATAGCTCCTTTACGCACGGATGGCCGTTTCTACGCCTCTGAATCCATAGAACGAACGGAGGGGAGTTATCTGTTGGAATCTATGTGGGGGGGATGAGTGATGAGGAGAAGCTATTCTTCCTTCCGATGAAGTAACCGGCGTTAGGGGAAGCTGGCGGCGATTATTCTTATGGCATCATTTTAACAAGACGAATTTTTTCGTTTCAACAAACAGGCGGCTCTTGTCGGTTTTTCTTGCTGCTATGATCCGATAGAAATAAACTCCCGACGAGATATGATCGGCAACAAATCTGGACCGGTAATTTCCGGCAGCGAGATCTTCATTGACCAACGTCGACACTTCCCTACCGACAATGTCAAATATTTGCAGCGAGACATGGGAGGCCTCTGGTATGCCGAAAGATATGACGGTAGAGGGATTAAATGGGTTTGGATAGTTTTGATTAAGAGTAAACGCTGCTGGGATCTTTTCTTTTGATGATCTCACCGATGTCATTGCAGATGCGAGGGCTCCGAACCCACTCATTACAACAACGCCATTACCCGATGCCTCACCAACAAAGGGCTGGCCAATCTCGGTCATGATACTGGACCCTGCGCCCGTGCTGTTCGCGGATCCCGAACCAAAAGACTGCCAAAGCATTTGCGATTGAGCGAACAACTCGCAGCGAGGGGTGAATGTGCTGATGAGGAGGAAAAGAACAACGGCTCTCAGTTTCCGGGTCTGCGTTTTCGGGAATGTTCGATCGGTCTTCTTCATGACAATCCTCAATTTTGTGCCCGATTCAATTCGTCGTGGAAAACCCATACCACTTGGTATCCGATCCGTTTGCGCGGAATAATTCCACCTTTGCCAATCGGTCATTCACTATGAGCATTATGGAGAACTGAGAGACTCCTGTCAGAGAGAATTCATGCGCCGAGCCGTAGCTGAAACTGCCGCTCCCCGCAGCTATACCATTGCCAGTGTGCCACCACGCAGAATAACTGCCACCCGGAGACGAACTTGTAGGTGCTTCCAATCTCAGCGTATTCGGATTTCCGGTTCGTACCAGCCTGGCGTAATCT
>CAYLMV010000165.1:0-6927 GCA_964384415.1 uncultured Chitinophagaceae bacterium | reverse complement strand
CGGGTGGCCTGCATTGACTGTACCGAGGAAGAGGTCTTGTTTCTGAGCGCCGAGTTGATCGAAGATTTCGTAACAGATTCCGACCCCCTCAATTAATTTTCCCCGGTCGTGATCGTTCAGTGTTTTTCGAACTTCGCGTTTCGAGATCGATCCATCATTGGAGTCGGCTATCTTGATCATCAATGCGAGCGTATCATCCGCCGGATATTTCCATTCTTTGTTGAAGAAAAAACTGAGATAGTCAAAATACGGCGCGAGAATGAAGCCCTTCTTCTGAACGACGAACGGCATCGAGATTTCTTTGTTCTGGAGCGATCCCTCCCACCTCGCTGCAACACAAAGCACCGGGTCGACGAACAAGCGCTCGCTGCACGCAAGCCCCGATTCTTGAAGGACGATGGGCGTTCCAAATCCCCCCGCGGCCAGAACGATAAGGTCGGCCTCAAGAAATTGGCGCTTCCGACCTCTGCGTACCTGGGCGGCCGATGCTTTTCCGTCCCTGATAATGATTTTTTCCGCTCTGCAATTTGTCAGCAGCTTCGCTCCGTCCGAGAGAGCCTTGTTCAAGAATACTCTGGCATCCCACTTTGCACCGTTTGGACAACCAAGTACACAGTGCCCGCAGTTCGTGCATCGACGATTTTCGCCCATCTTCGGCAAAGGCCGGGGTTGGAGCCCCATCATCTGACAGATGTCGAACAGACGCTTCGTTGTCTTGCGCCAGCGTTTTTGGTGCTCGATTGAAATCGGGATTTCATTTGAGAGTTCTGTAAACTCGGCGTCTAGGTTTATGCCGATCTCCTTCAGACCGTCATCCTCCCGAACACCATTCCCGGTTGCCAAGGTGGTAGTTCCTCCCAGCCCGACTCCATTTACCAAAACCATCCGGTCTTCAGTCTTGCGGATCTTCATCGCCGGAAAAAGGAACTGAATTTCCCGCTCGTCGAACATGATTCCGGTTTTCTTGAGCTTCTCGATGAACGAAAGATTCCTCGAGAAAGGCCGGAATTCCCTTCCGGCTTCGACAACGGTAACATCGAACCTGCCTTGAAGCTCCTTCGCCGCCGTTGCACCGCCAGCGCCGCTGCCGATTACGATGGCTCTACGCATTCGAAGTCCCTTTTGGAATGAGATTGGCCTTGCATAACTCAAAGCCCTCCGTCATCCGCTGGAAGAACGTGAACGTTCCGCCCCGCGACAATCCGGCCATGAGTCCCTCATCGAGTGATGAAATCACGTGGCACGTGCGCGTTGAGTATCGTTCGCTGAAGAAACATTTGTTGATGGTGACCTCGCCTCTCGGCGTACTCAGAAAGTTGATGCCGAGGATTCCGTAAATTAATTGTCCTGCCTTGAGTGCTTCGGAGCCATCCGTCAAGCGAAACGCTCTTCTGAAACGCTCCCCCATCTCGTATGCCCCTTCGAAAAGCTGCTTCTTGATCATCATCAAATCTTCGCCCCGGTCGATGGCGCTTGAAGTCTCACGCTCGGTAAACTCTGCGAAGAGACGCAGGGAGTCCCCGAATGAGAGCCGCTCGATCGAGGGGGGAACGGTTCTGAACGCACGAGCTGCAACGTCGAGCAATTTCTTGAGCTCCCTCTTTTTGATGAATGCAGGCACATAGGCTTCTGCCATTTTCAGCGCAATACTCATGCCGCCCCCTTCCTCATTTTGCGCGATAGCATGAAGACGCCGAGCGCAATCGAGCCATCGACAATACCGTTCATGATGTAGACGATATACACTCCATGGAGCAGAACTAAACAGATCGAAATAACCGCCGTTGCCCCCTTCGCGTTTATCAGCATCCACGGAAACAATGTGTTGCCGGGATGGAGGAACATCAAAAAGGCGAGCAATGCAACGAGATACATGTAAGCTACGGCAAGAATCAGAAAGAAATTAAATTCCAGAGGTAGACTCTCTCTCATGCTCAAAATCCGGGAAAGACCATTCATGGTCCATATCACCGAGTTCGGCGCCAAAAGAAAAAGCAATCCGACGAATGCAAAAAGGACTGAAAGGAGGAGGCTGACAAACCTGTATATCCTTATGTCTCTCAGAGACGAGGAGGCACCCGATGGTTCTTGCATGTCTGCCGTCGGCACCAAATTGACACCGCCTGAAAAGTTCTGAGTCATCGGTAGAGCAGCTGAAAAAATCGTGCGCGGGGAGTATGACTGATTTCATCCATGATTTTGATCGATTCCTCATTTGAGATCGGATAATCTCCACGATAGTGTTTCTGCAGGGCAGGATACTGCTTATTGATGAAGCATTCATTTTCTGTCGGGAATCTCTCGACAAGAGCGGCGTAGATATCCCGGATGGATGACCGGTTCACATTCCCGAACGTCATCGGCACGAAAACACACGGGCTGACGTCTCCGAACGGATCGACGTAGATCATTTTGTGTCCCGCGGTGCATCCGAAATGGCGCGCGTCCTCAAAATGACCCAGGTAGTTCACCGTCATTCCCCCTCTCTTGTTGTATCGATCCTGAACGGCCAGAAGCAACTCGTGCTCCTCCGGAGTGATGACGAAGTCCCTTCGCCAGAATTCGGCAGACGACGGCTTTGCCTCGCTCAACCATGCTTCGTGAATTCCAAGGTTTTCCAGAAATGCAAGATATCCTTCCAGGAATCCTTCGTTCAAGGATTCTCGCGGCAGCACGCTCGACACGCTCACGTGGATTCCGCCGACGTTTTTGAATATCTCGATCGCATCCATCGCAATCCGGTACGCCCCGGGATATTTGCGGATGCGGTCGTGTTCCGCTTCGTTCCGATGATCGAGGCTCACCGAGACAGAAAAGAGCCCCGCGTTCTTTAGGTCGAGAGCTCGTTGTTTCGTTAGGGTGATTCCGGTCGTAAACAATTTGGCCGCGCAATCGTCCCCGATCTTTTCAACGATCTTTGCAAGATTCTTGTTAAGAAGCGGTTCGCCTCCTGTGATACCAATCCAAAAAACGCCAAGTTCCTTTAGTTCCCGGACGACTCTTTGTATGGTCTCCAGATCCATCAACTCCCCCCTTCGATTCTTGTTGTAACAGTACTCGCACCCCTGCGGGCAGATATTTGTTACGCCGATCTGCGCGTGCGAGGGAGCGATTGATTTTGTGAGAAGGTGGTGTTCCAGGAATCTCGAGTACGCCCGGCTGTTGATGGGGGGAAGATGAGAGTGGAGAACAAGTTTCCCGTCGACATCGAGCACGGTAAACTTCCGCAGGTACTGAAAAAAGAACCAGTCGACGGACGGCTTCGCCATTATCATCCGTGGATTCGATACGATGGCTCGTATAATCTGAAATGTTGTGGCTCGCTTGATCATTCTAAATATCCAGCCGAATAAAGTCTGAGAGAGCGTGCCGGAAACGGCACGCGATATCCAACATGGAAAAATCACTGGCGGCCCCTGGAATATCTGCGGCCCCACCGGTTCGCCGTCGAATGAAGTCTTCTGTCTTTGTTTAACTTTGCAGCGGGTCGCCTGCCTTGGGGAAACTCCGGAGGTATCTCCGGGTCGGCGCGCTATCCCTCCGTAGCAGTTGCCACAAATTGAGAGTGAGCAATCGCAGAGACTCTCGGCCGCACGAGTCTTCCGTAGTCTGAGAACTTCATCCGTATGGCCTTGGTGTGCGAGCATGCGTTGAAAACAATCTCATCGTCCGCGGCGAGCGAAGCATCGACGACAACGGGTACTCCGTAGAGATTGCCGAATGGCGGCATCGCCCCGGTCTGGCAATCCGGAAAAAGAGTGTCGAGGTCTTCCTCGTGCGCGAATTGCAGTTCCTTTGCGTCCACCGCTTTGCGCAGCAAATTCATATCGATAGCTTGGTCGGCTCGAAGAACGACCATCCAGAATCCCCCGTCTGCCCGTATCACGACGGTCTTGGCTAACTCATTATCCGGAACATGGGTCGATCGGGCAACTTCATGCGCAGTAAACGCCGTTTCGTGTTCGATCAATTGATGGTGAATTTTGTTGTCTCGCAGGTAGTTCAGGAGGTCGGTTATTTTCGCCATGAGAGGTCTCCAACGGTGAAGGATGATGAAATGGTTTAGGTACTTTGAGGATAACGATAATGCTCTCAGCTTCGAGCGCTGAGGTTCGATCGGTGTAGATTCAAGAAATTCGTGAACTCTCTTTTTCCAGCTCAAGGGTCACAAAATGCGTGGCGCAGGAAATGCAAGGGTCGTAGTTCCTGACGCTCTGTTCACAAAGCCAGGTCAGCTGGTCCTTCGGCATGGAGATGTTCTTCACTACGACGCTTCTCAGATCCTGTTCAATAGAGCGTTGATTTTGCGATGTGGGCGGTACAATCTTTGCGTCGGTGATCATCTCCTCTTCGCTAATCCTGTAGCGGTGATAGAGAATCCCTCTCGGCGCTTCCGTGCATCCGAAACCAAGCCCCGGCCGCGGCACAACATCGACAGACGGTTGCCCGGGAGGCTCGTAACCTTCGATGATGCGCAGGGCCTCCTCGGATGCATAGAGTGTCTCGATGGAACGTGCGATGATACTCTTGAACGGGTTTCGGACCGTGGGAAGGAAATTCACCTCGTGCGCCAGTTCTTTGGCGGTTGGTGTGAGCCGCTCGAAGTTGAGGTTGAATCTGGCCAGCGGCCCGACATGGTACGGTCCCCGTTCTTTCAGAACCGACTGCAGGGCGTTCGAATATGGAACATGCTCCTCCTGGAAATAGAATTCATACTCTTTCACATTGATGTCGAGCCCCTTGTTCGAATCAAGCCGTCCCTCATTGAAAGGATACTCTTCGGGATGGCGCAGGGCCACAAACTCATAATCTTGTTCCAATTCGGGAAACGGCAGTGACGCGCTCCACCGGACCATTTCGACCGCGGCATCACGAAGCCACTTGAGTTTCTCAACCATCGGAGCGAGCTCTTTTTTTGTCGGAACCTTGTAGAAGCCTCCCACGCGGACGTTGATAGGATGAATCTCCCGTCCGCCGAGCAGGGTCATAAGCTCGTTGCCGATCTTCTTCATCTTGAGAGCCTTCTGGACGACCGCAGCATGGTCTTTGGAAAGCTGGATGACATCCTCGTAGCCCAGGAAATCCGGAGCGTGGAGCATGTAGACGTGAAGAACATGGCTCTCGATCCATTCGCCGCAGTAGAGCAGCCTGCGGAGATCGCGAATCGGCCCGTCGACGGTGATGCCGAACGCATTCTCCATCGCGTGGACCGAACTCATCTGGTAGGCGACCGGGCAGATCCCGCAAATCCGCGCCGTAATGTCCGGCGCCTCTGAATAGCGGCGTCCCCGAAGAAACGCTTCGAAGAAACGAGGCGGCTCGAAAACTTTGAACTTCACGTCGGCCACCTCATTGTTCTTGATCTTCACGTACACCGACCCTTCCCCTTCAACGCGCGCCAAATAATCGACCTTGATTGTTTTGTCATTCATGGGCATCGCTCTCCCTCCGGAACGCCTCAGCGTACGCGTTGAAGCTCCGGAATGCGAGTTTCACATCGATATCGCTGCCGCCGTTGTCTGTAGAATGTTTGGCGAGGGACGCCGTGTTAGCGCTCTCCATCGGACCGAAACACCCATAGCATCCGCGTTGATATGCCGGGCAGAGCGCGCCGCATCCAACATGCGTGACCGGTCCCATGCAAAAGGTACCCTTGGCGACCATGACACACACATTTCCCTTCAGTTTGCACTCGACGCAAAGACTGTGCGAGGCAATATTGGGCTTGCGTTTATGGAGCGTCGCGAGAACCACTTCGACGAGCTGCATCTTGTTGATGGGACAACCGCGGAGTTCGAAATCCACATGGACAAAAGATCCGATCGGCAGCGATCGGTCAAGTGTCGAGATGTATTCCGGGTTCGCATAGACGATCCGGGTAAAATCCTTCACGTCTTTCCAGTTGCGGAGCGCCTGAATCCCGCCCGCTGTCGCACAAGCGCCGATCGTGATCAACATGCGGCACTCTTTGCGTATGGCGCGGATCCGCTCGACGTCATGGGGCGTTGTCACGCTTCCCTCCACCAGCCCGATGTCGTACGGCCCGCGCATCATCCGGCGGCTCGCCTCCGGAAAGTAAGCAATGTCCACGGCACCGGCGATCGCCAGGAGTTCTTCTTCGGCATCAAGAAGGGAAAGCTGGCACCCATCGCACGATGCAAATTTGTAGATGGCGACTTTCGGTTTGCTGGCGTTCATATCAAATTTCCTTTTTTTCGAAGAGATCCGCTATTTGAGTCAGCGCGAAGACGGGACCATCCTTGCAGATGAATTTGGGGCCGTACTGACAATGGCCGCAAAAGCCGACTGCGCATTTCATGTTGCGTTCCATCGAGAGGTACACTTGTTCCGGCGGCACGCCGCGCCGGAGAATTTCTGCGATCGTATATTGCATCATCACTTCGGGTCCGCAGACCATGGCTATGGTCGCCCGCGCATCGAGCTTGATGTAGGAGAGAAGATTGGGCACGACGCCGATGTATCCCTTCCACGTCGAGTCGCTCCGATCGACAGTCACGAGAACTTCAACATCGTAGAGTTTCCCCCATTCCTCAAGTTCAACCCGATAAAGAAGGTCCAGAGGACTTCGGGCTCCGTAAAGAAGGAGGACGCGCCCGTAGTCTCTTCGTCTGCGAAAGAGGCTGTAGACGACCGGGCGGAGCGGCGCCAGCCCAATTCCGCCGGCAACGATGCAGACATCCAGTCCATTCGCCTTTTCAATCGGCCATCTGCTTCCAAAAGGACCGCGCAGGCCGATGATGTCGCCGCGCTTCATCTGGGAGAGAATGTTTGTCACCGTTCCCACCCGGTGTATCGTATGCTGCAGGACACCCGGTTTTGCCGGATCAGAACTTATCGAAATTGCAGATTCTCCCATTCCGAAAACGTAGAGCATGTTGAACTGTCCCGGAGAAAAAGAATATCCGG
>CAYLMV010000164.1:0-6945 GCA_964384415.1 uncultured Chitinophagaceae bacterium | reverse complement strand
ATATCGTCGATGATCGCTACGGCAATGAGTGTAGTGAAGAAAACAAAATAATTGCGGCGAAATCCGCGGTCACTTTAATCTCTGAGATCGGTTAACACGAGTATCCCGCCCCGGACATTCCTCGACGGAAAATTGTCTATGGTCAGAACTACAGGATTTCACCGAATAGTCGCTGCATAGATAGATCTAAGGTCCTTTGACCGATATGCCAGGATTACCGAGGACCGTTTGCCAGGAAGCTTCCTTCTTCAATTGAAGCGTGCGCCTTATCTGTCTATGGGAAAGAGGTCCGCCGTCCCGCTTCGTCATTTCATCAAACCGAGATTGAATAATTGACTTTCAATCTGCCGGAGAGTCTAATCACAATGAAGATCTATGTGGCAACGAGAGAGTTCTGCCTTTCACATCAGCCGCTGCGAATAATTGCGAAGTCTGTTCGTAATCTTTTCTTCCCAACAACCCCGCGAATAGACTTTCAAAGGACCATATCAATCGAAGTGTCGAGCATCTGTGACGCGAAGTGCATTTTCTGCAACTATCGATTCAACTATAGAGAAAAAAAACGTGCATCGCTTCAGTGGTTTATATCCGTAGCTAGATCAAGCATTGCACTCGGATACAGACATCTTGACTTGACTTCGATGGGAGGCGAATTGTTTACGCACAAGGACGCGATTGCCATTATCCGTGCAGCAAAAGAAGCGGGCTTTGAGACCATCTCGACTTTTACGAATGCCATACAACTACATCGCTTTGACATAGATGAGTTGCTCGCATCGGGAATCAACTTCCTGTTCATATCCACCCCTGGCTTTTCCGACGATTTATATCAGCAGCTCTTTGGGATTAATGGATATTGCGATTTTAAGAAATCAGTCGAGCTCTTGCTCACAGCGCATCAGCGCCTGCGTTCATCCGTTCAAATCTACTTCGAGCCGCGCACGTATCTGACAAAAAGAGAGCTTCAGAATAGCGAGTTCTATTCTGAGTTCATCAGCCGGTATATCGGCAGACAGGTTCATCTCGATCTCCCTCTCCGCGTATTTGACACGTGGGGAGGCGACATCACACAACGAGATATGATCAAGACAATGAAAATTGATCATAATCCGTTGAAATCTCTTGCTCCTCTGAAGAAAGTGCATCCATGCCAACGGTTGTTTATGCTTGGAGTTCAGGCGAACGGTGATGTACGAATATGCGGTTGCCGATATGACTCATCTATCGGAACAATAAACGATTCGCTTCAAATCGCTTCGCTTGCATTAGGGGAGGACTTTGAGGCGTTTGCGCAGCGCAATGATGCAAAAATCAAAGAGATAAGAAGAAACTTCGTGAATGGGAGATTACCTTCATTGTGCAAGAAGTGCGCTTTTTACGTACCGATGCGGTGTGCAAATTAGTCTTGCCTTCGACCTGTTCGTTTCTTAAATTATTAGATCATGCCCCGTAGTGCAGTTGGCAACACGTCTGACTCTGGATGCCAATTTAATTTCACTTCTCACCATAAGACCAATCTTCAATACAAATTGTAGAAGAGTTTGCATAATGAACGAGGTGTTCATATGCAATACTCAGATAAATTCTACCTCACCAAACGCAACAACGGTTTCTTCTACATCGGCTATTTCGTTGATGGCAGACTCCGCTGGAAGACGACAAAATCCCGGGACAAGCGAAAAGCCCTGACCGTCCTCACCCGCCTCAGAGAATTCATTGAAGAGTCCAACAAGCCAAAGATGCCGTCTGAGGTCATCGCAGCGTTCATGGAGTTTGTCGAGAAAACGCCTCAAATCACAATGCATCTTGTTAAAAGCAGTTATCGCGAGGAAGTAAGTTGATCGGCTAACATACATTAGCGGTTCCGGAGATATTGTCCAACTCATTTAGCCGGTCGACAACAATCTCATGTAATTACATTTTGTTTGTTCGGATCCCTCTTTTCTCTGGCGGCAAAATCACATTCCGCCGCCAACTTTGGACGCTCTTGTCTATTCATTGCTTGAACCGCCTGAACGCCAGTACGAATTCATCGGATGCCTCCTGTTACTCAGCTGGCCGATAGTAACCAAAGAAGAGATCGTTCATCATTTCCCTCGCTTAGTTCTGCCAATATAACGTGATTGTTCTTCAGAATTCTATGAATTTGGGTGTCCCAAATATGGCACGTGTTTTGGGACAACTACTGGACAACAAATCCTCAACGAACCTCAGAGAAAGTGCGGATCGAAGGCATTCGTGACCGCGGTCCGCACTCCTTCCTTTTTGGCGAAGGAAAATGTTGGGGATTGTATTCAAATAGACAGGTGGCCAGTGGGAGGAATTCGCCCAATAGTTGAGCGATAGAATGAGCATTGGCGTGTTTTTCACTCTAAAGCTATCAATCAGTATTTTTTCGGCTGGGGGATAGTAGCGAGGTGCTTGCACGAACTCTTCTCTGCAATCAAGAAAACGCTAGGCTCTATTATTCGTTGGTCGCGGGTTAGGATGTCCTGAGAGATACCTAAAAACTTCCCCACTGCCAAACCAAAAGTTTTTCCATACCATAGCTCTCTTGAGTGAATTGCCTTCTTGGCGGTTCATTCCTCTCAGGCAGATATTGACGACGGCAGAACGATTCGAAAAGTAAAGGTCCTCATCAAGGACTAAAAGGCAGATCATGAAAATCATGCGACTCAGGATTCCAAGCCTGTCTCTAAAAAGCACCGATGTGCGGCCAGTTTCGTCAGTTGAGCAAGGAACTTCCCTCGACGCAGGCAGAGGTGGTAATCAACTACATCACAATCGCATTTTCGGTATTGACTGCTGGCGGGATGCCGGAGCAGCCGGAAAGGGATGTGACCAATGATTAGGTGGTGTTCTTGGTGTAAGACATATCTGGGAGAGTCACCTCCGTGGCAATCGTACCAGTTCACCCACGCACTCTGCGCCAAATGCCGGAGATCAGTGCGCTTTGACGACCCTGCAATCACTGAAGACGCACATCGTCTATCCCTATGGTATGCTCAGCTCAGGCTTTATGCGAAAAAAGGGAATGTCGACTCGTTTCTCGAACTGATTAACCAAGCCAGCGATCTGAAGGTCAAACCTCTTGACTTGATGATAGGGGTTGTCCAGCCTATCCTCTACGAGATCGGTGATCTCTGGGCAAGAGGCAGCGTGACGGTGGCGCACGAACATCAATTTACCTCCGTCGCACTAACGCTCTTGACAGCTGTCTATTCTCACTACAAGGAACTCGAAGGGACGAGGCGAGCACATCGGGGGGACATTCTGCTCGCCAACGCTGAAGGAAACTACCACACGCTTGGTATTCAGCTAGTCGCGCTTTCCCTCGCATCGCGATCGATTCCCCACGACATTGCTTATCCAGGACTGCCGACACGGGAGATTGTCGACCTTGTCAAGAGGCAGAAGCCGAAAATCCTAGGGATCTCCATCGCATTGCCGACCCAATTGAAATCGGTGCGTGAATTGGCCGAGGGGCTTCAGAGTTTGCCGAGCGGAGAAAGACCAGAGATGTATATCGGAGGAATTGCGGTTCGTGACGGTCTGCTTTTACCAAAAGAACTTAACATCAGCGTCTGCACATCTCTCTTTGAGTTTCCAGGACTTTCCGATGATGAGGAATTAGTGTCAGGAAGTGATTTACTGAGGTAATAAGATTGCGCAAAGAATTATTTAACTCCGTATTGTCGACACCTCTGAAGGTGGAGAGGCGACAAGCCCCTGCGTCTTCATTGGTTAGTGAGGATTGTTATGGTCACGTTTCTATTTCCGTAGTGAAAAACGAAGAGGACAATTCTTCGAATCGCCAATCTCGATGAGGATCATTCCGGTTTCTTCGTCAAACATGTTGTATCTTGAATAAGGCTCGACCTCTTTATATGGATGTCTGGAAGAGGAGAGTGTATTTACGCATGTGACGCAATAGTTCGATGCGCTTCTTGCATTCGAATTTTGTCCGCTACGCTTTTTATTTTCGTGCAGAGTGAACGCATCGGGAAATATTCTCTTGAACGCTGAAAGACGACGAGCGACGATTAAGGCATGGTGTTTTGAAGCCGGAAAAATTGTATTTGGGAGGCTAATAAACCCCTTCCGAAGAAAAGTTTTGGAGCACACGAGGTAATGCATACCACAATCACAAAACAGCAATATCAAGAATTTGTTATTGGGTTATTGACCGGAGAGCGGACGCAGTGCGCACAAATTGTACGAGGGTTGCTCGTGCCTGAGATTGGATTAATGGATATATACGTGAATCTCTTTCAGCCTGCACTCTATGAGAAGTAGGCAAAAGGTGGGAACGAGGGCAAATCTCCGTTGCCGTTGAGCAGCTGGCCACTGCAATTGTCGAGCGCTGGCTGGTGGTTGTTCAGACGAATGTCTTCAGCGGCACGGCCCAGTGCAAATCCGACGGCCAGCGTAGCGTCGGCCTGGGGTTAGTAATCGCTGCTAAAATTGTAGTTGCTCATGGGGGGCCGAGTGGAAGTGGAGTGCACTCCCGGCCACGGTGCGACGTTTACATTCACATTGCCAATCCGATCATCAAAATAGGCCAGGGAGCCGGCACACTAATGATAACAGGAATCTTCGGACAACAACTTACTTTGATGGAAGAACTCAAGGCGAGAACCTATCGAGCGCACGTTCAACTTCAATCTGCGCCCTTATTTCAAGCTCTAGTTTCCTGCCAATTACCTTTGGAATCATATGTGGGTCAATTGCGGGCATTGTCTGTCATTCATGGTGTGCTCGAGCAGGCGCTCGAAAGTTGCGCGGAAGAACGAGTTGCTTCTGTCTGGCATCGCAAGATGTGCAGACTCTCTCGACTTCAGCAAGACCTGCGATATTTCGAACCGCGCGCCGTGGCAGATCTGAAAGAGGCGACAGAGGCAGCGCTGAAAACTGCCGAGCACATTCGGCTCAATTCGCTCGTTCAACCGTTGTCTTTGTTGGCCTGCCTGTACGTTTTAGAGGGATCAATGCTCGGGGCAATAGTGCTGCGGCCGCTGTATGCAAAGGCATTCTTGCTCAAAGGCGAGGAAGGGATGTCCTACATGCATAGCGATGGGCTTCCAGCAAATGTCCGGTGGGAACAATTTCATGGTCGAATGAATGCACTTCGCTTGAGCGAAGAGGAACGCGAAGAGATGATCAAAGCCATAAATGATTTTTTTGCACGGGTCGAGGAAATCTACCTGGCGCTATATCCGTTCCGACTGGAATCCAAGACATACCTTGTCACTTCCATCAATCCCGAGGCGGGACGGCACCCGATACCATCCGATGCCCGCGAAGTCCAGGCCTCAATCAAAGCTGCTGATATTTGCTGGCAGCGATTCCCGTACTTTGAGCATCGTTACGGCGAGCGGGGAAAGAATTTTGCCCGCAGCGATGCGGCTTGGTTAGCTACTCTTTGCCAATGCGATCAACTGCAAATTATCCAGCAAGTGCGGTGGCTGGGTCATGTTCTTGCAAGTCGTGGCATGCCCACCCTGCTATTGCAGGTTCAGTTGGAAATTCTCGCTGAAGAATTGGCAGCGGTTGATCCGGAAAAAAAATCTGAATATATCAAATTATCGGAGTCAGCTTCCGAGCTCTCCAATACACGACGCAGGCATCTAACCGATGCACAGATTCAGGCAATCGCTGCTGACTTCGACCATGCTGTGGGAATCGAGTGGAGTACACGCTTTCCGCACACGGGGGAACTGCTCGCATCCGCTGTTACAGATGAGTCGGAGGGGAACGAAGGGGCGGTCGAAAGTCTTCGCTCCTGGATGATTGACGCCCGCCGCTTTCCAGCGGAGTGGATTGCGGCCGTTGAGAAGACTCTGGCTCAGATTCAGGTGCAAGTAGGGAGCAAAAACGGCTCATGCAAGTAATTGAATCCCATAATATACGATGAATGCGCTTTTACCTCTTTGAGGAAATCATTAACGGAAGGAAATCCTTGTTGTTATCATTACGGTAAGTGACTGCACCAAAAAAGACACAACGCAAACATGATGATGAGCTGTTATATTCCCTCGAGTAATGAAAAATGTCCGAGCCATAAACTACCACCGCAGGTGTAATCTTGCCGTCGATGCATTGCAACTTAGTCGCCGGAGTGACCTGCCCCCAGTTTATGTGCGAGTGCGTAGTTAGCTATTTTCTTCAGGCATTAGCAACCTGAAGTGGATAGAATGTTTCTGGTGCCGGTGGTTTGCGGTTCAATGAACTGTGCGGTCTGATCTTGTTGTACTTGTTCAACTCCTTTTCCATTACAGACTTTGCCTCTTCCGGCCCCAGACATTCACCATCTGGGGCTATTTGTCGGCCTATCCCGAAAACGGATTAGCACAAAAAATGGATTCGTGCATCTTTTTTCAAATTGCCTGCATCGCTGACTATCGGCAGGGATCCTGCTTCGCCATTTCGACAACACACTATAGGGTTCGTCTATATGGCAAGTTGCCACTTCGTCACTTTGACATCAGTTTTGCCGTTTGGCAAAATGACAAACTACTAACACACTGATCGGACTTTGACGCTTCGACATTCTATATAGAATCGTGGCAGGATGGCAAAATCTAGTACCACCCGCATGGATTGCTGAAAACGATCAGCCGTTTCGTCTTGCCAAATCCAAGTGACTTTCGTATATTACAGGTGCCAAAGTGCAACTGTTCTATAGAATTGTAAAGTAATTTGTACCCGGATTCGTGCAAAAAGTTGCTAGTTAGCGGCTGACGCGAAACGGAAAGTGCCGAATTCAACGGTATTTCATCTTGCCCCGTAGTGTAATTGGCAACACGTCTGACTCTGGATCAGAAGAGTCTAGGTTCGAACCCTAGCGGGGCAGCAAAATTTAAGCATATTCCCACCGAGAATCTCCTCGCTGTAGACGGAATTGTTGACAGCGGTGGTCAACGATCTCCGTATCTTCCAACCGTG
>CAYLMV010000163.1:2783-6975 GCA_964384415.1 uncultured Chitinophagaceae bacterium | reverse complement strand
TTCATTCCCCAATCAGAGATTGGAACGACGTGAAGGGGCGATGTATGTCTCGTTCCCAACGGGACGTTGGGAACGAGATTCCAGGCCATCAGCTACGCTGCGTTCTTTCTCGCCTCTTCCCCTCTCCGGACAATCGTTATGAAGAAACCGGCCACGAGGGTCACCGTCCCCAGCCATACCAGATTGATAAACGGCTTCACGCTCGCCTCGACGATGAGCGTTTCACTCTTCTGAGGCTGGCCCGCAGCAAGCGGAGTGCTGACCGTAACCGTGATTGAAGATTTTCCCCTGCCGCCATTCCCCAAGCCCATTCCCTTGATCGTGAAAGAGACATCGCTATCCGGCATTTTCGCAGGTATGTAAGTCACGGTCCCCTTCTGGTTGTGCATCTCAGGAGTCAGCCGAACTGTTTTCTTGGCACGGGTAACGTCCAGCGTCACGGTGACTATATTCCCCTTTTCGGGAGAGGTAGCAAACTCGTAGCCCATGTATTTTATCGACATGTCCTGGTACTTCTGGGTTTCGTCTTTTTCGATCGTCAATTCCTGCTCGTTCTTGGAATCGGGAGCCTCAAGCGAGAGCGGCGATACGTAGAAATCCTTTGTCATGAGGTTTATGATATCCGGATTTCTCATCAAGCCGTCATTCTCTTTATTGTTGAACATCACCGGCGCGACGATAAATTTCTCTCCGCCTTTTTCCACCTCAACGTCGAACGCGAACCTTCCCCGCTCGGTGGGATGGTAGCCGATGTAGCGCATCGTGTAACCCATCGCCTGAACCTGCTTTCCCTGCTCGAGAGAAATGGTCTCTTTGTTGTCGTATTTCGCAGAGGCCACAAAACCCAGAAACATGAGGGAGAGACCGATGTGGGCAATTGATCCGCCCGCCATTTTCGGACTCCCCTTGAAGATCCGGAATCCCACAATGATATTCGTGAAAAGAGCGAAAGAAGAAGCATAAATGAAGATGATCATCGCAGCTTGAGTTGCGCCGGCAAAGTAGCAAACCCCTGTAAGAAGAAAGGCAAGGATCATGGGCGCACGCAGGCTCTTCATGAGGGACTCTTTGTCCGAATTTTTCCACCAGAGCAGCTGACCGACGCCTGCGAGGATTGCAATGAAAATGCCCAACGGGAGCGTCGTCGTCACATAATATGCAGAATCTACTGCTGAGACTTTACCTTTGAGGATGCTGGTAATGATGGGCGACGACGTTCCGATGACAATAAACAATGCGGCGAAAACAATCGCCGATGCCCCAAGAAAGAGAGCAAACTCGCGGGAAAGGAAACTATGTTCGACCGGAACTTTCGGCATCTCCTTCATCCGCGCAAAGAAGAGTCCAAAACCTATCCCCGCAAAGAGAAACAGCCCGGCCAGGAGCAGCCAATAGACCCACATTCCCGGTTCGACAAACGAGTGAACGGAGGTGTCTCCCAAAACTCCGCTCCGCGTCAAGAATGTCGAATACAAGACCATGACGAAACAAAGAATGCTCAGGATGAAATTTGTTTTGATGAAACTTCCGCTGCGGCGCTGCGACAGCATCGTGTGAATCGACGCAACGCAGACCAGCCACGGGACGAGCGACGAATTCTCAACCGGATCCCATCCCCAATATCCTCCCCAACCGAGTGTCTCGTATGCCCAGAAGCCTCCCATAATAACACCGGTTCCGAGTATCATCGCACCGAACACCGACCACGGCGTCGAGACTCGAATCCAGCTGACGTAATCCCTCTTCAACATTCCCGCCACAGCCATGGCAAACGGAACCGACATCGACGTAAAGCCGATGAAGAGCACCTGAGGATGAATCACCATCCAGTAATTTTGAAGGAGAGGGTTGAGCCCTTTCCCTTCGTTCGGATATTGCGCCCAGATTCCCTTCGCCTGATCGAGCCAGACAAAATTGGTGACGCTAGCTGGAATTGGACCGGTGTGAATGAGGTCTTTCGGAAAGAGATCCCAGATATACGCGAATGGATTCTTAACAATAATCATGAGGAGGAGAAACGAGAGGATCGCGGAATAGATCAGCATCAACTCCGCTTCGTATCCCTTTCGCGAAGAATACGCCATCAATACCAAACCGACGATACTCGTGTAGAAAGCCCAGAGCGAGAAACTCCCCTCCTGTCCAGCATAAAACGTCGAAAAGAGAAGGGGGCCGGGCAGGTCGGTCGAGCTGTAATTCCAGACGTACGCGTAATGAAACTGGTGCGTCATGATAAGATATATAAGAAGCGCCGAAGCGGAGATCATTCCCCCGACCGCCGTGCGATAGGCCAGCCGGGCAAACCTGAGAAGTTTGTCGGAATGATTCCGATGAATGAGGTAATAGAGGAGCGTAGAAACGAGCGCCGCGCCAAACGCTATCCTAACGATGATACTGCCGATCATGCACAACGCTCCTTCTGGGGGGGAGGACGCTTACAGAGTCTTCTTGACCGCCGACTCGTCGCCTTCATACTTGGATGGGCATTTCGTGAGGAGTTCATTGGCGTGGAAACATCCATCCTTATACCTTCCCTTCGCCACAACGCTCTTTGCCAGTTCAAAATTGTTCGGCTTCGCACCATCGAGGACAACCTTCTCCTCGCGCTGGTTATCATCCTTCATGTAGAAAATAAACTGTCCGTTTTTCGCATCGAACTGGGTTTCCTTCTCTTTCACCCACGATCCCTTGACCTGCACTTTCTTGCTCGTTTTTTCGGCTTTGGCGAAATCGGTGTATTCGACGTTGCTGTCCAGAAACGAGACGGCCCCGAATACAAGAAACGCAGCGACGACGACCGAGGCAACGATCACTTTCATTTTCATGACACTCTCCTTATTTCTTCAGACTCTGTTCAAGCTTCGTGATCTTTTTGTCCAGTCGCAGCAGGTAGGCGGCAAGGCCAAACCAGATAATGAGAACAATACTCAGGACTATATAGAGTTGATGTTGGGCCAGAAAATCCACAAGCGATGCTCCTATGATTGTTGGGATGATGCTTCAATCCGGGCTGACCGGACTTTCATGCTAAAGAGCCAGAAATACAAAACCGTAAACCCTGCGATGGAGGCAAAGAAGACAATCCGCATGTTTGCCGGCATATGAAGCTGGGCGACCGGCGTCGATCCTCCCTCATCTCCCTTTGCACCGGGATGCAGTCCCGTCATGATCCGGGGCATGACAAAAATGAAAAACGGGGCTGTTACTCCGGCAATGATCGAATACACAGCAGAGAGCGTTGCACGCTTCTCTTCCACATCGATGGCAGACCGAAGAGCAAAGTATGCCCCATAGATTAACAACAGAACGAATATGGAAGTTTCCCTCGGATCCCAATTCCAGAATGATCCCCAGTTGAATTTGGCCCAAATGGAGCCTGTCACCGTTGCCAGGATGCAGAACATCGTACCCAGCCCTGCTGCGGAGACCGATCGAAGATCGTAATCCATCTTCTTCGTCTTCAAAAAGAGTATTCCGTAGATTGTCGATGCGATGAAGGCCACAAGGGTTGTCCATGACATCGGCACGTGGAAGAAGATAATCCTGGCCTTTTCCTCCAGCGCCGGGATAATCGGCAGTTCGTACCATTGCGTCGGCGACGGTACCATCGGCATGGCGATCCCTGCGACGATCACGACGGTGAGCCAGGCGATGAGCGATATCTTTCCAATGAGGTACTTGGGCATGAGACGTCAATCCTTCCAGACAAATTCGAATAAGACCGTCGAAACGGCTATGATCACAACCGTATAGGACACAAGTATTTGAAACTCTCCCAGCGCCTCCCCGAAATATGCCCCTTCGAGCGAGAGCTGGGTTGCCTTGATCACCGTGATGAGCAACGGCAGCATGATAGGAAAAGAGAGTACCGGGTACAGCGTTCCTTTCGTGTTCGCCTTTGCAATGATCGCCGCGATGATCGTCGATGAACTCGCAATCGCGCAACTCCCCAGCAAGATCGTCGTCCAGAATATCGCCGCTGTCTGAATGACAAAGTTGTTGATGAAGAGAATATAGAGGAGCGAAATGACGATGTTCAGCGAAAGCGTCAGGACAAAATTGAACAAAAGCTTGCCGAGATAGACGGGCATAGGCCGCGACATGAGCTGCAGTGTCGCCACTGTCCCTCGCTCCTCTTCAGCCACAAAGGTCCGCGACAATCCGGACATGCTCGAAAAGAAGATGATGACCC
>CAYLMV010000163.1:0-2773 GCA_964384415.1 uncultured Chitinophagaceae bacterium | reverse complement strand
GACCCACAGCATGCCTGCAAGAACGTCGTTGCTGACCGATTCACTCCCAAGGGAAAAGAGGATCACGGAGAGAGCTGTGACAACGAACATGAAGAGCGCATTCAGCGCATAGCGCGTGCGCAGCTCTGAGTTGGCGTCTTTCAGAAAAACGTGGTATGACGGCACGAAAAGGGATTTCACGGCACTCTCAAGATACAATACTGGACGGCGAGATTCAAGGACGCCCTCCGTTGTCTACTTTCATTCGGTGCGAAAAGAGCTCCCGCATGACATCCTCAACGATCCCCGCTGTCACGGGGCTACCCTCAAATGACAGTACAACGATCCTCTCAGAATCGCCTCACAAAAATTATGACGCCGGTGAAGTCTTCCGAGCAGTTTTCCTCGCGTCGAGATCCAACACTGTAGCGGCATACTCAAGATCTTCTTTCTCATTCGTGGCAATCAACAGAATCCCCTCCATCGTTTGAACTCTCATGATTCGCCGGACAACGGCTATCCCTTCGATGTCGAGATTAGCGGTCGGTTCATCGAGGATGAGGATCTCGGGATGATGAAGAAGAGCGGCTGCGTATTTCAGCCGTTGTTTCATGCCGGAGGAATACGTCCGTACATCGTCCAGCCTCCTCTCAAAGATTCCGAATTCTCTCAGAAGGTCTTCCCCCTCGGCTTCCATTGTATCGGGAAGATTCCGAATTTTTCCGATGAGACGCAGGTTCTCGATCCCCGAGAACTCTTCGTAGAGATTCAGGTACGGTGCGACAAATCCGATATGCTGGAACATGTCTTCCTGCCGGATTTCTCTTCCTGCCACAGCACAACGGATAGATCCTGCATTTGACGAGATCAGTCCGCAAACGATCTTGGCCAGCGTCGACTTCCCCGACCCGTTCTTTCCTGTTACCGCCAGCGACTCCCCTTGTTTCAGCGAGAAGGAGACTCCTTCGAAAATCGTGCGCCGGTTAAACAGTTTTGAAAGGGACTCGACGGAAAGGCTAACCTGCTTCATCGGCCTCTCCCCTTCTCTCTGCCGTATTGAGCGATTGGCAACCTCTGATGGAATGACCGTTCATTGGATTGACTTATTTTTGCCGAACAAAATACACCGTTACGATATTCCGGGCCGGATCGGTGTAGACAATATCGAGTTTGCCGTCTCCGTTGAAATCGCCAAAGCGAAACATCGCCCCTTTAGGAATATCCAGCAAGAACGCACCGGGCAGAAATCGGCCGTTCCCTTTTCCTTTATAGAAATAGAGTTCCGATGTTTCATCATTCGCCAGGACGATATCGCTGATCCCATCACCGTCGAAATCGACCACCTGAATATGATCGGGATTGGAGACCGGAATTCCCTCGACGACGGTAACAAACTCGCCGAAATGCCCGGACCCCGTGCCAAGCGCAATCCGTATCGAATTCATCGGTGTTGAGTAGAGAATGCAGTCCGGATTATTGTCGCCGTTGACATCGGCGAAGATCATGTAGCATTTTTTGATCACGGAATCCGGAAAGACATACGAGAGCGTTTTCCCGCCATACTGACCCGCCGAGTCGCTGAACGTGATGCCCAAATTATAGCGAAGAGAGTCCGTATCGAAATAGATGTACGCCAGGTCAGGACGCCCGTCATCGTTGAAATCGTTCACCGATCCGGCAAGGATGCGCGCCGGAATAATCGGCTTGAAGTTCCGTTCGACAAACCTCGCTCCCGAGACCTGTCTGAAGTACGAGAGGGCCCGCTGCTTGACGTTCGAATAGACGTAAAACTCGATCGCCTGGTTTTGCAGCGCCGCATCCGGGAGAAACATTCTGGGATTCTCGGCAGTTGAGATGGCGTATGTGAATGGAGACACCAGCCTTTGGATCCCCGCCGATCCCGGCTTCGCTAGAGAAAGAACCGAGACTTTCGCGATCGATTCATGCGTAAGAAGAAAAGTCAGCGACGTGTCATTCTTTGAATAGAGACGAACCGACGTCGGTTCTTCTACGGTCGGAAAACTGATCTGTCCCTCGACCCGGTTCCGCGCCGAACTGAGGAGGAGCGAGAGAGTCGACGACGCGCCGTTTGTCACTGCAATGTCGTCAACACCGTCGTCGTTGAAGTCCGAAATCACGAGGCCCATAGGCTTTCGGCCGACGGCATACAATATTTCGCCAATGCCGGCGCTTCCTTCTTTGAGCCCCGTCAATCGTGTCCGTGCGTTCCAGAAAAACGTGAGCGTTCTCTCCTGACCGTCGACGACGACCACGTCATTCCAGCCTTCATTATTGAAATCACCGACGAGGGTCGCCTGGGGAGTCGGCGAACATCCATAGACAATCTCATCGTAAAAAGCGCCGTCTCCCTGGTTCTGGAAAATACTAAACGTACCATTCTCTTTGTCCACCGAAACGAGGTCGTTATCAAACCTCGAGGAAATCGCTGCCGTCAGCATCTCGCTCGTCCCCCTCCCCAGATCGAGACTCTGATAGTTGACGTACGAAGCCATTCCGTCCCCCGCGAAGAAGCGGAGCGTCTTCGATTGCGAAGAGGCGACGGCGTAGTCAAGAATGCGATCGCGGTTAAAATCCCCGAACGCGACCGTCACGGTATCCTGGCCGAAGGAGACGATATTTTGCTCCGAGAACTGCAGCTCGCCCATCCCGAAGTAGAAGACCATCTCATTCGTCAGCCAATTATGAATGATGAGATCGGGAAAATCGTCTTCGTTGAGCTTCACCACCGAGGCATCCACAACAGGCACTTCCGGAAGGATCAGCGTCTTCTCCC
>CAYLMV010000162.1:0-7145 GCA_964384415.1 uncultured Chitinophagaceae bacterium | reverse complement strand
TTTTCAACTCTTGATTCCCGGGTTTTGGATTGTTTGGGTTGAGAAAAATAAAAAATGTATCCTCTTTGTCGGCCCGGCGTTAATGCATAAAAGGCCTTTTTCAGCGCGGGGATTTTATCCAATTTCTGTTGGAACTCTTCAGGGATTTCATACTCTGAAGTCTTTTTCAATTTCACTTTCAGGCCGGCTCTTTCCACTTCGATGGCTTCATAAATATAGGCTTTCAGGATTCTTTCCATCTCGACAATTTCGCGAACATTGGTAAACCGGATCTGTCGTGCGGCCTGCACATTCTTGGTTTGTTGGATGAGAACACCGTTTGCGTCATGCAGCAATGCGCCCTTGAAAAATAAAAGCGCACAGTATTCCTTAAATACATGTATCAAGACTATGTTGTTCTCCTGGTACGTGTAACAGGGACAACCCCACTTCAATTCTTCGGTCAGCGGAGAGTCAAGAACGATCGTTCTCAACTTCTCCAATTCTTTCTGCCACTTTTTGGCTTTAACGAAATAAAAATCAACTTTAGAATTTGCGCTGCTTTTTGTCATAGGATGTTGATGTCTGTGCAGGAATTAGACCTTTAGCGAGCCGCGGAACCCCCTGACGGCATAGTAAGATTCCGCGCCGTTGTGATAGATGAAGATAGTGTCGTAGCGGCGATCGCAAAAGAGCGCGCCGCCAAGTTTTCTGATCTCAGAAGTAGTTGTCACCCAGCTCGATGTCTTCGTGTCGAATTTCCCAAGCTTCTGAAGTTCTCGATATTGATCTGCCGTTAGAAGCTCAATGCCCATCGCGGCGGCCATATCAATAGCGTTATCCTTCGGCTTATGTTCTTTCCTTACTCCAGCGCTTCGCGGTCGAAACAAAGACTTCTGCGGCCGTTAGGACTTTCCGCCGAACAATCATAGAAAATGTATTCGCCCGTCTTCTTATCATGACCAACAACATCCGGCTCACCGCCCGTTCTCTCCATTTCTTTGAGCGACCATAGTTTTTCACTTTTGGCTTCCAGCTTTGATTGTATCCTGGCCCATTCAAGACCTTTGTGGCGGCCCATGTTTTTCTCAAAACGGGATTTCAGCGCTTTGAGTAATTCTCCTCGTTCTTCCGGCGACATTTTCTTGTTCCGATCTGTGTTCTTCATACTCTTATCGCTCTTGGTTAACTGAAACGATTCGTCTGTCCGCAGGTCTGAAATACCACGATACCAGAGTAAGGATGAGAAGCAGCAGCGAAGGAAATATCTCCTTCACGAAATCACCCGATGCGATATGTGAAAATACCGCTCCCGTCATGGCAAAGAAAAAGCCCGCGTAGGCCCATTCCTTGACCAAAGGAAATTTGGGAATAAGCACCGCTATCACTCCCAGGGCTTTCCAAACACCTATGAGCGTTAGAAAATAGACCGGATAGCCCAAATGTACAATACTGTCTACTCCTCCGGCTCCCGCTTTCTCTTTCAATAACTGGACTGATGCAGTTGATACCATTCCTAATGCAAGCCAGAGAGTGGCAATCCAATAGATAATTTTATTTCTCTTTGCCATAACGGGTCATTTTAATTTGTTGAGGATGTTTTGTATCCGGTTATGTGCCAGGTTGATTCCCTGCGCCATCCCTATTTTCAGCACCTGGCTTCTGTGTGCAGCCGATTCGTATATCACGTGCATGTTCAGCTTGCTGGTATTGTCAGTAAGTTTTTCAAACTCCAATAACTCAAGCTGGACGCCAAAAGGCGTATTCTCCATTTCAAATGTCCGTGTGATTTTCCGGTTCGAGATGAACTCATGGATAACACCATTGGCCCGGAAGACCACGTTTCCCTTTGCATCGGATGTTTCAAACTGGTAACTTCCGTGCTTTTTGCTTTCGAGCCTCAGCGCTTTCGTTCCCATCCATTGCTCGACAATGCCGGGCTCTACATACGCTCTAAAAAGCAACTCCAAAGGCAAATCAAATTCCCTTGTTATCATCAATTCTTGCTTGCCCTCTTCGGCTTCGACTTTTGTTTTTAGTTCCATAGCGTTTTATTTCTTTGATTTATATTTTTTCATTATGGATTCCAATTTATTAAACCTTTCATCCCACAATTTTCGAAATGGTCCAATGAAGTCTGATATCTCCTTTATCTTCTTGGGATTCAAGTGATAGTATATTTCTCTCCCTTTTTGCTCCTGCTCAAGCAATTCGCACTCGGTGAGGATTTGCAGATGTTTTGAAACCGTGGGTCTTGCCGTGTCAAAGTTCGAGGCTATGGCACCGGCTGTCATGGTTTGCGAGGCTACCAGCACAAGGATAGCCCTTCTTGTTGGATCCGCTATGGCCTGGAAAACGTCTCTTCTTAGGTTCATCGTGTAGTCATTTGACTACAAATATAAATATAGTTGTTAGACGGCGCAAGTGTTTTTTGGATTTTTTTTGAACGGATGTTTATACGTGGTATTAGTGGCGGGTTTGAATGATTATCACCCGATGACATTACGAGCGCTGGTTGTGCGGTCGTTCAGCCCCGCTGCCGGCTCACCGAGCGTAGCACCGGGTGAAGAGAAGAGAGGAGCAAACTACTCAGCATCCATTGAAAGAGACGGTTCAAAGAAGAGTCGAATCCAATGGACCGCGGGCGCTCGCAGAATCGATATAGGCGTCGAATGATCGTGCAAATGGCGGGAGGGCTTATCGCGAGGATAGCAGATGGTCGCGCAGTTTCTCGGCATTCTGACGCTGACGTTCTTCACGCTGGCTGCTGACGGGAAGATCAATCACTTTTTTCAAGGCGGCGATGGATTCTTCCTTTCGGCCCATCGCGTCGTACGTCAGAGAAAGTTCGAAATAGGCGTAGGAACTGGTACTGTCATACTTGAGCGCTTTGTAGAGCAGCTGTTCTGATTCCGCAAAGGATCCGTGCAAATCCTCTCCGAAAACGATGCGGGCAATTGCTCTCTCAAACCAGGAAAGCTTGGCAAGCTCGCGTTCAAAAATTGCAAGGATGATGTACGCGTACGAAAAAGTCGAGTCGATCTCGATCGCCTTCTCCGCCTGAAAGCGTACGGTCTTCCCGATATGAATCTTCTCCGAGGTGCTTCGGAATGGAATCAGGCTTCCCGTAGTGAGCGCGCACCAAAAATGAGCCGCGGCCAGGTTCGGGTATAGCTGAACGAGCGTATCGGCGATTCCAACCGAACGAACATAGTATGATTCTGCGCTTACGCCGTTCTGCCAATCGAGCCACCCAATATCGCTGTAAGCGCGGGCAAGCCGGATGAGAGTTTCACTTCTTCCAGGCGCAAGCGAGTCCGCCTCTTTATAGTGACGGAGCGCCTCCACGGTCTGCAGCCGCAAGTAGCATCTGTCGCCTTCCTGGATCAGTCCATGAACATCTTCACCGTGAACAGCGAAGGATATTAGCAAAATCGATAAGAGAGTCATTCGAATATGTGTCATAGATGCTCTTTCTGTCGTCATTCACGGGACGTGACACGGCGGTCAGGCTGCCGGAAGAATCTTGAAGGGGCGCCCTCCGATGCATCGACTATTTCGGCGACGAGCCGTGGAAGTTCCTTCTAATTCGAAGAAAGCATTTTCCACCTTGCCAGTTTGTCCGTAAGGTCGCCCATCTTCTTGAGTTGATATTCCTGGATAACCTGAAAGTTCTTATTCAGGCCGGCGGCAAGGACGTTCTCGGCCTCAAAGTGATTTTTGAATTCCGGATACGAATGGTTGTATTGGTCAATCGTGCTCATTAATTCAGCGGTTGCTTGGCCTATAAATTTTGCGACCTCGCGGTATGAGTTGACGAACAGAATGAGGGAATCTAGTACCGGCACTACATTCTGTGTTTGATATAATGGATCCGGAACTAAACCTGCCGGCGAATTGAGCTGGTCAAGCCTCGATTGAATATTCCCTTTGAGCAGCGCGGATTGTTTTCCTGCCCAATCCAGACTCGCTCGCAGCTGATCGGCTTTGTTCCTGAATCTGTTGATCATCGTCTCTCTGAAGAAGACGTTGTCGTTCTCCGAGCGCGAAAGTTCAGCGAGCTTGACGATCTGAGCCGGCGAATCTTCGTTAGATCCGAGCAGATGGCTTACCGGTGTTACGAGGATGAAAATGCCGCCGACTGTTGCGGCAGCTTGCGTATATCCCCGGTCGACTAATCCATTCGAGGCGAGAACAGGCGCGGAAGCCAACAATATGGCGCCCACAGTGCTCGTGATATCCTTGAAAGCGTCAAACCACGTCCGGACTCTTCCATTTCTCCAGACGTCGGCTTGTTCTTTCATCGCACTCTCCAGAGCGGCCTGGTTTGTGGTACCTCCGATGGATTCGCAGCCGATCATCATTTTCGATGACAACTCGTCGGCCGTTCCTGCGAGATCCCTGACAGACTCAAGCTCCGCTCGCGCTTCATCCTTTGTGATCACGAACGGCCCCGGCAATTCATGTTTAATATGAATCTTAAGTCTCTGCTCCTCGAGCCTGTTCAGACCGCTGTCGAGATTAAGCAGGGGCGCGGATATATCAAGCATTTGCGGAACAGCGGGCTGTACCGAGAGTGGGGTTTGACTTCTCGTAAGGGAAACGAGGAAAATGATGAGTGCAAGAACTGCTCTTTTCACGTGCTCTCCTTTGGTTTGTGAATCATATGAATGGCGGCCGGAAGCTGAGGGCCGGGACAAATCAACTAAAAGGTGCTCAACCGATATAGATCACCGGTTGAACCGTTGCGGCTCGTCTATACGGATTCATCCCTCTCACGATAATAATCTTCATTTCGCAGAGAACGTTGTAACCGACCCCCGCCGCTTGTGATGGAATCGGACGTTGCCTCGATTTCAGAAACCTCACGAACCGACCGGGCGCAGGTGTCATGGCGTTGGATCCATTGAGCTGAATTAATCCATTCACCATGAAAAGTATACGAATGGCCATATTCAGTAGTAATAGGCCAAAAGGATGAATAAGGAGTTAGTCCTTTTTGCCGCAGTAATTTTCTTTATGTCGCCTTGCTTATGCCGGAAAAAAGTAATTAACTTGAGCGCACGGCAAAAACAGCGGGAGGCCGCTCCGGGACTGAATGGAACTGAAGTGACCCCGAAGAAAGCATCAAAAGCGGTGAAAATCCGCGCAGGGTTTTCAGGCTCAGCAATGAACAAACAATGCCATGAGGATTATCATGATGAAGATCGTATCATTCCTATTGATTCTCGGTTGGTTCGCTTCAGCAATCGCGCAGGATTCGAAAGCATCGGATGCCGCGGGTTATTTCGGGATACGAGCGGGCGTCAATGTCAGTCATTGGCTCTCTCAGAGTGAAAAGCGCGGCGATGCAAGGAAGAAATCCATAACACGGGAAGACTTTGATGCAATCGCTTCAATGGGATTCGATCACGTGCGAATTCCTGTGGATGAAGTCCAGATGTGGGATTCTACTGGAAATAAAGAAGCGGAAGCTTTTGCCCTTTTGCACGACGCGATACATTGGGCATTTGGCGCACATCTGCGCGTTATTGTCGATCTGCATATTCTGCGGTCGCACTATTTCAATGCCGAATCCAATAGACTGTGGACCGATCCGGCGGAGCAGGAAAAATTGGTGAATATGTGGCGACAGCTTTCGGAGGAACTGCGACAATACCCGAACGACAAACTGGCATATGAAATCCTGAATGAAGCGGTCGCCAAAGACCCGCAAGATTGGAACAAAGTGTTCAACAAGGTTTTGGCGGCGGTCAGAGCCAAAGAGCCCGGAAGGAAAATAGTCCTCGGCTCGAACATGTGGCAAGGCCCCGAAACGTTTCCGCAGCTGAGGTTCCCGGAAAATGATCCTAACTTGATCCTGAGCTTCCATTTTTACACTCCGATGGCGCTGACGCATCACACGGCGCCGTGGACCAAGATAGGAGAGTATGCCGGTCCGGTGCACTACCCGGGCCTGATTGTCGACACGGCCTTTTACAAAAACATGTCTGCTCCTGCCGTTGAAGTTATGCGCGAATATGCAAATGGATATTTCACAAAAGACACGCTCGCAGAAAGAATGCTGCCGGCCATCAAAGTCGCCAAAGCGCACCATCTGCAATTATACTGCGGGGAGTTTGGGGTCTATCCGAAAATTCCGGACGAGACCATGCTGCGCTATTACACCGATCTCTGCGATATCTTCCGTCAGAACGGGATTGCTTATTGCCACTGGTGCTACAAAGGGGATTTTCCTGTGGTGAATTCCGATGGAACTCCGAAGACGAAACTGGTTTCAATCTTGACGGCGCGCTAATCATAAAAGTATAAAGACACCGCAATGCAATCCGGAACGGATGAATTGTGAGCGTCAGCATTGAAGAATTTTTGTGCAGGGTTGAATTGTCTTCGCACTTGTTGTATGCAGCTATTCTTCACACGTAACCAGGAATCATCATGATCGAGCTGCTTCTATCGGCGCTTCTCTTCTTGTCGGTCCATGGGCTCATCGCCCCGCAAGGAGCGGACAACACAGGAGCACAGAGGATGGACTACAAGGGAACGCCGTACACGGATTCTGTCTCCGTTTTTTCGATTCAGAAAATACCCGGGAGAGTAAAATGCGCGTTCTACGATCTTGGCGGCGAAGGAGTTGCATACCACGACAGCGACATCAAGAATAATGGCAGCGGCAGCTTGAACAAAGGTCCGGGATATTTGAATAATTTCAGGGCCAATGAAGCAGTTGATGTTTCATACACGAAATTTCACGACACCATAGATAATTCCGCTTACAGCAAAGTGCAGCCAAAGATAGACCAGCTATATCTTGGGTGGACTGAACCGGGTGAATGGACGAAATACACCGTTGAGGTGATGGAGTCTGCTGATTTCAAAGTCGGGGTCATGTACACCTCCAACCGCGGCGGCGCCATCAGGTTGTGTGTCGACAATACGGATTCCACCTCATTGCTTGACATACCGACAACGTTCGACGCAGCGGATACAATTGCATGGAGACAATGGCATCATTGGGACTATCTCGATTCGCTGACGGTCTTACATCTCGCCAAAGGGAAAAGAGTTATCACGCTTGAGATATCAAAACAGGGGAATTTCAACTTTGACTATTTCGAGTTCAGGAAGGTTAGTAAGATGGAAGATGGAAAATGGTAGATGGGAGA
>CAYLMV010000161.1:0-7171 GCA_964384415.1 uncultured Chitinophagaceae bacterium | reverse complement strand
CTGGTGCTGTTGCAGACATACATCTTCACTCCTTCCTTAAGCTCTTCGTGCGAGCCGCTCTCGGTATTACGATACTTAGATTTTTTCTATGAGCTGTTTATCTTTATCGTCGAACGGTGCAAGACTGAAGCGCGTGATATCGGCGACGTTCAGTTCATCCATGATGTCGACCATCATGATATACTTGCCTTTGCGATCGACTTTAATAAGAGTGATCAGCTTTGGGTTCGCACTGTTCTTTTCTTTCAATACTTTTCGCAGTTCAGCGGTCGTGACCTTTTCCGGTTTGTCGGTGCCAAGGTTCCAATAGATAGCGCCGCTCTCAGAGACACGAAGCGTAAGAAGGTTCGACGCAGGAACGTCGACCTTGGCTTCGCCGGGAGGAAGGTTGATCTCCATTGCCTGCGGCTTGTTCATTGTCGTCGTCAGCATGAAGAACGTCAACAAGAGGAACGCGACATCGACCATGGGAGTCATATCGATTCGAACGCCGATGCGACGCCGTTTCTTCTTTGAGTGTTTCTGTTTACCGCGCGATTGCTTTACATCAACTTCAGCCATTGCAGTATTCCTTCGTCTTAATTCTTCTCTAACTCTGTAACAAGATTAAAGCGCGTGATGTTCACTTTTTGAAGGACGTTCATCACGTCTTCGATAACTCCATAGTCCACATCCTTGTCGGCTCGAATAACGGTTTTCAGCCTGGGATTCCGAGTTCGGGCCTGGACGAGAAGGTTGGCCAGTTCGTTCGGCTGCACCTGAACACTCGCTTTCAGCCTCGCCGCGGGACCGAACAGAGCTTCGCGCAACGTCTGCGAATCGACTCCGAGCAGTATTTGCCCTTCTTTCCCAATCGTGAGGGTGATGACATCTGCGCCAGGAATCTTAAAAACGGAATGAGACGAGGGGAGCGTTATCTGGAGATCTTCCGACGGCTTGAACTGCGTTGTGAGCATGAAAAACGTTAGCAAGAGGAACCCGACGTCGACCATCGGCGTCATGTCCAGCTTAAATCCAACGCGTTTTCCGTGAATTTTTGGCATAGTTGCCTCTTCCTCATCGCATCAAAGTTTGGTTTTCAGGTTTTGGATCACATCGTAGCTTGCCTCGTCGATCATGTACGTCATGCCGTCGATCTTTGTCGTGAAAAAGTTGTAGCTCACGATGGCAGTGATGGCGATGGATATTCCTCCCGCCGTGTTGATCAACGCTTCGGAAATACCCTGCGAAAGCTGCACAGCGTCCGCCGAACCGGCATGCGCAAGAGCCGCAAACGCACGGATCATTCCGATAACCGTTCCCAGCAATCCAACCATGGTTCCGATCGATGCGATGGTCGAAAGGGCGATCAGGTTCTTTTCGAGAATCGGCATTTCCAGCATCGTTGCCTCTTCGATCACGCGCTGAACCTCGGTCATCTTGTCCTTTCCGTCCATCCCTTTGTCGGTGTGGATTTCACGGAAGCGTTCCAATCCTGACTTAATGATATTCGCAAGCGAACCTCGCTGCGCATCACACGCCGTGATTGCCGCATCGAGCTCGCCCGCAGAGACGTGTTTGATGAGGGTTGCAAGAAATTTCTGCAGTGAGCCTTTTCCCTGAGCCTTGCGGAGCGAGAAGAGCCTCTCAATGATGTACGTCACCACCATGATTGACATCGCGACCAACGCCACGACAAGCGGGCCTCCCTTTTGAATAAACTCCGGCAGGAGAAATTCAAAGATCAAGAACCCAATCACAAACGCGCTGGCAAGCAGGATTATGTTGAACGTTCCTTGTTTCATAAAAGATACTCCTTAAAGAAGATGATGTAGTAATGTTAATAGATTACACTGTTGGGACCACTCAAGTCAACGCGAGGATGGCCTCCGGCCGAGTCTCTACCACCTGGAAGATCATTGAAAGCTTCGTGACAACAAAGATGTTGGTGATGTTCTTGTTGACGTTGCACAGGACGATCTTCCCCTTGCGATTGACATACGACGTGTGCGCCGAAACAAGGGCGCCGATCGCGGTCGAATTCATATACGTTACTTTCCCCAGGTCAACGACAAGCTTCTTGTTCCCTTTTTCAATCGACTCAGCCACTGCATTGCGCAGCTCATCTGTTTCTTCTCCGCCGACGAGCGACCCTTTCGGCTCAAGAATGACGACTTCGCCGTTATGTTCAGTAGCGGTTTTTAACTTCATTGGACGAATCCTCCTTTGAGATTTACACCAGGGATTGCTCGGATAACCAAAATTCTTCACGAGAACGAGGTATGTCGATATCGGCGCGATGCCGAGGGAACATGCTGCCCAGCGAGGTTTGTGATTAATTCACCCCACGGGGGCTTAGTAAGATAAATAGTTACAATTGAATTTGCAATAAGAAATTTCCAGTATTTTTACTGCTGGCACGCTGCACTCTCTACGATGGACCAAGGAACCCGCCTCGCGCTCTCACGTTCCGTTTTCCTCTCCAACGAAGTGGGCGGGCGAAACGGAATCGTAAACCAGAGTCCGAAAGTTATGGGGAAGTTGTCCGTCAAATCATGGTTATCATCCTCGTCACCCCGGTTCGAACCGAGCGCTAGAACTGCGCCGTAAGCGACAAGGAAGGTCCGAAACCGTTCACACCAACACCAATGCTCACTCGTTGTCTTTCCTTCCCAGCTTCCTCTTCCTGCTGACGGATTAGGTCTGCCGGGTTGTGTGTCCAAACGTTGATGATGTTATAGAGGTAGAATGCGCCGGTGACGCCGGCAGCGGCAAGCCGGACGTAATTGAAGTTGTTCCTTTTTGTGCGTGCGCTGGAGACTCCGGGGAGGAGTCCGGCTGCATCTGCCGGAGTTTGCGCCCCGTTGTAGGCCGCAAGCTTTTTTCTGTAGTCAGAGTTCGCGCTCGTATACATGAGTTGTGCCTCGACAGTGCCCCCGACACAGCCAAAGAACAGAACGGTGTAGACGATGCCGTGCCTTCCGCTATACGACTGACCCCAGCCAGGAAATACTGCAGAACGGATCAGAGCGCCCGTGAGAGTCGGCCGGTACAGCGGATGATCGATGTACACAGATTCGCTGTCGTGAACGATGAATTTCCGTTCGTACGTATCGTAGCCGATGCCGGACAGAATGATGGTGTGCGCGCCGGGAAGGACTTCTTTCCGGACGAGCTGCTGCATCCCTCCATCCTTTCCGTCCAGCGTGATGTGCACCGCTTCGCTTGAGCGGACAGAGATAAAGCCGTTACGCGATGGGAGGACGAGACTGGCGGTATATTGGATAGGCTCTTCGACGTCAACGGTGGTAGAATCTGAAAAATACCCTTCCAGATCAGCCCGGATCATGTGAGTGCCTCGCTCGATCGGGTCTACAATCAGCGTTCTATCGGGCGCACCGATGAACTTTCCATCGATGGTTATCCTCGCATCCGGCTCGGAGATTTTCACCAGCAGCGATCTCGACGGGATTTTTTCGAGCACGACGTCCGCCTTCAATGAAACGCGGCCGTTCACGAAAAACTCTTTCTTTACTGCTCTATACCCTTCGCGCTGCACTTGAAAGGTGTGGATGCCCGCCCTCGGCGACACTACGGGTACGCCCCCTGTGTGCCACTCCACTTGTTTGTCGTCGATAAAAACCGTGGCATTGTTTGGCAGGATGGAGAACGAAATCCGCGATGTGTCCGCCGTGCTGGGCATGATGAACGTGAAGTCGCCTTTGCCGGCGTCCATGAACCCAAACTGCGGGTGCATTTTCCAACCGGTTTCCTCGGTCACATTTAGCGACGTTTGCGCCGCTAACTCCGTGCCGGTGATTATCCCGTCTGAGTTGACGTCCGTGAGATTCGAAGAGAGTGCTTGGATGATGCTCGAGGCGAAGAAGCTCATGCCCGTTTTCGGGTCATCCATCAGCGGTTCGACCCTCGCCCCTGCCGCAAAGACTTCTTTGGACGGCTGCAGCATCACGTTTTGAAGTCCTACACGAGGCGGCGGCGGCCCGCTAAACAGCTTCTCAACCCGAAGCCCTCCGACCATAAAGTCGAGCAGAACAAGCGTCTGCTTCACGCTGTTCTCCTCTATTAAAGCTTTCAGATCGTCAAGGGAGATACACGTCGCGAGTGCGTGATTGGCGGAATCCGTTCGACCGTCGATTGGCACGAAAAAACCATATTGGTTACCGGCCCGGTCCCCGGCCGTATACCCCCTGCCGGAAAGAAATATCAGCAATCGGTCATCGTGCCCCCTTCGCTGCATTTTTTTGAGCCCCTCCATAATGACTCCGCGGCGCGCCTGGTCATCCAGCAAGAGGATGATGTTTTCTTCGCGAAAACCGAATCGCGATTCCAAGAGTTCTTTCATCGTCCTCGCGGCCGCGACAGCCGACGTGCGCGGTTCCGCACTCGTGTAGCGATCGATGCCGATGACGAGAGCGTAGCTTTCATCGTACGCGTGGTACGACGCATGAGTCGCCGGATCGGAAATCAGCGTTTCAACTGAATTCTGAGCCTGACAAACTGAAATGACCGAGGTGAACGCAGCGAGGAGGGAGAGTTGACCGAATCGGAGAACCTGACGGCTCATAACGTACCGAAGTAACTCATGAGGAGGCAATTGATTATTCGAAGACGGCTCTATGCGCCGCCGAGAATATAGAGAAATGGTGTTGCGGAGTCAAGCGACGGAGTGAGACGGCAGCGTTACAGTTTGGATGCACACAAAAAGCATGCTGGCACGACAATCCTCGAAGCGCGTCATTCCCGAACGTTTTTGTCGGAAGTTTCTTGGTCCACAGTACAATGCAATCAGGCATTAACTTCACGAAGAGGCATGTCGAGATCGTGTAAAATCAACAATCTGAAGAAACACAGTCGTCTTGACCCGCCGAAAAAGCGTCACGGAAGAATCACTTCGCCTCCAAGAGCAAACGCAACTGGCCAATTTCATTCACCGGAAGATTGCACGTATGGTTCTCGCACACGTAGGCGGTAGTCCGGCCGTTCATCCGGGTCATGGACGCAATGAACGGCAGATGCTCGGCAAGAAAACGCTGAGCGGCACCGCCGTCAGCCCGAAGTATAATCGTGTGCGGCAGAAATCGAAATGCTATTTCGTTCACAAAATCCTGAGCGCCCCCAATCTCACCTCCGTCGGCAATGACGATTTGTCTCGGCGCATCGAAATAGAATCCCATGGCCGCTGCCATTTGCGGCATCGACTGCGGCAAACGTTCGAGAGCCGTGCGGAAACACCGGAGAGTTGTTTCGGCATTCTTCTTCATCGTCTTTTCGCCCCCCATTTCTGAGAGCCGCAACAAATTCCAGGCCGCGACGGAATTGCCGGAAGGTTCCGCGCCATCGTAAAACTCCTTCGTCCGGATCAGAACCGTCTTGTCTTCCCCTGAAAAATCGAAGAACCCGCCGGCCGCCGAATCCCAAAAGATGGCCGATTGGGTCCGCTGCAGCTCCAGTGCTGATTCAAGCCATGCAATGTTAAAGGTCGCTTCATACAGATCGATGAGCCCCTGGATCAGGAAGGCATAGTCATCCAGCTGAGCTTCAAACTTCGCCTCGCCCTCCCGGAATCGGCGGCGGAGCGTCTTTGAAGGACGATCGTAGAGAGTTTGTTTGATGAACGATGCGGCATTCGCCGCAGCTTCTGCGTAACGAGGCTGCTTCAAAATTCGCGATGCACGGGCGAACGCGCTGATCATCAAGCCGTTCCATCCCGTAATGATTTTATCGTCACGGAATGGCCTCGGCCGCTTCGATCTTGCTTCGAAGAGAGTCCTCTTCGCATCGGCGACCATATTCTCAACATCGTGCTCGGACATCGAAAGATGGCCGGCCGTTTCTGCGAGGGTGAACGGAGTAAAGAGGATATTCATCCCCTTGAATTCTCCCTGCGGATCGGCCAGCGCATTGCCATACTCATCTACGGAGAAGTGATGACAGAAAACTTCTGCTTCCCGCGGCGGGAGAGTCTTTTCCACCTCCCGCTTGCTCCAAAGATAGAAGGCTCCTTCAGTGAGATGTAGGGCATTCTCAGGATCGGGGCTGTCCGCATCCTCGGCGGAATAGAATCCGCCTCTGGAATCCGTCATATCCCGGAGAACGTACTCAAGTGTTTCTTCCGCAATGCGGGAATAGAATGAATCGTGAGTAATTTGGTAGGCATCCAAATAAGAACAAACGAGTTGGGCCTGATCATATAACATCTTCTCAAAATGCGGAACCCTCCACTGCGCATCCACGGAATAGCGGTGAAAACCGCCTCCAAGATGGTCGTACATCCCTCCCCTTGCCATCGCCTTGAGGGATTCGAGTGACATGCTCAACGCCTCAGCCGTTTTCGTACGATAATAATATCGGAAGAGAAAATTCATCACGACGGGGCGGGGGAATTTCGGTCCGTTTCCAAAACCGCCGTAACGCGGATCGAACTGTGAGGCGAGTTGATGGAACGTCTTCTTTGCTATCGAATCGTCGATTTCTCCGGTATGCGAGTCTCCCGCAACATCTTGCCTGAGTATCGCGAGAAGGTTCTCGCCCGACTCGGTCAGTTTCCCCGGTTCATTTCGCCATACCTCGCTGATACGGTCCAGCACAGCCGGGAAACCTGGCCGCCCATGAGCATCTTTTGGAGGAAAATAGGTTCCGCCGTAAAACGGCTTCAAATCCGGCGTCAAAAAAACCGACAAAGGCCAGCCGCCGCTTCCGGTCATCACCTGGACTGCACTCATGTAGATCCGATCGACGTCGGGCCGTTCTTCTCGATCGACCTTGATGCAGACGAAGTGTTTGTTCATCAGGTCGGCAATCGAAGCATCCTCGAACGACTCATGTTCCATGACGTGACACCAATGGCAGGTCGAGTAGCCGATGGACAAAAAAATCGGCTTGTTGTCCCGGCGCGCCGCTTCGAACGCTTCATCTCCCCATGGGTACCAATCAACGGGATTGTAGGCGTGCTGAAGGAGGTACGGACTTTTTTCGTTGGCGAGGCGGTTCGGTCTGGAGTCTGCAAGTGTCATGGATGCAGGATTTCTAGATTACAAGATTGCAAGATTACAAGATTACAAGATTACAAGATTACAAGATGACAAGATTGCAAGATTACAGGTTGCAAGATTACAAGATAACAGGATAACAGGATAACAGGATAACAGGATAACAGGATAACAGGATAACA
>CAYLMV010000160.1:0-7201 GCA_964384415.1 uncultured Chitinophagaceae bacterium | reverse complement strand
TCTAGTCGAGAGTAAAAGTACCCGATCCGCCAAGGACACTCGTCCCCATGCTCAGAGTTGTACCGTTAAGAACTCTCACCGGACAGGCAACGACGGAATCTCCAGATAGAGTCATAGTCTGCTTGCCGGCTTTTGCAAAAACAAACTTTGCCCCTGTAGGGTTAGAGTTCTGCGTGGCCGCGTTGGACATCGAGAACGAATTGCCGTACAGGTTCCAGGTTGTCGTTCCGGTTGCACCCTGGCTTCCGCGAGACACCGAAAAATTCGTCCATGATCTGACTGCCGGATTTCCGGTAACGTTTACATTTCCAGCAATATTAATGATCACAGTGGTACTCCCGTTGCTTGTCCCGTTCGACGTAACACCGACAAGGGCGGATGCACTCGACGAGCTTCCATCGATGATCAAATTGCCTCCTATGTTTACAGTATCGGATACGCCCGCTTGCGGGGCACAGAATTGCCATCTGCCTGTGCCGGTGTTCATTACTGTCACATTCCCTGCAATGTTCGTTGAGCCGCCCGGGGTTGCCGTATTCCATCCAAAATTCAGACTGCCCGACCAGGAGGGGCAGTTGACAGTGAGGTTGTAGAAGGGCTGATTTCCATTTAGGCCGGTGGTAGAACTCGTAATCCCGGTGAGTAGACACGTCGAGCCTGTATTCCAGGTTGCCTTCGGAATCCCCTGCCCGGAGCTCGACGGATGTGCGAACTCGTAGGTGGCTCCGTTGTTCACCGCCATCGTGCCTGTCACAAAATTTATGTATGCTGAATCCCTCAGATATCCGTTGACGACAATCGCGGCTCCGTTGATGGTGTCGGGCTTTCCGGCGGGCACGGTCACGGTATGTCCAGATTGGATGGTGATAGTTCCCGACGTACCGTCGGGAGGATTCACTGCGGGATTCCACACCGATCCGTCAAAGGACTGCCATGTTGCCGCAGCATTCCAGTTTCCGCTCCCTGAAGATCGAAAATCTCCCGAGGTCTGTCCGGATGCATGGCTGGCGTCAAGCGAGAGAACACAGATAACAGCTGCAAAAATTGAGAATGTCGTCTTCATGCCGATCCTCCGTAATGTCTTTCGAGTTCTCATTTGCCAGAATCTCCAGCGAAGAATTTAAGTGTTATTGCAGACCTCTTTGCGTTTGGGTATTGATCACTCGGTCGTAAAATGCCACGCGGGCCCCCGAAGAGTATCTGCACCCGCAATTTCATCTATCCGCCAATTGTATCTCGTGTGAGGAGTGAGTCCGACCGCCCTGTACGAATTTGCGGGCTGATTCTTCACGAACGCAGGACTCTCATCTTTCCCGAAGTAGACATTGTGCAATACAGCGTTCCGCGACGGAATCCAGTGCATGTCCACTTCCGTCCCTTTCACGTCATATGCAGCATCGCGCGGGAACGGGAGAATAACGAATGGAAGAACGGGGGGGATTTCAGACTCGGGACTCCATTTTCCGCCAAACGTCCATTCAGCATCGACGTCTTCGGGCGTCGGGGATCCCTCCGCTGTCGCAATATTGTCTGCGAACCACCCAAAATCTCCCCCTTCACGATGACAGTTGTAGAAATAATGCCGCACACCCCAAATCCATGGAACAAGATTCGGCGAATTTAAAGGAGCATAAATCGGCTCGTCCGTCATGTTCCTCGTAAAGATGCAGTCGAGAAGATAGAACTGGGCGTCGCGGTGATGACGGGCCAGCGGAAACCCGGGAACACCGTCGAACTGCGAATATCGGATAACGAACTTCTCCTCTTTCTTCGAGCTTCCGTCGTGCCAGATGCTTGCGCTGAGATTGTGTCCGAAAAATCTGCTGTCGGTGATATAGCACCATCCACGGGGACAAACGAAATCAACCCATCCTTCGAAATAGCAATTCGAATGATAATACATCCCGTCCGTTTTATTCCAGAGGCTCAACGTATCGCCGCCGTCGCCGAGGATATTGCAGTTGAAGATGATGATGCGCGTGCCGGTGCCCCACACTGCGTACTGGTGCTCCCGCGATCCATAGAGCGATCCGTAGTTATTGTAGACTGTCAGGTTGGCGATGGTGAGATCGGTGACGGTTGAGTCGATGTTGATCACCGCAGATCCCCAGTCGCTGTTGTCATGTGACTTCCGCCACTGCTCGCGCAGCTCTGCATAGACGATGCGCGTGCTGTCGCGGTTCTCTCCGACTATGGCAACGCGGCTCTTCCGCACGAGGAGCTTTTCATGATACGTCCCGTTTTTGACCAGGATCGTCACGGTCTTCACGTTGTTGGAGGGAACCGAGTTCAACGCTTGTTGAATCGATCGGAACTGACCGCTTCCGTCCTGCGCCACAATAATATCCGCCCGTTCCGCCGCGTGCAGAAAACTCGCCCAGACAATCAGCAGGACAAACGAATGCGCGAACTTCTTCATTGCTGCCTCTCAGGGTTTGCCTGTGAAGCGGTCGATGCAGAGTCTGTCAGCACTGCGGTTGCCGGCACGTCGGCATCCAAATCAATGCCTCTTCGCGCAGCCGAGAGATCCCGCTTCCGGACAACGATCTTGTCCGAATTCTTGCCGCTTACCTTCAGATACAGATCGGATCCGTTCGGATAAACAATATCTTTCAAGCTGATCTCTCTCGCATTGCCGATCGTCCACACTGGACCGGAAGTCATCGTGAGCCGTATTCCCGAAAGATCGATCCCTTCGGCGTCTTGAATGACGCATGCTCTCACCGCGCGGATGGAGATATTCTTGAAATGGATATCCTTCACAGGCATCTCGGGAAGTCCGCGGACAACGATCGCATCCGCCGCTCCGTCACACACGACATTGTCGATGTGAAAATCATGATATTGGGGGATAAGAGCATCGCTTTTTTCCGCTTCGCCGTTGTTCTCGTACGACATGTCGAAGAGGATCGCCGCATTGGCAATGTCCTTCATGCGGATGCCGTCGACAAAAACCTTTTCAATGACTCCGCCCCGATCTCTCGCCGATTTGAATCGAAGTCCGATGTCCGTACCGACGAAGGTGCAGTTTCGCACCGAAATATTCCGCGCCCCGCCATACGATTCCGATCCGATGACAAATCCGCCGTGGCCGCTGTAGACGATGCAATCTGCAACGACGATGTTTTCGCAGGCAGGGTCGCCGGCGTGCGCATCGCCCGGTTTTCCAGGTTTCACACAAATCCCGTCATCGCCGCCGCTAAACACACTATTATAGAGAACGAAGTTCCGGCACGAATTAATGTCCAACGCATCGGTGTTTTGTCCCCACCATGGATTGTTGACGGTAACATTCCGCAATACGGCATCTTCGCACCTCGTCGGGACCAAAGTCCATCCCGGAGCATTTGCAAACGTCGGACCGTCAATGAGGACGCGGCTGCAATCGTCCAGTGCAACCATGACAGGTCTGAGGAATTCCCTGGCTCCGGCATACAGCTCGGGAGAAGGCTTTTTGTTAATCTTCCTCAGCTCTTTCAGATAGTCCTGTCCGTTCATTGCCTCCTTCGACGGCCACCACATTTTGCCGTCAGGAGTCACCGCACCTCCTGATGCCAGCAATTGTTTCCATTGCCGGTCGGTCGTTTTCTCTTTCTTCACTGGGCGCCAATACTGACCGTTTCCGTCGATCAATCCCCTCCCCGTGATGGCGACATCGTGAAGGTTGCTTCCATAGATCATCGGAACGCACTTCACCCCGCTCTTAGGACGCGCGAACATCGGATAGTCCTCGAACCTCTTGCTGAACAATATCACGGCTCCGCTGTCGAGATGAAGTTCAATGTTGCTTTCCAGTTTGACGGGACCCGTGAGCCACATTCCGGGAGGGATGACAACAACGCCTCCGCCGTCATCCGCGCACCGGCGAATTGCAGCAGCGATCGCATCGGTGTTCATTGAATTGCCGTCGCCGACTGCTCCAAACTTCGTGATCGGAATCCGTGCCGCCGGAATGTTCGGAACTTCGACATCCCGCATAGCGAAGGGAAGGTTCGAAGTGTACGCCTTTAGAGCGGGGTCCGTTCCTGCAAGGAGCGTCGCCGACAGAAACATGACGTTAAGCATCACCGACAATCGCTTGTAAGGATTCTTCATCATTGCCGTTCGCCTCTCACGGTCTTTGCATCTCGCAAAAGCCAGCGGAAGAAGTTCTCGGCAGCTTTGTAGTTCTCGAAGCCATCCGGCAATTTCCGGTTGTCGAAATACTCGTTATAGAACCAGGGATCGCCCACCGCGATCACTTCACCTTTCCCAAACTTCGAATACCCGATAATCACGTCTCCCTTGTCCGTTAATATCGGTTCCGCGGAGCCGGAGAGTTTCAATGTGGAGATCTCTTTGAGATAAATTTTATTCACTCCTTCAAACATCGGATGGGATGGCAATTTCTCAAAAGCGCCCATCTCAAATTTATTCCCCTCGACCCGGTTGCGGCTGTCTTCGTTGAAGTGAATGCCAAACCGTTCCGCCAACATGTTGAGATGTTGAAATTCGGCGTTTCCCTTGTCATTGCCGAACAGAAGAAGTATTCCGCCGTCGCGCACCCACCCGACGATGGCTTCCCGCGCAGAACTATCAATGTAATGAGGAGCGGGGTTCTCCGTCGGAATGTCCGGATCGACGATCATATAGATGCTTGCGTGTGCAAGATTATCTGCGGTCGGGGCGACATCCAGAGAATCGACGTCTGCGCCCAGGTCAATGAGAGTCTCTCCGAGTTGAGAAAAACCGGAGTTGGCGGTATCCTCCCACACGTAATGATAGCGAATTGGGCGATTCTCCGGACCAGACTTCCGCTCATTATTGAAGAAGTAATCGAGAAGTACGACCTTCCCTTTTCCATCATCCGACAATTGAACGGCCGGCTTGAGCGACGATTCCAGAGAGAGATGAAGCTCTTTGATTCCGTCGACGACGAGACCGGCAATTGCTTTCGCCCCTTCGATGGTGAAATGGGTATTGTCCTGCTTTCCCGCCGGAAGGGATTTATATTTGCCGGGGGGAATCCAAAGAAACATACTTTTCGACTTTTCCTCTCCAAGTTTTCCGAACAGCGACATGCTTTTTCCATCCAGGTCGATCAGCGGAGCATTTTCCGCATTCGCCACTTCTCTCACGACATCGGAGTATTCCGGATGTGTTTCGACCGCTCTCTTCTCTTGGTCGAATTTCCTCCGAGACACCGGCGTCAGGAGAACCGGCACAGCGCCTTTCGCCCGAGCCTCTCGCACAAATTTTATGAGGTTATTTCTGTAGTCGGTCCCGGGCGCGGCGTACCGGGAAGTGTCCTCTTTCTTTTCATCATTGTGTCCGAACTGGATGAAAACGTAATCGTTCACCTCAAGTCTATCGAGAACGCTTTTCCATCGTCCCTGTTCGATGAAACTCTTCGTGCTCCTCCCGTTGACAGCGCAGTTGACAATGGCGACATGACGATCAAAGAACAGCGGCAGTACTTCGCCCCATCCGCGCTCAGGATTCTCGGTCAGCGGCTTATCCGACATTGTGGAATCGCCGATCAAGAATATTCTCGCCGCCCCGCCGCTCGAGAGAAAGCCGCATACGGCGGCGAATCCCACAATGAGAGCCGCAAAAAAGAGCAACCGTATCGATCGTTGTTGATTCACAGTTTACATCACCTCGACTGCAGCCTTCTTCAAACCGACGCGGGGTTTGCACGTATCCCGCAGCGTTAGCCCCGCAGGAATGACGATATGGCGTTCTTTCTGCTTTTCGTGACTCCTGATGACTTCCAGGATGGTATGAACCGCCGTCATGCCGAGCTCTCGCGTGGGCTGATTCACGCAGCTGAGAGCCGGAGAGAGAAGATGACTCATATCGCTGTCGCCGAAGCACATGATGTCGATGTCATCGGGGATATTCAATCCCAGCTTCTTCGCCGCTTCGTAGACTCCCAGGGCCACCGGGTATGTCGCGGCAAAAATAAACTCTGGCAAGATACCCTGCCTGTGAAGCTGCATGAACCCTTCGTAACCATCCTTCGTGCCGAATCCGCCGGGTATCACCCATTCCGGGCGGATGGGAACGCTGTGACTTCTCAGCGCATCCTGAAATCCCAGAAGCCGGTTCTTGCCGATGTTGACCCACGGATTGCCTCCGCCGATGAACCCGAGTTTCCGGTGACCTGCATTGACGATGGCGTGTTCCACGGCGTTGTGCGTGCCCTGGCGGTCGTCAATAAGGACGGTGCTGAATCCCGGCAGCGTCGGTTCCGGCATACGATCGACGAACAGCAGAGGAACGCCCATCTTCTTCACCCACTGGAAGATGTCGAGATTTCTCGTCTCCTGCGAAATTGAGATGATGATCCCGTCGACCCTCATCGAGATGAGCGTTTCGATATGTTTCTTTTCGCGCTCTTCGTTTTCCTGCGAGACGGTGAGGATGGTCTCGTAATTATTTTCGAACGCGGTGTTATATACCGCCTCGATCATTGAACCGAAGAAGAAGTGCGCAATTTTCGGTACGACAAAGCCGAGCATGTTGGATCGGCGGGACGAAAGATTGCGCGCCATGTAATTCGGACTGTAACCCAGTTCTTTCGCGATGCGCCTTACCTTCTTCGCGGTCTCATCCGAAATGTCTGAGTGACCCCGCAGAGCCTTCGATACCGTGACTCTCGATACATGCAGCTTCTTCGCAATATCCTCAAGTGTGACATGCGAATTATGTTTCACAGCAAGCCTCCGTTCATAGAAATATTCCTGCGCCTCAGACCGGACTCATTATCTGGCCCGGCGAGTTCTTCCCTTCTCTATTTCAATGGCAGCGAGCAAAAAAGAACCAAGACCCTTCAAGTCGTTCGTCCGCTGCGGTTCCTTGATATAGTATTCATAACTTCCGTCTCTATACGGATGTCCTCCCAGACCCGCACCCTGGCAGGTGTGCAGGAGGTTTACCATACCGTGTTCGTCCGTGGAAGTGCATTTCTCGATTATCGACGTAAACGTCGTCTCTGCGATATTGAAATAGCGCCCCGCCAGATATCCGCGAGATGCCCCTTTCGCATAGGCATACGTGATCATGCATGATGCAGATGCTTCAATGTAATTTCCCTCTCTCCCTGCTTGATCGACAACCTGATACCAAAGCCCTGTTTTGGCATCCCTGTATTTTGCCAGCGATGATGAAAGATTCTGAAGTATCGTGACCAGCGTGTCTCTCCTGGGATATCCTTCCG
>CAYLMV010000159.1:0-7213 GCA_964384415.1 uncultured Chitinophagaceae bacterium | reverse complement strand
TAAGGTTCTTCCGGTGAAAGAGGAGATCCGCAACAATCTCATCAAGAAAATTCAGGGGGGTGAGCAGCTGTTTCCGGGGATCATAGGGTACGAGAAGACCGTCGTGCCGGCGCTCATCAATGCGATACTCGCCAAGCACGATATCATCCTGCTCGGACTCCGCGGACAGGCAAAATCGCGGATCGTGCGGCAGATTCCATCGCTGCTGGATGAATTCATTCCGATCATCAAACGGAGTGAAATCAACGACAACCCGTTCTCCCCCGTCAGCAAGTTCGGCGCCGATCAGGTGGCGGAACACGGCGACGCGACAGAGATCGAGTGGATCCGCCGCGATTCGCGCTTCAGCGAGAAGCTCGCGACACCGGACGTTACTATTGCCGATCTGATCGGAGACATTGATCCGATCAAAGCCGCGACGCAGCGGCTCCATTACTCCCACGAAGGCGCGATTCATTTTGGATTGATCCCCCGGAGCAACCGCGGAATATTTGCCATCAACGAATTGCCGGATCTGCAGCCGCGCATCCAGGTCGGATTGTTCAACATCCTCGAGGAGAAAGACATTCAGATCCGGGGATTCAACATCCGGATTCCGCTCGACGTCATGATCATCTTCACGGCAAATCCGGAAGACTACACGAATCGGGGGAACATCATCACGCCTCTGAAAGACAGGATCGATTCGCAGATTCTCACCCACTATCCGCGTTCCATTGCCGATGCAATTTCTATTACCGAACAGGAGGCATGGGTTCGCCGCAACGGCACGGAAATGCGGGTGCCGCAATATTTCAAAGAGATCATCGAGCACATCGCCTTCGAGGCACGGAAAAGCGAGTTCGTCGACCAAAAATCGGGAGTGAGCGCGCGCCTCACCATCGCAGCGATGGAAAACCTCGTCAGCAACGCCGAGCGCAGGTCGATCCTCCTGAACGAGAAATGCATCGTCCCCCGTATCTGCGACCTCCCCCATGTTCTGCCGGGGCTTACGGGAAAAATTGAGCTGGTCTTCGAAGGAGAGCAGGAAGGATCCATCAAGGTAAGCCGCGCGTTGATCGGGAAAGCTGTGCGTGCCGTTTTCAAATCGTATTTTCCCGACCCGCTTCAGAAGAGACAGAAAGCTCAGCAGGCGCATGATGACCCGGAGTACGGCAAGATTGTGGGATGGTTTGAATCGGGTAATTCGCTTGAAGTGGCCGACGACATGCCGCTCGCCGCGTACTTCACGGAGCTCGATCGTGTGAAGGGGCTGCGCGAATTCACGCGGCGTCACATGAAAATTGACGAAAGCAATAAGTATGAGCTCGCTTCGGCAATGGAGTTCGTGCTGGACGGCTTGCACCAAAATTCGAAAATTGCAAAAGACGAAATTGAACACGTAACAACGTATAAGGATATGGTTGGAAGTATCTTCACCGGCCGGGGGGAATCCGAGGATTTTGAACTCGAAGGAGAACGGTGAGGGAGGAGAAGATGTTCTTAGTTCTTAGTTCTTAGTTCTTAGTTCTTAGTTGTTGGTTCATGGGGTTTGTACTGCAATGGCCCTTAACGTAAAACGTTAAACGTAAGACTAAAGACCTATAGCCTAAAACTTATTCGATGCGTTTTCTCTACACAAAATGGACACCGCAGTCTCAGACTGACGAACAGCGCATGCAAAGCCTGATGCAGCTCTTCAGCAATTTGCTGGTCCAGACGAGCGGCGACGTCGAAGAAGCGATGGAGTGGCTTCGTCAGCTTGCCGAAGAGTACGGCATCTTCGACGAGAACCTCTCGATCGAGGATCTCATCCAGAAGTTAAAGGATCTGGGGATCATCGAAGAGGTCAACAATACTCCGGTCCTGACAACGAAGGGTGTTCAAAAAATCAGGCAGGATGCGCTCAGGGAGATTTTTTCCTCCCTCAAGAAGACTCCGATGGGAACGCACGAAACTCCCCACACCGGCGCCGGAGTTGAGCGGCTGAGCGAGACGAAGAAGTGGATGTTTGGGGACATGCCGACGAATATCGATCTTACGTCGACGATGACGAATGCGTTCAAACGAGCCGGCATCGATGAATTTGACCTAACCGAAGACGACCTCGAAGTCTATGAGACCGAGAATCTCTCGTCGTGCGCGACGGTATTGATGCTCGATATCAGCCACAGCATGATCCTCTACGGCGAGGATCGCATCACTCCCGCCAAACAGGTCGGCCTGGCGTTGAGCGAGCTGATCATGACGAAATTCCCCAGGGATTACATTGCTCTTGTTGTTTTCGGAGACGACGCAAAACTGGTCAGCATCAACGAGCTTCCGTTCCTGAATGTTGGACCGTACCATACGAACACACGGGCGGGATTGCAGCTTGCACGCAACCTCCTTCGCCGTTGCGGGAATGTCAACAAACAGATCTTCATGATCACGGACGGCAAGCCTTCGGCGATGTTCGATGACGCCGGCAGGCTGTATAAGAACTCCTTCGGCCTCGATCCGAGAATCGTCAACAAAACTCTGGACGAAGCCGTCGCATGCAGGAGAGAAAAAATCACTATCAGCACATTCATGGTGGCGCGCGACCCGTATCTTATCAATTTTGTCGAAGACCTGACCAAGGCAAACCACGGACGGGCATACTATTCGTCGTTGAACAATCTGGGGCAGTTCATTTTTGTCGATTACATCCGGAACAGACGCAAGCGATTTTCTTCGTGACTGGGGCATCCTCGTTCTCGGAATACAGTTTCTCTCCTTGATACACATTCGGTTTTTGATTAGATTTGTCGATGTTTTGCGCCATTTCCATCGCATAAGTGAGAGGAGATCCACATGAAAATATCTGCTACGGTATTCGCTCTTGCGTGTATCTTGTCCGCAGGCGTTACGCAACTAAGCGCGCTGCCAAAATTTGCGAGCAGGGTCGGAGCCAAGTGTCAGGCATGCCACGTGAACCCGACCGGCGCGGGAATGAGAAACACGTTCGGGTCGACGTACGGCCGCGAGGAACTGCCGGTGCATACTTACAAGTCGGTTCTCGATACGAGCGAGGATGGCAAAGTCTCGTTGAGTAAAGAGGACATCACAAATATCGACGACTATTCCACAGCGATCACGCCGAACTTTTCCTATGGAGCCGACTTCCGCAGTCTCTACTTTTACGAATTGAACAACAAGACATCGAGCATCTTCCAGATGCAGGGAGATCTGTACCTCGACTATCGGTTGAACAGCAAGTTCATCGTCTATCTTGACAAAGGTCTATACTCCGGCTTTCAGGTGTTCGGGCTCGCGAAAGTACTTCCAGCTGACGGGTATCTGAAGGTGGGGCAGTTCGTACCTGCATACGGAACAAAGATTGATGACCACAATGCTTACATCCGGGGAGGACCGTACTTCCCGACAAACCCCGCTCTTTCGGGCTATCGGCAGGGGCTCATTTTCGGCGAAAGGGCCGAACAAACCGGGATCGAAGCGGGTATTGCCCCGGGGATCTTTTCAGTGCAGGCAGGCTTGTTCGATGGAGCCCCGTACGCCGGGCTCAGCGCCACCGGCGCGACCAAGTACAAATCTGTGGCATTTCGCGGCGACGCGACCATTCAGTCCGATCACGTCAACGTGATTGCCGGGTTATCGTACTATAACGACCCGAATCCCGACCCAGCGCAAAAGATATCGATCTACGGCGGGTTCGGCTCCGTGACGGTTCTGAAGGACGTCACGCTGAACGGAGAACTCGATTATCTTAAGACCCCGTTCGCCGGAAGCACCGTCACCGGATATATGACATACACGGAATTGAATTACAGACTGAGGGACGGGGTAGATCTGAAACTGGGCTACGACTTTTACGATCCGGACAAAGACCTGAAAACCGGAAGCAGCACGAGGATTACCGTTGGTGCGGAATTCTTCATCATGAGCGGTGTAGAATTGCGCCCGCTCTACCGTTTCAACCGCGAACAGCCGGTTGAGATTAACAACGACGAATTCGATTTGATGTTCCACTTCTTCATCTAAGTTCACAGATAACTGGCTAACATAATGAGACAATTCTGGATTCCGCTTTTGTTCTCGGCTGCAATATTCAGCGGCTGCAAAGATATGGGGACAACCGTAAATCCCATCGTCGCGACCCCAACGATCGTTGGCATCCAGCCCGATTCTGCCGCGGCCGGTGACACAGTAACGATCAGCGGCCTCAACTTTGGAAGTGTCCAAGGTTCCAGTGCAGTCTCGTTCGGGAGTGTTTCCGCTGATACGATTTATGCGTGGAGCGATACCCAGATTCATCTCAAGGTCCCGGCCGCTGCTGCGTCCGGCAACGTCACCGTGACTGTCGGAGGAGTTGCGAGCAATGCCGCTCCGTTTAAGGTCCTCGGCAGTGCGGCCCCAAGCGTATCATTCCAAAATGATGTCTTTCCGATCTTTCAACACAATGGCTGCATAGGATGTCATGGAGGGACGAATGGTTTGCTTGTCGACTCGTACGCCCACTTAATGCTTGGCAACAGTCTCCATGGCCCCGTCGTTACTCCGGGCAACGGCGAGGGGAGCGTCATTATCAAGAAGCTTCGGGGAACAGCGGGATTCGGCGACCGGATGCCTCAGGGAGGACCGTATCTCGATGGTGCGACCATCGACAAATTCTCTCTTTGGATCACACAGGGTGCTCTAAACAACTAACGTCATTTTCAACAAGCAGGAGTCCAACGTAAATGAAGTTTTTTCTCCCCATCATTGCCTTCGCAGTGATTGTTTGTGCCGTCAGCTCAGTCTCCCAGGAAAAGAAGAGTCTGCGAACGCCGCCGATTTCCTTTTCAAAGGACGTATTTCCGATCATAAAGAAACGATGCCTCCCCTGCCACGCCGTAGACAGCGAGAATCCCAGTGAGCTGTATCTCGAGACGCTGGACGACCTTATGAAGGGGGGAAAACATGGAACGCCGGTGATCCGAAAGAACGGGATCGAAAGCATCCTCGTGCAAAAACTGAAACCAAATCCTCCGTTCGGCGACCAGATGCCTTTAATGACAAAGAAGAAGCTGGCCGACGACGAAGTCGAGATCTTCCAGAAGTGGATCGATCAGGGGGCAAAGAAGAATTAAGGCTGCTCTTCACAAATAAAAAGGCTTCGGAGAATTCTCCGAAGCCTTTTTTGTTTTAAGAGCCGCTGTACCGATTATTGAATGGCGATTGGTTCCATTCGTCCATCAATCCTCTGCAGCTATTTCATCAGGACCATTTTCTTCGTAGCCGTAATCCCCGTGCTGGTCGTCAGCCGGTAGAAATAAACCCCAGAGGCAAACTTGCCGGCATCAAAGACTACGCGGTACGATCCGGCAGGCTTTGTATCGTCGAGCAAATCGGCGACCTGTTGTCCCAGCACATTGAATACTTTGAGCGACACTCTCGCGCCGCTGTGGAGTGAGAAGGAGATTGTCGTAGCCGGGTTGAAGGGGTTCGGATAGTTCTGCTCAAGCTGGAAGGAAGCCGGCAGCTGAGCCGATACCTGCTCGACAACGCCTGTTGCCGTTTGACCAGCATTGTTAAATTGACCGCGAATCTCGCCGCCCGGATTTGCCGTGGTGTGAACGTTGATATAGATCTGGCCATCCAGCAGATCGCGAAGGAGAGCATCCGTCAACGGTTGAGAGGCATCTGCCGGCGACCACGTGCCGCCCGTGCTGTTGTTCGTAAACGCCAGCGATTTAACTACGCCGCCCGCTACTCCGGCCGCCCCTAAATGGAAGTGTCCCGAGTTGAGCGGGCCACTTAAATCAGTTACCGTTGCAAGATACTCTATCACCCCGTTAGTATCTATTGCGATGGTCGCCGTCCCGGTTCCCGGCACCGCCCCTGCGGGTGACGGTACTTCATCCGCGCTGTCCATCGCCGCATAGAATCCTCTGCTCGTGGTCGGGTGCACTTGCCCTCTGATTTCTCCCCCGGGATTTGCCGTTGTGTGAACGTTAATGTAGAGTCGCCCGTTCAAAAACTCGGTGATCATCGAATCAGTGAGGGGTTGTGAGGCATCGGTACGCGACCAGCCGCCTCTTGCAGTCCCGTTGACAAACGAGAGCGACTTCACGACACCTCCCGCCACGCCTGCAGCGCCGTTGTGGAAGTGTCCTGCATTGAGCGATCCGCTCAATCCATCGACCGTGATGCTGTAACCGATCGCAGTCGCCGAGCTGTTCAGCCATACCGATCCCGTTCCTTTGCCGGGAACTGCACCAGAGGGCGCCGGAATTTCGTGCGCACTATCCATCATGACCGTCGCACTGGACCCGTCGTTGATCAGTACCTGGCCGCGAATTTCTCCTCCCGGATTTGCCGCCGTATGAACGTTGACATACAGTCCGCCTCTGATGAGTGCGAGAAGCAAATTATCGGTCAGAGGCTGGGATGCGTCCGTGGTCGACCACGTTCCGGCGGCAGTTGTGCCGCTTGTGAATACGATGCCCTTGACTACTCCGCCTGCAATCCCCATAACTCCCGTATGAAAGTGGGCGGCTGTCGCCGGGCCGCTGAGACCGGTCATAGTGCCGTTGTATTGGATGTGACCATCCTTTTGAAAGATGACAGCAAACGTGCCTTTTCCCGGAACAGAGCCGGTCGGCGCAGGAATTTCCTGTATGCTATCCATCGATGCAGTAAATCCAACACCGGTCGTCAACTGCACCTGTCCTCGAATTTCCCCTCCCGGATTTGCTGTCGTGTGAACATTGACATACAACTCGCCGTGAAGTAACGCGGTTACAAGCGAATCCACCAAAGGCTGTGTTGCATCAGACGACGACCAGACTCCTGAAGCGGTGTTATTGATAAACGTGAGACTCTTGACGACTGGACCTGCAACGCCCAGCGCTCCGTAGTGAAAATGACCAGCATTCAAATTACCTGTGAGCCCATTAACGGTAATTCTGTATTTCAACTGAGTAGAGGTCGCGCTCCCGGTCAGATTAAATGCGCCGGTACCAGTTCCATTCGCAGCACCCGTCGGCGCAGGTACCTCCTGCGTGCTGTCCATTTGGGCGTAGAAAGTTATTTGCCCGTAGGAATCGGAACTAAACGCTAACAAAGCAACAAATGCGGCGAGTACAAAACGCTTCATGGATCCTCCTGCATAGAGTGAGAGAAAATCTGATTATATGAGATTGGATTTGTCTTATCCGACAACTTTGCCACGGCAATGGCAATATTATTCTAACAGCTCCCTCTTAAGAAA
>CAYLMV010000158.1:0-7233 GCA_964384415.1 uncultured Chitinophagaceae bacterium | reverse complement strand
CCTCCCCAGCTCCATGCAAAAGATGAACAAACAACTAACACCATTACGATATAAAGATATCTTCGCGCCATCACTTCTCCTTGCCTTCCTAAGTTTATTGACCTTTGCTTCAGCTTCTCACTCTAATTATTGCTGAACAATTCTATCTCCTACTTCATCTATATTATCTCTTCCATCTTCCATCTCACATCTTCCATCTTACATCTTCCATTTCACATCTTCCATCTAATCTCTTACTCCGCCACCCGAATCCCCTTTGCTCGCAGCGCTTTTGCCGCCGATATTGCTGCTTCTCCGGTTTCAAACGAGAGCCGAAACGTTCCCCCTTGCCCTTCACGCACCTTCATCAGCTCGATATCACTGATATTGATGCCTGCGGCGAACAACGCGGAAGTCATTTTCGCAAGCACGCCGGGCTTGTCGTCCACCGAAACAACGACATCGTGAAGCGAATGGAGGAAGCCTTTTGAATTTCGCGGGATCGAATCACGGAAACTTTTCGCACGGAGAAATTTTCGTCCCACTGCTGCAAGCGATTTCTTCGACAGATCCTTCTCAAGCTGCTTGAGCGCCATCTCATATTCGCGGAGAATGGATCGGACCTGAACCTTATTCTGCGAGAGAATGTCTTTCCAAATCGGAAAAGGGCTCGAGGCAATCCGGGTCATATCCCTGAATCCCCCTGCTGCGAGCTGAAACAATGCCGGGTTGCGAACGTTATTCCGGGCTGCGAAGTCCATCAACGCTACTGCCAGAAGTTGAGGAAGGTGGCTGACGGCTGCTGCGGATTCGTCATGCCGGCGGGCATCCATAATCAAGACACGGGCGCCAATACTCTTCAACATGGGAGCCAGCCGGCTTATTCCTCTCTCTTTCTTGCGGAGCGGGCACAAAACATACACAGCATTTTGGAACAGCAGAGCATCGGCATACTCGATACCGCTCCCCTCCGAACCGGCCATTGGATGGCCGCCGATGAAAATGCCGCCAGTGCGAAAATATCGCTGCGCGCACGACTGGATTACTTCCTTCACACTCCCGACATCCGTTACGATGGCTCCCGGTTTGACGAGTCTGGATATTTCCGGCAAAAGCTTGAGGATGGAGCTGACCGGCGTGCATACGAATACGACATCGGCGTCGGAGAGAGCATCCCTGAGCGAGGAAGCCGCGATCTCTATCGCCCCCCGTTTTTTCGCGCGACGCAGCACATTCCGCTTGTCAAACCCAACGACCGTTACCTGCGGGCTTGCCGTTCTGAGCGCGAGTCCGATAGACCCCCCGATAACGCCGAGGCCGATGATCGCTGCCGTAACCGGTGTTTGGGTTCGATTCATGAAGGGATGGGGGATGAGGGATGAGGGATGAATTAAGAATTAAGAATTATGAATGACAAATGACGTACTAGGAAATATGAATTAAGAAATATGGACTTGAGGTGGATGTACATTTGAATGTCATGCTTTTCTTCATAATTCTTAATTCAAACTTCTTAATTTCTTCAGGCGATGCTCCGGCCGATCGCCTCGGCGATGATGCGAATTTGCGTCATCAATTCATCGAATTGTTCCGGGAAGAGGGATTGCGCCCCGTCCGACTTTGCGTGATCCGGGTCGTTATGGACCTCGACCATGATCGCGTCGGCTCCCGCGGCGACCGCAGCCCTGGCCATCGGCGTGACTTTATCCCGTATGCCGATGCCGTGCGAAGGATCTGCAACGACGGGGAGATGGCTCTTCGCGTGGATGACGGGAATCGCGCTGATGTCCATCGTATTGCGCGTTGCCGTTTCGAACGTGCGGATGCCCCGTTCACACAGGATCACCTGCTTGTTCCCGCCGGAAAGAACATACTCCGCCGACATCAGCCACTCTTCGATCGTCGCCGACAATCCGCGTTTCAACATGATCGGCTTCGATGACTTGCCGAGTTCTTTCAGGAAGGTATAATTCTGCATGTTGCGCGCGCCGATCTGCAGCACATCCGCATATTGTTCAACGAGCCCGATCTGATTGCTGTCCATCACCTCTGTGATAACCAGCAGCCCGAACTCATTCGCCGCCTTGCGCATCAATTTCAATCCTTCCTCTCCCATTCCCTGGAACGAATAGGGAGATGAGCGCGGTTTGAAACCGCCTCCCCGCAGGAATTTCGCGCCATGCTCGGCAACGTGTTTGGCGATGGTGAAGATTTGTTTCTCGCTTTCGACCGAACAGGGGCCGGCCATCACGACTATTTGCTTCCCTCCGATCTTCACGCCTTTGATATCGAAAACGGAGCTCTCGGGATGGAACGACCGGCTGGCAAGTTTGAAGGGGTCGGTGATCCGGTAGACGTGGGCCACGCCAGGGAGCAGCTCGAGCTGCCGTGTGTCAAAATCCGGCTTCACCCCAATTGCACCGAGCACGGTCTGGTTGATGCCTGTTGAACGGTGGACATCGAAGCCAAAATCGTTAAGGACTTTGATAATTCGTTCGATATCCTGCTCAGTAGCGTGTTGATCGGTTACGACGACCATGATTTGCTTTTCCTTCTGAGGGGTTGTTGTTAAGTTATAGGTTTTATGTTTTATGTTTTACGTTTGACGTTTGACGTTTTACGTTTGACGTTTGACGTTTTACGTTTTACGTTCTACGTTCTACGTGATCCAATACTCATACTTTTCTGTTGATTGATCATTGTTGACTGATCACTGATTATTCATATCTATCCAGCTTGAATCTCTCCCCAAGATACAGCTTCCTTGCCTCCGGGTCGTTTGCCAGAAAATCTGCGCTTCCGGCCTTCAATATTTTCCCTTCGAACAACAGGTACGATCGGTCGGTAATGGAAAGAGTCTCGTGCACATTATGGTCCGTAATCAGAACGCCGATGCCGCGGGCGCGCAAACCTTTGACGATCCTCATGATTTCTTCGACAGCGATCGGATCGATGCCGGCGAACGGTTCATCGAGAAGGATGAATTTGGGATCGGTGGCAAGTGCCCGCGCAATTTCAGTTCTTCGCCGTTCCCCTCCGGAGAGCACGTAGCCTTTGCTTTTTGCAAGCTGCGTAAGCCCGAATTCCTCAAGCAGCTTATCGCAGCGCTCAGCCTGTTTCGCCGGGGAAAGCGTCGTCATTTGCAATACAGCCAATACATTTTCACGAACCGTCAGTGTCCTGAATACCGAAGGTTCCTGCGGGAGGTATCCCACACCGGCTTTCGCGCGCTTGTACATCGGGAGCCGCGTTATGTCCTGTTCTTCAAGGTAGACGTGTCCCTTGCTCGGTCTGATCATCCCTACGATCATGTAGAACGTCGTGGTTTTGCCGGCGCCGTTAGGTCCCAGCAGACCGACGATCTCGCCTTGCTCCACATCAACCGAAACGTCATTCACGACAGCCCTCTTCTTGTAGAACTTGACGAGGGACTGCGCGCGAAGCTTAATTCGCCCGTTATTCTCCTGAACATCCCATTCGGTGGAAGGTTCGTTCTCGGTATTTGTGAAGGCACTGCGATTCTCTGTCATAGACTCTTCAAATTAGGAAAAATCGATTTCATCGCTGGGCGGTCGCTTCTGAGCAGGAAGCCATCAAGGTTATACTTGCTCTCATCCCTGGCGACCATATTTTCCGAATAGTAGATGCCTTCGATGCCTTTCACGATCCGGATCTGGTCGATCTTCCCGGCGACAAATGACATCGTGATGGCGTCTCCGCTCGTTTTGTTGGCACCGTTCGGGTCTTTGCCGTCATAGAGGAAATAGAGACTGATGGCGTTCTGGTCGACTTCCATCCGGTCGAGTTTATCTTCGCGGAAGAAAAGCTCTATTTTCCTTCCGGTCAATTGATTGTACCTGGAAGGATAGGCGCTGTCACTCAAGGAAAGGGCGAACGTCCTTCCCTTGATCGTTGCCCGCTGGAGCTTCCCATGGGCGAGGTGGAGCGAAATCGAATCACCCGTCGTTTGGTTGTCTTGGTACCATACGATGGGTTCCTTTCTCATCTCGATAAGATCCTTCTGTGTGAAGTACCGGGCCCACCCGCATCTCGCCGACATAAATCCGCGCACCATCGCCACGCTGTCGGTGACGATCAATTTCTTCGTCGAATCATCGTACGACTCCATGACGACGCTCTTCACCGCCAGTGTATCGATCTCTCCCTTGGCCGAGGTATCGATCTGCATCATACGCGGGTGCCGTGTTACCATCGTGTAGCGCGTTGAATCGTAATGCTCCAGATAGTCTCCGTAGATCTTGATGTTGTTCGCCGAATTGTCGACCCGTACGTGATGAACGGCGATCGCTTTTCTTTCTTTTTCAAGATACGTCATCTCATCGCTGTAGATCGTCGTCGATGAATCGATCACCCGGACGTTGGCATGAAAGAACGCCCGCTTCTCTTCCGTAAAGTATGTACCGGAATCGGCGAGAAGCACGACGTGCTTCGTTTCGAGCCGCACGGCCCCTTCGCAATCGGCTTTCTTCGAATCTCCGTAGTACATCCCCCGCCTGGCCGTCAATGTTACCGTATCGCGCACAACTTTCACCCTACCAATCAACTCCACCTTGTTAAGAGAAAGATGCTGGATGGCCCGGTCACACCAGACAAGCACGTTTCCCTGCACAAGGTGAACGTTCCCGGTGAACTCGCGCACGTCTTCCCCGTTGACGGTCCTTCCGCTCAAGACGTCGGCATTTTTGAGAACAATAATTTCTTTCCCCTGAGCTAAAGCCGCATGGGACGAGCACAAGAGCAAAGACAAGAGCAGGAAAGCCCCTGCCAGGAAGCCGTTTGCCCAGCGTAAATTCTCAACCGCATTTTTGCTTGATGGAATCATCGATGAGATGCTCGATCGCCGCTCGTGCTGATTCTTGCGGAACCAATCCTTCTGGAAGTTCCGGCATTTCCGCTACTGCGGTTTCGCAGTTCCAGTCACGCGGAATATTCTGTAGTTCTTCAAATTCTGATCCGACTCGAACCCATGTCCCTGCAGGTTTTCCTTGGGCGATGTAATCTTGACAAATTCATCGGAATGAATGAGCTGTCGCTGGTTATCCCAGAAAAGCTTTTCTGTCTCCACAACGACCCCGCTGTCCGAGATGACCACAACATTCCCAATTGCTTCCAGATTATTCGTCGCTTCGTCAACCTTGCCGGTTTCGGACGTCAGCACCGATGAGTGCACGCCGTGCTCATCAAAGAAATCCACATGCACTTTCTTGTCGAGCAACGTCTGTCTTGAACCTTCATACTGCGAGATGTGCCCCGCTTTCAGGATTGCCTTGACGACGCCGGAATCTGTGAACGTGACCGTGGAGTTCCAGCTTTCCTGCGACGGAAGCGAGGAACTGGAGACTCCTCCGAGCACGGAGGGCTTGATTTTCTCTTCGCAGCCGGGGGAAGCAAACAGCAGCCAGCCTATGGAAAGCAGGAACAGAGGTCTCACGGTTATCCCTGCTCTCTCGTCGCCAATCCCGCCTTTACCAGGTCATGGATATGCACCATCCCCACCGGACGGTGTTCCTTGTCGACGATAATAAGCTGAGTGATTTTGTAGGTTTCCATTTCCTGCAGCGCTTCGGCGGCCAGGGAACCGAGCAGAATCGTCTTGGGATTCTTCGTCATCACTTGTTCAGCCGTCACCCCCGCAACGTCCGTTTTCTTCTGAAGAAGACGCCGCAAGTCTCCGTCGGTAATGACCCCCTGAAGGGTGCCGCCGGCATCGACCACACACGTCGCGCCCATCCGCTTCGTCGTCATCTCAAGAATTGTATCTCGGAGGTTCGTCGTGAGAGACACTTTCGGCACACTCGGCCCCTCCGTCATCAATTCTTCGATTTTCAGGAGGAGGCGTTTCCCGAGGTTTCCGCCGGGATGGAAAAGCGCGAAATCCTCCTTGCTGAATTTTCTTTTTTCCAGCAGCGTAATAGCCAGTGCATCGCCCATGACAAGGGTCGCTGTTGTGGAAGAGGTCGGGGCCAGGTCGTGAGGACAGGCTTCTTCTGCCACCGAAATATCGAGAACGACATCCGATTCCTTGGCAATCCATGAGTTCAAATTCCCGAGGAGCGAGATGATCGGGACTCCGATCCGTTTGAACATCGGAATAAGCTGGCGGATTTCCTGTGTCTCGCCGCTTTTCGAAATGCAGATGACGACATCTTCGTTCCGGACCATCCCCAAATCGCCGTGAACGGCATCGGAGGGATGCAAAAAAATCGACGGCGTGCCGGTTGAATTCATCGTCGCGACGATCTTCCTGGCAATGATACCGGATTTTCCCATGCCCGTGACGACAATTCTCCCTTTCGCCTCGAAAATTACCTGCACCGCACGCTCAAACGAGCCGTTGATCTTCTCAACGAGATCTGCGATCGACTTCGCTTCGATACGAACGACTTGTTTTCCCTTTTCTATCTCAAACGATGGAGTGCTCATTTTCTGAAAAGAGTTAGCATAGATTTTATGATGGACGGCCTCTTTGGGAGTGCGAGGACAACTGTCCCCAGGTCAACCTTCCGCCTCAGCTTGTTGTAGTGGACAAACGCTGCGGCAAGATCGGCGTCGGAATAGACATGCAGCAATTTGAAAAGATTGTCCGCAGCAAGTGCAATTTCCGGATCGCGGATATTCTTCTGCAGCATCAATGCGTTATGGAAATTTGTCACCGGGATGAGATGGTTGACGCCGTCCCGTTCGTCAAAAATCCATATCCTTTTATCCGTCCGGCACAACGCCAGTACCGCGGACCCTCCGGTTTCGCGCCGGATTTTTACTACCCTTGGCACCGTACCGCACGCGGGGCATGGGGCGGATGGAGACCAAAGAGAAAACGTCCAGCGGCGTACTTCGGAAAAATCCGGCGGGATCGTTTCTCCATCCAGATTGACAATTTCGTACTCGAGCTGCTCCTCAAAAAATTCGCGGAGCGTCACGGAGACGCTCCCATTCTTTCCTTCGATCAAACCGTACGCAAAAACCTGCGGCAGCGGCGATTCGAGATCGGGGACAAGGCCCTGAGATCCCAGGATGTAATTCCCCGCTCCGCGCCGCCCTTCTGCAACAACCTGCCACTCCAGAATATATTTTCGATAGCTGTTATATCCCGGGCGGTCAGGCGGAAGCACCCAGAGCAGCGACTGACTCTCAAAGGGGGTAAGAGAACGGGGAAAGTGCGCCCGTTGGCCATTGTGCGGAGCGGCGAGACTCACGACCAGCCGTATCTTTTTGCAAGGGAATCAATCTCAA
>CAYLMV010000157.1:0-7409 GCA_964384415.1 uncultured Chitinophagaceae bacterium | reverse complement strand
AACCAGTTCACGGCATTCGTGTCCTTGCTCATTTTCTTGCCCATGGCGTCGCTCCAATTGAAGGTTAATGTTGAGATTAAAAGGAGGGTTAAGTAATCGGTCGAAATGCTTGATTCATCCTTTCAAGTTGTTTCCATCCTCTATTCATTCGAACACGCAACATTATGTGTTGTTTCTTCTGTTAATTATTGATTGTTAGCTGTTGACTGATTACCGTCTACTGTCCACATCGCTAAGAATCGATCTCGCCCGCGACAGCATTCTCAAGCCGCGTCTTTTTAGTGAAATGGTTTGGTGTTCTTTTCGTTTCTCATCGCCCCCTTCCCTGTATATCGGCAGGATATCCTTGTATGTCAGAACGCCAATGACTTCACCCTCCTTCGTCGTCACTGCCAGGACATCCACTTTTTCTTCCGCCATCGTTTCCACGGCGGAACGCAAACTTTCATCCGGGCCGACGGAGATATGATGGTGCTTGACCAGCGAGCCAAGGGGCAGCTGATCGCCCAGGCGATCGCTTAAAATGAGCGCAGAACTTACGATCCCCCGAATCGCATTTGTTTCCGAGACGACCACGACGTAGTCATCAGAACTTCCCGGTTCATTCTTGAGCTGATCTCGCACATCACTGATGGTCTTGGATTCGTGCAGGATCAGTCCGTTTTCCCCAACGATCTCTCCGACCGTGGTTTTTTCGAGGACGTCCGGTTCGTACGAATGAGGCGTTTTGACTCCCCGGCGCGCGATCTTTTCTGTCATGATCGTGTTTTCCATGAACAGGAATGAAACGAAATAGGCGGCGATACACGACGCCAGCACGGGCAGCAAGCTGTTCGGCTGGCCGGTCGTTTCGACAGCAAAGATGACCGCGGTGATGACCGCCCTCGATGCCCCGGCGAACATCGCAGACATTCCGACGAGTGCGGCGAGAGGGAGGGTGATTCCGGAACCAGGGAACAGGTATTTGATGACGATCCCAATCAAGGCTCCGGCCGCCCCGCCGATCGTTAATAATGGAGCAAGCGTTCCACCAGATGTTCCGCTGCCGAGAGCGACCGCCCATGAGACCAATTTCAGGAGAGAGAGCGAGAGAAGAATTCTCAATGTAAAACTTTCGGAGAGCAGATCGCGGATGTTCTCATAGCCAACACCGAGGGTTTTCGGCGCAAAGTAGCCGACAAATCCGACCGCGAGCCCGCCGATAGCCGGCCACCACATCCAATGCACGGGCATCTTCTCGAATCCGTCTTCTATATAATAGACGATTTTCGTCACCAGGATTGAAGCGAAGCCGATCAGAATCCCTATCGAACCGTACACTGCGATGGCTGTCACGGACGGCGGCGCTATGGGATGGCTCATGGCAAAAATGGGACCTGCTCCGAACAGAAGCCTGTGCCCGGCAGCTCCCGTGATGCACGCCAACGAAACGGGTATGATTGATCGGGGTGAGAATTCAAAAAGAAGCAATTCGATCGCGAGAAAAGTTGCCGCAATCGGGCTGCCGAAGATTGCCGCCATGCCCGCAGCGGCCCCTGCCGCCAGAAGAATTTTCCGTTCGTGATGAGTGATTTTCAGAAGCTGCCCGATGGTGGAGCCGAGTGCGCCTCCGGTGGCAATGATCGGTCCTTCGGCGCCGAACGGTCCGCCCGTTCCGATTGAAATTGCCGACGAAAGCGGCTTCAGGATTGTGACGATCGGGTTGATCTTGCTCTGGTTAGTAAGAATCTGCTCCATTGCTTCCGGGATGCCATGACCTCTGATGGCTTTTGAGCCGTAGAACGCCATAAGACCAACGGCAATTCCGCCGATTGCCGGAACGATTACCACGAATAGCCCGAGCGAATTGAATGCGGGAGACGAGTGGCCTGCGGAAAACGAACCATAGAATGAGATGCCGGTAAAAAGCTCGATGAGGAAGACCAGGATCTTTGCGGTAAAAGTGGCACATGCCGCTATCAGGACCGCCAGCGAGGCGATCTTTATCAAGCGCGCATTCGTGTTAGCCTTTCGCCGGACCCGGTCTCTGTCGATCAACCCAGGATTTGGTAATTCGGAAGCTGCGGATTCTTTTTCTGAATGTTCAACGTTCTTCATTGAATTGAGACTTCTCCTTCTGCCTGCGGTCCGCTTGCTAATTCTCAAATGAAGCCGCTATCATCAAACCGTCTGTTGTAGCTTGTTCATCGTTAATTGTTAATTGTTGATTGTTCATTGTTGATTGTTGCTCGCCAGCCTGATGACGCGCATCCACGTCAGCAGTTTTATGAAAGGGTACGTCGGATCGAGTTCGAAGAACCGGACTGCAAAGTTTATCCTGCTCGGATACTTGTGATGATTGTTCTGGAAAAGCTCTCCCAGCGTGATGAAATCGAACGGGATTGAATTTCGAGAACGGTCCCCGGTATCTTTGAAATTGACATAGCCGTATTTGTGTCCGCACCAGTTCACAATGCCGCCGTGAATCGGCCCCATGATGAAATGGAACGGGAGGAGCACGAAGAACCAGGGGTTTGGCGCAAAAAGGATGTAAAAGAGGATGTAAAATCCAACCCATAAAAATCTCACAAACCATGCATCGGCAATTTTATCGAACGATTTCCATTCCGGGATGTTCTTGTCGAAACCTCGTTCCGGCTCGACGCGGTGGAGCAGGTAATCCAGGTATATGTTTTTCGTGCGCCACATCATCCTGAACATGCTGCGAAAGTAGTGAGGTGAATGAGGGTCTTTCGCGGTATCGCTGTAGGCGTGATGCATTCTGTGCATGATGGCATACGCGCGCGGGTTGAGGAATGATGATCCTTGTGTGATGAACGTTGCAATGTAAAACGCCCGTTCCCAGAATTTCGACATCGTGAACATCTTATGCGCCGCATACCTGTGGAGAAAAAAAGTCTGGCAAAAAAGCGACAGGAACCAGTGTGCCAGAAAGAAAATGACGATGACCATGAGTATCCCTGCTATATGGTTGATGACGCTCCGCAGCGAGCAGAGTTATTCCGCCTTTTTGCGCGATGCGTGTCCTAAATGATTTGGTCTGGCGGTCGAAGGTGTGGAAAAAATACAGACAAATCTGGGAATAAAAACCAATTTATGGGTCTATTCGTTCCTCAACGCCACCCCACCTTGTCAAGGTTCCAAATCTTGACAAGGCTGCGCGCAAGGCAATTCATTGTTTCGCCTTATCCAGCGATTCGTAATACTTCCGGATTAAATTCTGATAGTCCTTCGAATAACCTTGTTCCATTGCTTTCAGGAGGTCCCGCCGGAGTTGGTTCTGCGTTGATTCATCCTGGAGTTCGGCAGGGCTTTGGCGAACCGGTGTCGTGCCGGCTGTCGAGGTTCGGCGCTGCTCGTAGTCCCGTTCACGCATCGACGTCTGCGCATCGAGTAATCGCGACAAGATTTTCTGCTGTTGTTTGATGGTATTCGGGTTGACGTTGTTTTGCTGGAGGTTTTCAACGACTTCCTTCATCTCGTCTGCGATTCTCTTGAGGTCGCCCATGATCCGGTTCCTCTCTGAACTTCCTTCAGCTTCTTTGTTCAGTTCCTCGAGAGATTTTTCCACTGCTCCCTGCTGCCGCGCCAGGCGAGCCATCTCCTGGATCTGCTGCTGTGAAAGTCCTTTCCCCTGGGAGAGCTGCTCGGTTTGCATATTGATGCTTTGCTGCTCTCCCGCCATTCTCCTGAGCTGCTGCAAGAGCGATCCGGCTCCTCCCTGCGACCCTTGCTGCATCGCATCCATGGAAGACTGAGCGACCGACGCTGCCTGGTTCAACGATGTCATTGCGTCTTTTTGCTGCCCGCTCGCCTGCTGGCCATTCCGCTGCTCCAGCGAGGTCATCGCCTGAGCCATATTCGCCGTCGCCTTGCCGATCGCATGACCCAACTCCGGCGTCACCACAAAGGACTTGTCACTCAACTCCATTAAGTTGTTCGTGAGGTGTGCCAGGTCGCCTTGAAGGCCTAATTGCTTCTCGGCAATATCCCGAAACTGCTGCGAGTTTGGATTGATCAGTTGCGATTGATTCTTCAATTCCTCTTCCTGCTGGGACAGCTCCAGCAGGTCAGTCATCGCCTTCTTCATCCCGTTCATCGCCTCGTTCATCTGATTGCTCAGCAGCTGCTCCTGCATCTCCGAGAACTTCTGTTCCATTTGCTGCATGCCCTTGCTCGCTTTTTGCTGTGATCCCATTGCCTGCTGAGGTTTCTGAGAACGGAGCTGATGTGCGCTCTCCTTCATCGACTGCTCCATGCTGCTGTCCCGAGCGGCTTCCTCCGCCTTTTCCAGCTGTTTCATCGGCATATCGGAGGGGAATTCTTCCATCTTCTTCCGCAGTTCCGCAAGCTGTTTCTGCAATTCCGCAAGCTGAGCGGTAATGTCTTCCTGTTTGCGGGCAAGCTCGGCCATCTTCTGCTGCTCCGATTGATTCGACGCCGCAGTTTCTTTCTCCAGGTTTTCCTGCTGTTGTTCGAGGTCTTTTGCGCGTTTGACCATCTCATCCATTTTCTGTTCAACCTGGATGCGCTTCAGCAGCTGTACCGTCCGTTCGATGCTCTGCCGGAATGCTTCTTCGGAGAATTGTACTTGTTGCATGGCCTGTCGCAGTTGATCCGGGGATACGTTTTGCATGGCCTGCTGCATTTTCTTCATCGCTTCTTGAAACTCTGGCGAATTGATTTGCTGGAGCAATCGCTGGAGCTCCATATACTTCTCCATCGTTTCGCTCGAGAGAATATTATTTTTCTGCATCTCCTGAGTCATCGCTTCGACAGATTTGCTCGCTTCCTCCACCTTTTTCGTCAGTTCCTGATACCGTTGAAGCGTCTCCTCGACTTTCTTTTGCTTCTGCCAGTCAAGCTGCTGGTTCTTTTTCATATCCTGCGACAGCTCATCAAGGTTCTTCTTCAGGTCTTGAGCCTCTTCAAGGGATTGATCCATCTTTTCAACTGCTTCGTTCTGTCCCTTATCCGCATCGGCAAAAACTTCATCGAGTGACGGCAGGCGAAGGAGGAACGATTCGCTCACCCCTTTCTTCGGACCTGAAACATCATCGTTGTCGAATACCTCTGCGTGGTACTCGACGACATCTTCGGGGACCAATCCAAGCGGTGAAACATTCCACAGGTATTCGACATCGCCGTCTGTTGATGATTTTGCAGAAGCCCCAAGTGTGATGGGAACCGTTGAGAAATTCTCCTGAGGCTGCTCGTATCGCGAATGAATCAGCCGGAATGAAAGCTTGAGAGCCGTAAACCCGAAATCATCATGGATCTTGATCCTCAACGGCACATTCATCGCTTCAGTGACGTCGACATTCCTTCCGGGTTCTTCGATGACAACGCTCGGGACCTCATCCGTCAACAGGCCGAGTTTGTACTCAATGGGATCTACATTCCTGACGCCTTCGCTGTCTTCCAGCGCGATGTGGTAGGTCGATGTGCGCCGCAGTGTCTGCTCTCCCGCAAAGATCATTCCCTCAGGCAGCAATTTCAGTTCCTGGCCGTTTCCGAAAACGATCGACGCATGCTCCAATGCTTTGCTGACCTCGACCCGCCATTGAATGCGCGTTCCCGGAAGCGCTGTGACATCTCCGATGTTGTCGTCGAGGTTCTGTTGGGGAAGCCGTGAATATGCCGGCGGCGTTATCTTTATTTTTAACGACCTCACCAGAGGCCTGTCTGTGACGTTGACGACGTAATCCTTGCTCCTGATTTCTTCTGCTTCCAGATGATACTGCAGCGATTGCCTGAGTGCGGCAAGGGTGAAGTGAAACTGTCCGGAGGAATCCATCGCGATCTCATACTGGTCCTCCGGAGCCATGCTCGTCTGACGAACAGACAGAGTGATGCTTTTCGGCAAAGCGCGGCGGATGGGAGACCCTCCTTTTCCGGTCGCAAGAAGCGATATGGAAAGAGGGAGCGATTCCCCCTTTACGATTTCTGCGTCCCCCGGCTGGACGAGAAACGCAAACGCCGCCGGCGGCCTGAAGTCGGTGTTGAAGTGGATCAGCCGATATGCTGCGAACGGAAGGTCAAATGCCGGCACGACGAAGAGAATCGCAGAGCAGACCGCGGTAATGACGAATAGTTTTTCTGCGGAACGAAGTCGCTCGGTAGAAACCACTTCGGAGAATCGGGCCGATGCTGCGGCCTTTTGAAGATCGGCAAAAGAGGCGTCGATCAATTCGGGTGAATATTGCGGATGAAATCCTTCTCTCCGTCCGGTGTCGCCTGTCTGCTCGTCAAAGATATCGAGAATGTTCTTAAGGCGGTCTTTGATATCCGGAAATTTCTCTCCGACGAGGAGCGCAAATTCCCGCTCAGATATTCCGTTCAATACATTTGTCCATTGAAGCAACGGGATGACGACGAGCCTTGCCGTGAGGAGAACGAGGCCGAGAACGGCGGCGCCCAAAAGAAGAGTTCGAACCGTTGAACTGCACACCAACAATGCTTCGATAAGCGACAAGCCGCTCAGCAAGCCCAGCGCGGCTATCATCAAGACAACGGTGCCGTACATAACCCTGACCCGGTAGAACCGCGCCCTTGCCGTCTCGAGGCGGCGGAGCATCTCGGTATAGATCGGTGTGCTATGGGTTTCTGTTTCCGGCATGCAAGGTTAGTTAGTAATGAACTACAAGCAGATGATCTATAAGTTGAAAGTTAAAAGTGCAAAGGGCAAAATTAAAGTGAAAAGTGCAAAGTTTCCTGGGTTTCCACTAATAACTAATTGTAAAGTAGGTTATGCTGATTGAATCTCTCCATCATCCATTTTCCATCTCCCATTTTCCCTTTCTCTACTGGGTTAGAGCCCAGTACAACAAGTTGGTTCCGAACCTCAGCGCTTCTTGCCGCTTTTCTTCGGGATCTTTATGAACATCGGGATCTGCCCAGCCGTCGCTCGGATTTGACTCGTATGTATAATAGACAACGAGCCGGCCCTTGTACATGATGCCGAAGCCCTGGGGCGGTTTCCCGTTGTGCTCGTGCGTTTTGGGGACTCCGTTCGGAAAATCGAAAACGCAGTGATACAGCCCGTACGAAAAAGGCAATTCTACCAGATCTCCGTCGGGAAACACCTTCTTCATCTCGCGCCGGAAGGCTTTGTCCATGCCGTAGTCGTCATCGGCGTAAAGAAAGCCCCCGTGTTCAAGGTACGATCGCAGCCGCTCGACTTCGAAATCGGAGAAGTTAATATTGCCGTGACCCGTCATAAATATGAACGGGTACGAAAAGAATCTGTCGTCGGCAATCTCCGTGAACTCATAGACAGGGTCTGCATCGATGTTTGTGTAGCGCCTGGCAAATTGAAGAAGGTTCACCTCGCTCGAAGGATCGTTGTACCAATCGCCGCCGCCGGCATATTTCAGCCGCGCGATCCGGAACTGAGAATCGATGCGTTT
>CAYLMV010000156.1:0-7497 GCA_964384415.1 uncultured Chitinophagaceae bacterium | reverse complement strand
CTGTTGATCATGTCAATTCTGGCGTACTGCCGCGCGGCGAAATCGTCGACGGCTACTTCCGTTCGCTTGAGCGACTGGTTAGGCAGCGACAACGTCTACTTCAATAACACAAGTTTTTTTATGTCACGGTATCGAGCCGATTCTAAACGACAAAAATAGATGCCGCTTGTGAGATGAGAAGCGTCGAATTGTACTGAATAGGTGCCTGCATTTTGTTGACAATTGGTAAGAATTGCCACACTGTTGCCAAGGATGTCGAATATTCTTAAGGTAATAAAATCGTTCGAAGGAATGGTGTATCGAATTGTGGTTGTCGGATTAAAGGGATTTGGAAAATTCTGTTCTAAGGAGAATTGGAACGGTAAACTGGGCAACTTTAATAGTGATACATTCGTGAGCAAATCCGTTCTCTGGAAAACGCTACCGCTGTCGGTGAGGATCCAAACATGTCGGCTATCCGTTGTAGTAAACAGCCAGTGTCCCTGGTCAATAGGCAACGAGCCTCTGTCAAAGAAGATATATGTACCGTTGTCATACAAAGCTCCAATTCCCCCGCCATTTTCGAATAACACCTTTGAGTTTGTTGAAGAATTATAGAGTACTGTCGCAGTTGTTGTTATGTTCCCATCGTCGTACCAGAGGTCAAAATATCCAAGCGAGCGGGTAAAGTACTCTGAGTTAACGCCAGTTCCACCGTACAAAGAAGTCCATGTCTTTCCACTATCGATGCTTTGCGAAACATAGCCGGAGCCGAGAAGACCGTTACCACCACCGATGAAATAATTGTCGGGTTGGAAGATGTGGAAACAAGAAAGAAAGCTAGGCGGTTTTAGCCGCAAAGTATCCCATGAATCCCCCAAATTCGTACTTGTGTACATGATCGACCTGAAGCTCACGAACCCAATAATATTCTCGTTAAGGAGCGAGATTGTAGAAGGTCCGCCCTGAGGTATGGAATCTGGTAGCATCTTATCCGTCCAACTAACACCAGCATTTGTTGATATATATAGCTTGATAGGGAGAGGTCCTCTGTAGTCTATTTGATCGACTGCGATGATGATGTTTTTGGTAAGAAACTCTAGTTTGATTATCTGTGTACAATGTTGAAGTGTTTCTGGGCTACTCCATTTGATTCCTCCATCGGTTGTGATGACAAAGATACCCCGCTGAGAAATGAGACATCCGTTCGACGAATCGGCAAAGTCGAATGCCGAATATTTTATGTGGGGAGGAGCCTTTATCTCGCTCCAAGTTGGATTCTCTTGGCAGAGGACGGGTATGGCGCAGGCAATGAGAAGTAGATTGAGTTTGAAATGAGTCCCCATGTTGATTCACCAGAGTTTGTTGTAACTGCCTCTTTGTAGAAGTGAGCTTTTTCGCTGCCGAACGGACCGGAGCTCCCGCTAAAAAGCAGCGTGCAAAATCGTCGACGGCTGGTTCCAGCCTGTCCCTACGCTTTTTGTCGGGATCAGCTTGCCTGCCCCGCGTTCTCTGGCGGGGAGCGACTGGTTAGGCAGCCTCGGTATGATAGTTGAGAAAAAGGAAATCATAGTTCGATGATTACTCCAATACGAATGGGATTCAGGGTTATGGCCCACCCGCTGAGATGTGAGACATTGTCACTATTGGTTGTAGATGAATTGATAGTACTGCCGGTTGTTGTTGTGCGTGTAGACGAGGTTTGTGAGTTCCATTGGTAAAGAGCGGATAATTCGAATTCAGCGGTCAGTTGAACATAACTAAACAGTTGACTTTTAATACCAAAAATTAATAGGGGACCTGCGCCCATGGATTTACTAGTTGTTTCATCATTTTCAATTGTGGTATAAATGTTGCCGGAGGAAAAAGTATACGAATCTGTATAGTCATCTGTTGATCTGGACCAGGAGTTATCTATTATTGGACCTACTCCACAATATATCGTCGCGTGTTTGTATTTGACGAGGTTTTGGAGGTACAAGCCAGAAACGGAGACAGTATAGGTGTTTACTTTTTGGTGAGGCTTATTAGATTCAATTGAGCTATTTGAGTAGGGCGCTGCGGTAAAATAATTGAAAGAGTAGTTGTCACGATTACCTGATTGATTCGAATTGCTCAATGAGAGATCAGCGCCAACTCGGAAGTGGGAGCCAGAGCCTAAGTTTCCAATATAGTAAATGCCCATACCCCCGATAAGTTGAAACTGAATACCGCCCTCGAACGGCAGAGATTGCGTTAGAGAATCAGCTGATTGCGGAAACAGTTCCTGCGGAATTAGCATTGACGAAAGCACAAAGAGAATGATGGGATAGCCCCTTTTTGAAAGAATTGTTTTCATAATAAGACCATTCAACCAGAAGTGATCGGATTGTGATATTGAGTATAGCTATCTCAATGCTGCTTGGGCTGCCTAACGGACCGGAGCTCCCGCTAAAAAGCAGCGGGATAAATAAGCTGCGGCGGCGAACAGCCAGTTTCATATAGTTCATTGCGCTGACGTATCTGCTAATCATATCAATCTCGGCGTACTGCCCCGCGGCGAAATCGTCGAGGGCTGGTTCCAGCCTGTCCCGACGCTTTTTGTCGGGATCAGCTTGTCGAGTGTTCTTTGCGAGATCCCGCGCTTCCTAGCGGGAAGCGACTGGTCAGGCGGCCGTCATTGCTTCTCCACAAGACGCCCATAAATGTATTGACACGCTGTATCGGTACACCTGGAGAGGCGGAAGTGACCACCTGTGATGACACTCCGGATTTTATGTAGCGTAACGGGTTCGCCATCGATCATGAATACCACCTTCCCACCAAGGTGCTCACGTGTCAGCTTCTCTAAATTACTCGCAGCCTCGGACGTCAATTCTAGACGCAACTCTGGGAAACCATTATCACCTTTCTCCTGCAACTCTGGTGTCTTGCTAAGCGCGAGTGGTACGTCGGCGATCTTCGATAACAGAAAGTACCTTGGTATGTCCTGCTCAGAATTTCGTAAAAACCTGTAATCGTAACGTACAATCTGCTGATCCGTTCTTGTGGCAGGAAGAACAGCCGAACTGTCTGCCTCCGCTAAGACCAAATAAAAGCCGGCGTTGTGTTTGTCGATATTGTTGCGTCTTTGTAAAGTATCTTGATTCTTTTCAGATGGAATTTGAGCGATTCCGATAGAAATTGAAACAAGAATGATAAAGATAATTGACGTAGCTTTTTTCACTTTGGAATCTCCTTTATTAGGCAGCCTAACGGACCGGAGCTCCCGCTAGAAAGCAGCGGGATAAAGAGGCTGCGGCGTCGAAAGGTTAGTTCCATGTAGTTCATTGCGCGGACGTAGCTCCTGATCATATCATTCTCGGCGTACTGCTGCGCGGCGAAATCGTCGACGGCTATTTCCAGCCTGTCCCGACGCTTTTTACCAAAGGCATCACCTCGTGATTGTTGGGATCAGCTTGTCGAGCGTTCTTTGCGAGATCCCGCGCTTTCCAGCGGGGAGCGACTGGTTAGGGCGCATACTGGGATCAGGATTAGGTCCGATATGGCGAATTAAAATAGGATAGAGAATGAATTTCCATATTCGAAACTTGTAAGATTAAATGTATTCTCGCTTGTAGCTGGGTTTATAACGCTATTCAATACGATCTCATCATTACGGATAAAAACGTTTACGATGAGATTGCTTGTCAAATAATAAGATATACCCAATTCGGAATGGAAGCCGTACGCTGAGTAAGTATTTTCGAATCGATAACCAGCATAGCCTTTTGCCTGAAAATCGATTCTATTGAGATAGATATCGTATCCCAGCTTAACAAATGGCTGGATGCGATTTGCCGAGAAGAAATAGAAACTCAAATCAAGAGAAAGAGTTGTCAGGGTCATTCTATTGATATCAGTCTGGATTGATAACGGCGCGGGATACTTATAATCGATTTGATTGGAGGAAGATAAAAAGCTTGCGTCAACCAATCCATCTATTTGGAATTTACCATGGAAACGATATCCAAGAGATGCCCCGAGTGCGAATCCTCCTTGAAGTGTTGCTGAGAAATTGCGATCCTCATCAAGATTAATGGCGGATGACATAGATTTATAAGAATCTATGATTCCTAACTGAATTCCTTCATTAATTACCGCGTTCGGCTGCGAAAAGGCAAACGAGCAAGTGGCTAAAATGCTTACCGTTATCTCAGAAAATCGCTTCTTCATCGTCATCTCTCTTGAAAACCACAAATATGTGGGCTCAGCTTTATGTGCCTTAACGCACCGGAGCTCCCGCTAAAAAGCAGCGGGATAAATAGGCTGTCTACGACTCTGCGAGTCGCAGACTCGTAGAGCGGCGGCGAAAGGCTAGTTCCATGTAGTCCATCGCGCGAACGTATCTACTGATCATATCATTCTCGGCGTACTCCTGCGCGGCGAAATCATCGACGGCTATTTCCAGCCTGTCCCGACGTTTTTTGTCGGGATCAGCTTGCCGAGTGTTATTTGCGAGATCCCGCGCTTTCCAGCGGGGAGCGACTGGTTAGGCGGCAGGCTTAAAATTCTAACGATAGCCCTCCCAAGAGTGCAATCGAGCTTGTAGGAATAGGAATGGGAGGGCCGCCGTTTGTTGGCATATTTGTATTTGCGTTTGAGAGGGCCGTATAGTCCTTGTCCTGTTCATAGACTGTGACGCGTTCACTTGTGGTCAATGAACTTAAGCTGTTGACATGGTTGTCCCAATAATTTGTGATCTCAGTTCGAGTGATACGGTAGCTGACCAGGGTTGCCTTTGCGGCTGCGAAAAGAGACACCTTTGGTGCGATTCTGATATTTGCGCCGAGGTAGGCGACATAGCCGATCGGCGTATTTGTCGTGACTTTGGTATCGGTGTAAGTATAACTATTGTCCTCTGTTACTGTAAATGAACTTCTGAGGAAGTATCCCGCGCCGACGGCGACGAATGGTTCGAGAATGCCTTCATTAGACTGAAGCTGCAGCCCAGCTTGGATGGAGCCGCAGTCGAAATCCATCGTCAGGTTGTCGGCTCTTCCAAATGGTGGCAGGTCTGGGAAGAAGGAATTAACCTTTGAGGTTTGGGTGCTTGCTGAGTAAGTTACGCCGGTAAAAATGGCAATGTTGGAGTCTAGACAGAAAATTAGTCGCGCTTCGCCTCTGGCACCCTGCCCGAGTGAGATATAAGTATCATGTCGGTTCTGAATAGTTGTGATGGCATAGCCAGAAGCATCAGTAGAATAAGTTTCCGTATAACTGCTAGTAGGAGCACCTGCTGTGGCGAAGCCAAGACCGCCAGACAGTTGCAGATCGACGCGTTGCGAAAATGCCGGAACGACCGACATTGGAATAAGAACGAGTACTAGAAGAGTTTTCAATCCAACCTCCAATTGAAGCAATGATAAGAGAATGAAGCTGATTCTGCCGCCTAACGGACCGGAACTCCCGCTAAAAAGCGCGGGATAACTAAGCTGCGGCGGCGAACTTTTAGTTTCATGTAGTTTATTGCGCGGACGTACCTGCTGATCATATCATTCTCGGCGTACTGTCGCGGGGCGAAATCGTCGACGGCTATTTCCAGCCGGTCCCGACGTTCTTTGTCGGGATCAGCTTGTCGAGTGTTCTTTGCGAGATCCCGCGCTTTCCAGCGGGGAGCGACTTGTTGGGCGGCTGACTGTTCGCCACGCGCCTCCCATTGGTTATGGATACAGCTTTTCATGCTTGGCAAGCAATCGAACAAATTTTTGGATACGCTTTTGACGAGTCTCAGCCTTTTTTGCCGTCTGTATCCTAAATAGAATGGCGTACCTGTTTTGACTGTTTAGCGTTGCGAAGAAGGCATTCGCTTTCGCGCTCTTGTTTAATGCCGTTTGAAAATCACTTGGCGGCACTGCTGTGCGGTGTGAATCATATGCTGTATCCCAACGACCATTTTTCTTTGCACTTTCAATCGCGCCCAGACCAGCTGATTTCATTCGACCACCTCGTATGAGTTCTAACGCTTTAGCCCGATTGATTTTGGACCAAATGCTTTTTGGTCCGCGAGGTGTGAATTTCTGTAGCCAAGACTTTTCATCATAAGTACGTTTCTGACCATCGATCCATCCGTAGCATAATGCAACTTCTAGCGCTTCTTGGTAACTGACAGATTGAAGCTTGGCCGATTTCTTGGCTATTCTAATCCAGAGGCCAGTAGGAAAGTTCAAATGTTTTTGCAGCCATGTTTCCCAAGCCTTCGCATTTTTGAAAAGATGCACGGGTAAACTTGGGTAGTCTGTTTGAGGGGTTTTCACCTGCGATACTCTCGAATGTTTTTATTCCCGTATTCGAACCATGATGACCAGGTGCCTAACGGACCGGAGCTCCCGCTAAAAAGCAGCGGGATAAATAAGCTGCGGCGGCGAACAGCCAGTTCCATGTAGTTCATTGCGCGGAGGTATCTGTTGATCATACAATTCTCGCCGTACTGCCGCGCGGCGAAATCGTCGGCGGCTATTTCCAGCCTGTCCCGACGCTTTTTGTCGGGATCAGCTTGTCGAGCGTTCTTTGCGAGATCCCGCGCTTTCCAGCGGGGAGCGACTAGTTAGGGCGCAGCGCAAGTTGACTGTTTGTATTACATTTGTTATAATGTAGCAAGAACATAAGGATCAAACCAATGTTAAAAACTGCTGTGCGTCGAGTAGGCAACAGCCTTGGGATCACGCTTCCCAAGACGATTGTGGAGAACTACCATCTGAACGAAGGAGACGAATTGCATCTCATCGAGACAGATGAGGGTGTTGTACTATCTCCGTTTAATCCGAAATTCGCCGAATGGGCGAAAGCGTTTGACCGAACAAACAAAAGATTCCGAAACACGCTAAAAGCTCTCGCAAAATAATGTCGGTACAGTTCATACCAGAAGAAATTGTGCTGATTATCCATACTGACTTGCTTCAAAGGTATGGAGGAAGCGCAGGAGTTCGTGATAAGAACTTGTTGGAATCCGCGATTGCGCAGCCCAAAATAACGGTAGGTGGTAAGTACGCCAACAAGACTATTTTCGACAAAGCTGCTGCTTACGGATTTCATATTTGTTTGAATCATCCATTCGTAGATGGGAACAAGCGAGTAGCGTTTGCCCTGATGGATATCTTTCTTCAGAAGAATGGTTGGGACATCACTGCCGGGGAAGAGGACGCATACTCGACAATGATGTCTCTTGCCTCGGGCAACCTCACCAAGAGCGAACTATCTTCTTGGCTCAAAAAACATACCTCGAAAACCTCTCTTCGATAAAATTCCAGAAACTACTGAGTTACGCTTTGCGCTGCGCCTAACGGACCGGAGCTCCCGCTAAAAAGCAGCGGGATAAATAAGCTTCGGCGGCAAACAGCCGCTGCAAGGTAGTTTGTTACGCGGACGTTCCAATCGCTGCTCCTAAATCTGTCCGAAACCGCGCGGCGAAATCATCGACGGCTAGTTCCAGCCCGTCCCGACGCTTTTTGTCGGGATCAGCTTGTCGAGCGTTCTTTGCGAGATCCCGCGCTTTCCAGC
>CAYLMV010000155.1:5062-7514 GCA_964384415.1 uncultured Chitinophagaceae bacterium | reverse complement strand
ACCGCGAAGGCGCAAAGAGCGCGAAGAAAAGAGAACGGGGGAATTGAAAAGACGAAGGATGGCCAAGGAGTCGCGTCAACTTTTCGAATGAGCTATGGGCTTCAAAGGTCGGTATTCATGGACCCTTTGCGACCTTTACGCCTTGGCGGTGATCTCTCGTAATTTGAAACGGAGTAGGTAATGCATCTAAAGCATATCATCGAATCACAGCAATTCACTGTGCCGCTTCTGCTGGAATTGTTCGAGCGCACAGAGCAGATGGAAAAGATCGTAGCCCGCGGAGGCACACGAGACTATGATGATAAAATCATGGCATCGTTGTTCTACAAGCCGTCGACGCGGACACGATTTTCTTTCGAGGCGGCTATGCGGAGGCTGGGAGGCGGAGTGTTGTCCACAGAACGCGCGAATGAGTTCTCTTCCGAAATCAAAGGGGAGCAGCTCGAAGATACGATCCGCATTATCGCGAATTGCAGCGATGTCATTGTGCTTCGCCACACGGAAGAAGGGGCGGCGAAACGGGCCTCTCTTGTCTCAAACGTTCCGGTCATCAATGCCGGCGAGGGATCGGGCGGTCAGCATCCGACACAGGCGCTTCTGGACCTCTACACGATTTTCCGGGAATGCAGAGCATTGAACGGACTCTCCGTTGCCCTTATCGGAGCGCTCGACAAGGGCCGCACGGCGCGCTCGCTGGCGTACCTGCTCGGCAAGTTCGAGAGGGTCAAGCTCTACTTCGTGGCGCCGAAGGAAATGCAGATCAAAGACGACATCCTGGCCTATCTGGACCATCATGATATCGAGTACGAATTAACGGAAAACCCGGAGAAGATACTTCCGCAGGCGGATGTTATCTATCGCACACACATCGATCGCGAGAGACTTCAGAGAAACGATATCGACCTCTCGCCTTACAACATCAATGCTGACGTCCTGAAGAAAATGAAGCCGAATGCGATCATCATGCATCCGCTTCCCAGAACCGTTGAGATCGACCCAGCGGTCGACAGCGATCCGAGAGCGGTCTATTTCCGGCAGTCGCGCAACGGGTTGTTTGTCCGCATGGCGTTACTGACACTGTTGTTTGAACATGAATAACATCGCACTGAAATATCACACCGCCGCACGACCCGCCCCTGCGCTGTTCGACACAGCGCTCGTGGCATATTACCTCAATTTGACCTAACGCGTCCCCCGACCTCCCGTTATCAATTCATCGCTCGTTCTTTGAGTCGCATTTTCTTCACTTACGATCATGGAGTGTATCTATGAAGACTCAGGATTACATCGCCCTCGAGGAACAGTACGGCGCGCATAACTACCGTCCTCTCGACGTGGTGATACACAAGGGGAAGGGAGTCTGGGTGACCGACGTCGACGGCAAGAAATATCTCGATTGCCTGGCCGCCTATTCTGCCGTCAACCAGGGACATTGCCACCCTGCCATTCTCAAAGCGTTCATCAAACAGGCCAAACTCGTCACCTTGACGAGCCGGGCATTTCGCAACGACCAGCTTCCTGCATTCTATAAACTCCTGCATGATATCACCGGTTACGAATGTGCGCTGCCGATGAATACCGGAGTGGAAGCCGTTGAGACCGCGGTGAAGGCGGCCCGGAAGTGGGGCTATACGATCAAGGGAATACCCGAGGACAAGGCTGAGATCATTTGTGCATCGGACAATTTTCATGGCCGCACGATCACAATTATCAGTTTCTCAACCGAAGCGCAATATCGAAACGGCTTCGGTCCCTTCACACCTGGGTTCAACTTAGTCAAGTATGGTGACAGCGATGCGCTGAGGAAGGCTATTACACCGAACACGGCGGCTTTTCTCGTCGAGCCTATTCAGGGCGAAGCCGGCATTATTTCTCCACCGGAAGGCTACCTCCGGGAAGTGGCGAAAATCTGCAAGGAAAATAACGTGCTCTTCATCGTGGATGAAATTCAATCGGGACTCGGGCGCTGCGGCAAGCTCTTCGCTCATCAGTACGAAGACGTTCATCCAGATATGGTCATCATCGGCAAGGCACTTTCGGGCGGATTCTATCCGGTCTCAGCCGTTCTGTCGAGCAGGGAGATCCTCGGCGTTTTCAAGCCGGGTGATCACGGCTCGACGTTCGGCGGGAATCCGCTTGCTGCCGCCGTTGCCTGTGCAGCATTGAAGGTGCTGGTGAGAGAAAAACTCGTCTCCCGTTCGGCAAAACTCGGTCAATACTTCATCGACCGGCTGCGCAAGATCAAGAGTTCCCATATTGTCAATATTCGTGGGAGAGGACTTTGGATTGGAGTAGTTCTTGATACGAATGCACGCCCCTATTGTGAGGCGCTGATGAACGAGGGAATTCTCTGCAAAGAGACACACGAGACGGTCATTCGCCTCGCACCGCCCCTTGTTATCACGAAAAAAGAAATCGACTGGGCATGTGTTAGAATCGAAAGAGTGCTTCG
>CAYLMV010000155.1:0-4962 GCA_964384415.1 uncultured Chitinophagaceae bacterium | reverse complement strand
TAAAAGTGCAAAGGGCAAAGTTACAATGCAAAATTCAAAATTATAGGGTCACATGTTCAAAGCACCCATGAACCGTATTAGGTACTTTGAACTTACCACTTTAATTTTGCCTTTTGCATTTTGCCCTTTGAATTCCTAAATGTTCGGAAAGTCAAATGGAGAGGAGCATCATGAAACCAAACAAACGGATCAACACGATTATCATGGGAGCAGCGGGGAGGGATTTCCATAATTTCAACATGATCTACCGCGACAATGATCTCTATAACGTTGTCGCATTCACCGCAGCGCAGATCCCGAATATTGCCGGGCGAAAATATCCCGCATCCCTCGCCGGCTCTTTGTATCCCAAAGGCATCCCCATCTACGAAGAGAAGAACCTTGAAGAGTTGATCAAGAGCAATGGAGCGGAGGAAGTTGTGTTTTCATACAGCGACGTTCCTTACCGGCGGGTTATGAGTCTCGGATCGCGGGTGACATCTGCCGGGGCGCATTTTAAGATGCTTGGAGCGGCGCAAACGATGATCAAAAGCAATAAGCCGGTGGTTTCAGTCTGCGCGGTACGGACGGGGAGCGGCAAAAGCCAGACGTGCCGCAAGGTAGCGAAGCTCTTGCATGAGATGGGCTACCGCGTCGCAGCGGTCCGTCACCCGATGCCGTACGGCGATCTTGAGAAGCAAAAGGTACAACGGTTCGCTTCGCTTGCCGATTTGAAAAAACATAAGTGCACGATAGAAGAAATGGAAGAATATGAGCCACATATCGTCAGCGGGACGATTATCTATGCGGGGGTCGACTACGAGGCAATCCTCCGTCAGGCAGAAAACGACGCCGACATTATTATTTGGGATGGAGGCAACAACGACCTTCCTTTCTACAACCCGGACCTTCACATTGTCGTGTCCGACCCGCTGAGAGCCGGCGACGAACTGAGCTATTACCCGAGCGAAGCAAATCTCCGGATGGCGGATGTGGTGATCATCAACAAGATAGACTCCGCAACTCCGGACGCGGTCAAGAAATTGCGGGATAACATCCGTTCTGTGAACACTAAGGCGAAGGTCATCGATGCGGCTTCTCCAATTTCATTGGAGCACAACGAAATGGTTGCGGGAAAAAGAGTTCTTGTTATCGAGGACGGCCCGACCCTCACACACGGTGAAATGAAGATCGGAGCGGGCACAGTGGCGGCGCAAAAATTCGGCGCGGCTGAAATTGTCGATCCCCGCCCTTACGCGAAAGGCGAAATCCGCAAAACGTACGAAACGTATCCCAGGATCGGCGTGCTTCTTCCAGCAATGGGGTACAGTGACCGGCAGATTCGCGACCTCGAAGCGACAATCAATAAAGTGCCGTGCGACGTTGTCATCATCGGGACTCCGATTGATCTCAAAAGGATCATAACAATAAAGAAGCCTGCGTTGAGGGTGACGTATGAATTGGAAGAAATCGGCGAGCCGAATCTGTCGACAGTCCTGGCGGAATTCACAAAGTCCATATCCATCGGCAAATCCCGCTAGGCCGGAAGTCGAAGCCGGCGAATCGAAGCGGCGAACCTGAAAGCGGTAAAGGTATATCGGTATCATCAAAGAACAGACGAACCGGTAATCATTACTGCCGGCATCGATTTTGACTGGCGGGAAATCCATCTTGTCGTCGGTGCCGAGAGCGCTGAATTCTGGCGTCCTCTCGCCGCGGCGTTTTCTGGCGGAATAATGATTTTGACTCGCACTTTTCCCCTCCGGTCGCTTGCTCTCTTCGACCGAAATCATCAGCTTATCGGCTCAAAACCTGCCGTTGTTAAACCTTTTTGTCAGGGGCTGTTCTAAATCTGGAGAGTCTCCATGCTTAAGACATACAAGGATTCCAATACCATGAGCCCTGCGAAAAATTCGGCACACTCCTCCTGCCCAGGTAATTCCCGTTCCGATAGAATCGTACGATGGAAACTTCACTATCCATTGATTGCTCTTCTTCTGTTCTCCGCAGGCTGCGGCATGATCGATCTGACGAGCCGGTGGCGCAATCATCCGGTTCTCATTGACGGAAAAAACACGGAGTGGGGAAATAATCTGTCGCTTCTTGATGACAGAGAAACTTCGATCGGCATATTCAATGATTCCAGCTTCATCTATATCGGGGTGATTACGACGAACCGTAATCTCCGCAGCCAGATTCTGAGGCGTGGAATAGTTTTTTGGTTTGACAAAGAAGGCGGGAAGGACGAGACCTTCGGGATTCATTACCCGGTCGGGGGCGGAGGCTTCCGGCAGCCGCAGGAACCCGGAATGGAGGAAGATGCCCAACCAATGACAGCGCGGATTGAGCCGTCGAGCGAGGAATTGGAAATTGAAGGGCCCGGGAAAGACGATCATCATACCATGACCGTCGCTGAAGCCGGAGGGATCGAAGCGCGTTTTCATGCGACGAGTGAATTTGTCGTCTATGAGTTGAAAGTACCTCTCTCGGATAACGGTTCGCATCCGTTCGCTATTGGAACGAAACCCGGAGAGAAGATCGGGGTGGGGGTTGAGACTTCGAATACGCCGGCTGCTGAAAAACCGGCTGAAGGATTCAGCGGGGCGGGAAGAGGCGAAGGGGGAGGAGGAGGCGGCTTCGGCGGAGGAGGTTATGGTGGAGGAGGTAGAGGTCGTCGGGGCGGCGGCGGGGGCGGCGGAAGAGGTTCGTCCGGTGGAAAACTGGAATCATTTAAGATGTGGGCAAAAGTACAACTTGCCGCGAGCGATACGGCTTCTCATTGAATCCATAAAACTCCAACCATCTCTGAGGAGACGCCTGCCCAAAACAGGAAGCTCCCCTCACACCGGCAGCGCCTGAGTTTGTGAATCCCATCCTGCACATTGCACGAGATGAACTTCACCGGGACTCCAAATTTTTTTGGCTGACAGAATCGATGCCCACCGGAGCCTGCCCGGGCGCCGACCCGGGGTGAGCATGACGATTTTAAGTTTAAATTCAGCCCCTTCTCTCACTCTCATCCCCTTTTTTATTCCATCAAATAATGGTAGATTGGCTTTGCATCAAGCTCCCGCCGTGATATCCAGATTGAATAATTCAGTTTCTTGACTGCCCCCTGAACAATGAAACTCCTCACAATTTGTTTGTTGATTCTGGCCGGCAGTTTCGCCTCATCCGCCCAGGAGGAATTTGCGGTGTTGCCCGACAGCGGTTCCAATTCGCACGACTCCATTGATTCGACGGCGGCAAGCGCTTCTTCAACTCCGGCAAAGGGCAGGCTTATGCCCGCGAATATAAGTTTTGTTGAGCGCGGATTGTGGGGAGAAGATGGGCTCGTCCGGAGTACCGGTCTCCTTCCCCCGCTGTCTCCTTCGGAGCGACGGTATGAACTAAGGATCAGAAGAACGATGCTTACGGGACACCTGGTTGGCGGCATCGTAACCTTTGGCCTGATGGCAACCGCAGTCTACTTCGGGCAGAGGACCATTGACAACCTGCACAGCCGCTCTCTGCGCAACAATCATCAGACATTCGTTGCTCTGACCATCGCATCGTACTCTGCCACAGGCCTCCTTGCGGTTTTGGCGCCGCCCCCGCTTATTCGCCGCGATGAAACAAGCACAATCACAATTCACAAAACACTTGCTTGGATCCATGTGGCGGGGATGATCCTGACGCCGTTGCTCGCCAGCGGGCGGCATATGAGTGTCAACTCACAGCTGCGGGTGCATCAGGTTTCAGCGTATGTCACAACGGCAACATTTGCAGCGTCGATGATCGTCATTACTTTGTAGGATCACGAAAGCCACACATCAGCAATGCGATCTGCGGAATGATGAGATCGCGATGATTTCATTCAGAAGATGAGCACTCTACAGAAACGAATCGCCATTATTTGTTTTTCCCGGTCCCTCGGAGGGCTCGAGCTGTCGACGCTTCGCCTTGCCCGCACGATGAACGGCAAGGGAGTTTTCGCCATGGTCGTCGTGCCGCCGGATTCATCCCTCCATCATAAGGCGCGCGAATGGGGAATTGAGTCTGCGACACTTGCGCCGGCTTGGAGATACGGGGATATCTTTTTAGCAAACCGTCTTGCCGGCGTCTTGCGAGAGCATTCCATTGATATCGCCCTCCTCATGCAATCGCACGATATTCATCTCGCGTCTCTTGCTTCGCGCTTCCTGCCGGATCTCCGGCTCGTTTTTTACCAGCAGATGGATTCCCGCCACAACAAAAGGGATGTCTTCCATACATGGGTCTTCTCGAAACTTTCTCTCTGGATCACCCTGACGCAGCGAATGAAGGAGAACGCCCTGGCGTTTACGAAGATGCCTTCGGGGAAGATGACGGTTGTTCCGCTCGGAACGGACCTCGACCGGTTTGACCCGGCAGCATCAACAATGGAGGAATCGCGTTCGTTTTTTGGCCTTTCACCCGATAAGAAAATCATCGGGGTTCTCGGCCGTATCGACCCGGGAAAAGGTCAGGAAGTGGTCGTTCGAGCGCTCCCCAGCCTCATCAAACGCCACCCTAACATTTTGTTTCTAATCGCCGGGGAAGAGACGGCCGGCGAACCGGGCCACAAGGCACACCTCGCAGAACTCTGCCGCACTCTTGGACTTGAAACGTATGTCAAGTTCATGCCATTCACAGAGGAGGTTCCCCGATTTATGGCCGCCCTCGACATATTCATTCTCCCGTCGTTCGGTGAAACTTTCGGTCTCGTCGTCATCGAGGCAATGGCTATGGAGAAGCCGGTGATCGCAACCGATGCGGGGGGTGTTCCCGAAATTGTCACCGACGGCCGAACAGGCATTCTGATAGAGCCAAGAAGTGTAGCCGCAGTCGGAGCGGCGCTCGAGAAGCTCCTGGACGATGAACCGCTTTGCCGCTCTCTTGGCGCCGCCGCCCGTGCAGATGCGCTGAATCGATTCAGCATGAGCAATTGTGTCGATAGACTGCTGGAATTGTTCGACACCGTTG
>CAYLMV010000154.1:0-7588 GCA_964384415.1 uncultured Chitinophagaceae bacterium | reverse complement strand
ATAACGAAAGCACGAGACCTTTTCATATATCGCTCCTATCGGAGCTCGCTGAACAGTACTGCCCATTGCTATTAACATGTCGCTCCTATCGGAGCTCGATTACCATTACCTCCCATTTCTATTAACAAGTCGCTCCTGATGGAGCTTTCATATCCGCGCCACATCCCATGAATTTTGTCGCAATTGAGTCCCGGAGGGACGGCATGTTTGTAGTCGAATCACTTAAGCCCATTTGGAGCTCCGGAGGAGCGACATAATAATCGTTTTGGAATTGATCATCGAGAGGTCGGCAGAGCACAACTTCCTTCGATCCCGCCAAACCGGAAAATATCCGTCAAGCCCACGATTGAAGTTCGATGACGTTGCCTTCGGGGTCGGTCACATAACACCAGGTTACCGCTCCCCCGGAGGCGATTTGCAGCGTCACGATCTCTCCGACCGTTTTACCGCCAGCGCTCAAGACTGCCTCGCGCGCCCTCGAAACATCATCCACTCCAAATGCGATGTGTCCGAATCCCGGACGATTGACTGCGGCGCCCGGCGCGGGACCAAGCTCGCTGTATGTAAAAATCTCCAATGCTGGCCCCTCTCCGTGAAAACCGGGGAGACGGAGATGTACACCGTCGAGCTGTGCGCCGGAAATGCCGGTACCGCGCTCGAGGTCTTTCCCTTTTAAGTGTCGTTCAGGGGGAACCGGCACGCACTCAAATACTTCCTGATAAAACTTAGCCAGCGAACGCCAATCTTTCGCGATAAGGTTAGTGTGAACGAAACGAGCTTTCAGTGACATTCTTTTGCCGTGATAATAGAAAAATCTACGCAAAGTAACTGAAAAAACAAATTCTTTTGACCGGATCACTCCGAACTCCCGAGAGAACGTGCCGGCATTGACCTGGAGCAGATGTCTTTCAGGAACTCCGTAAGATGGCGTACGCCTTTGGCTTGTGATGTCGCTGCCTAATGGAATTTACGCAGACGTGCCTAGAAAAAATGTCTTTGTCAAGAATAATTCAGTATTGTTCCAGATGCTGCGGAGAGAGTTGTCGAGCCAATGGCGGACAATAATTTCTGTTCGTGGCGGCAAGAGTTCATCGAACCCATTACACACTCCAAGCCGGTATTATATAATTCTTGACTATTCTGGCCCATCGCGTTACATTTGTGCGAATACGAGCCGAGATGGGGGGCGACTTTTTAAACCTCCTGAATCGATTTTGATGATGGAGGCTTTTTGCGTTCAGGGACCGTCACTCCTACACCGAATACCGGCACCCGTTACTCCCGCATCGATTCATGGTTTCGAGAGAATGGAATGAAGAATCGCGCTCTCACAGTTCTCACATCGATAGCTCTTACGATTGGAATTACTCAGCCATCTGATGCCCAGTGGGTTCAAACCAAAGGACCTGGCGGCGGCACGGTGTTCTGCCTTGCTGCTTCTGGAACGAATCTGTTCGCCGGGACTCTGTACGGCGTCTTTCGCTCCACCAATAACGGGACAAGCTGGAGTTCCGTCAACACCGGCTTAACGGATCTCGAAGTTGGGACTCTCACCTTTTCAGGGACGAATCTTTTTGCAGGAACTTTAGCAAACGGCGTCTGCCTCTCGACGAATAATGGCACAACCTGGAGTGCCGTGAATACTGGCCTGACGAATACTTATGTCCGGGCTCTTGTTGTTTCTGGTACAAACCTCTTCGCCGGAACTCTTGGCGGCGTCTTTCTATCCACAAACAACGGAACCACCTGGAGTGTCTGCGATACCGGGCTAACGGACCCTCGTATTAATGCACTTATCCTTTCTGGGACAAACCTTGTAGCAGGGACAAATGCAGGCACCTTTATTTCCACTAACAATGGTGCAACTTGGAATGAAGTCAATGTCGGCGTGCCCGGCAATATTGTAGATGCATTTGTCGTTTCGGGGAAGAATCTCTTCGCGGGAATATATGATGGTGTCTTTCTCTCTACCGACAACGGCGCAAGTTGGTCGAATGCCGGCAATGCAGGCTTGTCTTACAATTATGGCGTTGTTGCTCTTGCCGCTGAGGGGATGAATCTGTATGCAGGAATTCGACAAAGCGGCGGCGGGGTTTTTCTGTCCACCGACAACGGGGCAAGTTGGAAGGGGGTTAATAACGGCTTGACGAATACGTGGATCAATTCCCTTAGTGTTTCTGGCACGAATATCTTTGCTGGAACTGAAGATGGAATTTTTCTATCGACAAATAGCGGCACGAACTGGAGTACGATCAATGCTGGTTTGACAAACATTGAAATTCGATCTCTTACTGCCTCCGGCACGAATCTCTTTGCAGGAGCCGCTGGAGGCGTCTTTCTCTCCACAAACGATGGCGCATATTGGAGTGAGTTCAATTCTGGGATAACAAGTACGGATATCCATGCTCTCGTCATCTCCCCGAATGATGCTGGCGGTACGAACCTTTTTGCAGCGGCTGCGTATGGAGGTGTCTTTCTCTCCACAAACAATGGCACCAGCTGGATCGCGGTAAATTCTGGCTTGTTGGACTCAAATGTCATTGCACTTGCCATCAACGGCAGCAATCTCTTTGCCGGAACCGAAGGGGGCGGCGTCTTTCTCTCCACCAATAATGGCGGAAGCTGGATTCCAGTCAATGTTAATTTGACATTTAAATATATCAATACTCTCTTTGTCTCGGGCATGAATCTCTTTGCCGGGACCGAGGGCGGGGGTATTTTTCTTTCCACCGACAACGGCATAAGCTGGAGCGAGGTCAATACCGGCTTGCCCAGCGCTCCCGTTTATGTTAATGCTTTTGCCGTTTCAGGGACAAATCTCTTTGCAGGAATTCAGGGCGGTGTTTTTCTCTCCACCAACAACGGCGCAAGCTGGACAAGCGCAAATACCGGTTTGTTCCATAATTGGGTCTATTCTCTTGCAGCCATTGGCACAAATCTTCTTGCCGGCACTAACTACGGCGGTGTTTACCTGTCAACTAACAACGGCACAAGTTGGACTTCAGTGAATACCAACATGCCGAACACTGTCATTTCCGCTATAGCCGTGTCCGGCACCAATTTGTTTGCCGCTACTTGGGGCGCCGGTGTCTGGCAGAGGCCTCTGTCGGAAATGATTACAGGAGTGGAAGGAAACAATGATCAAGCTCCAAATCAATTTGTATTGCAGCAAAATTATCCAAATCCATTCAACCCGACGACAGTCATCAGTTATCAATTAGCCGTAAACAGTTTTGTGACTTTGAAAGTGTTTGATGAATTGGGGCAGCTCGTGAGAACATTGGTAGAAGATCGGCAGACAGCAGGCACTCACTCTACAACATTTACCGCAGGCAATTTGTCAAGCGGAATTTATTTCTACAGACTCACGGCGGGAAGTTTTGTTGAGACGAGAAAACTGATGTTGCTTAAGTAGAGGTTCGTCTATTTGCATTTGCATCCTATCGGCAGTAGCTTTGCACTGGAGATATCCGCGACGGGGCGTTTACTAACCCACCGGGCAACCCTTCAATATTGTGATTTCCTGCGGGGTGTTTCTGTGAATCCATTCAGATTTGCTGCTCTTGCCATTGCTGGAATTTTGCTCACTGCTTATTACGGCCAGTCGGCCTATTCGCAGTGGTCGAAGGATCCAACGGTCAATACCCCCGTCTATACTCTCCACAAAGGATACGCTACTCCGACCGCGATTTCCGACGGATCGGGCGGGGCGATCCTAACCTGGTTCGACGACCGGAGCGGCAAAGCGGATATTTATGCTCAACGACTCAATCGGTTTGGACGACGAGTTTGGACGAAGAATGGCGTTCTGATATGTAATGCGACAAATCAGCAATTCTATCCGGCAATCGCATCGGATGGAAAAGGGGGAGCGATCATCGCTTGGAGCGATCAAGGAAGGAATCAAGTCTATGCACAGCATGTAGATTCTCTGGGCCGGCTGAAGTGGATGGCAAATGGAATCCAAGTTGCTTTGTCCAGGCAATCATTTGGGGTCAAGATAATCTCCGATGGACGGGGCGGAGCTATTATCACTTTCATGTCGGATTTTAGCAAAAGAGTATTGGCTCAATGCATCGATTCGGCAGGAAAGCGAATATGGTCCGATAGCGGTGTGACCGTCTGCTCTGCTCGTGGAACCCGCGGCATCGCTGAGATCATCGTCGACGGAATGGGTGGAGCAATCATACTCTGGGATGACATGCGCAGCGGACGTTGGACCCTTTGCACCCAGCGCGTAGATGCAGCGGGCAAGCCGCTCTGGACTGCCGATGGAATTGTGATCATCAACCAGAATGTCGACCCGACGGAACCCGATCTGATCTCGGACGGCGCCGGTGGGGCCATTTACGTTTGGGGGGACAATAGAACAGGATCAAGTCACGTCCGTGCGCAGAGAATATCGGCATCGGGCGCGGCCTGCTGGATCGCAGACGGCGAGGCCATCAGTTCCCCCTCACTCGATCAAAACTCTCCGGTCATCGCGGCAGATGGGGCAGGGGGCGGAATCATCTGTTGGATCGAACCCATCCCTTCGAGATCAATCAACGAAACGCATCTATTTGCTCAGCGTGTTACCGGAGCGGGGGAACTCCTTTGGAACAGCCACGGAGCAGCTGTTTGCCCAGCAGAAGAGGTTCAATGGCATCCGCGACCCGTTCAATCTGACAGCGGCAGCACGATCATCGTTTGGAATGAAGGTCGCAGCAATGAGTCCGACATACTTTCGCAACGCCTATCGCCTTCGGGTAAGTGTCTGTGGACAGATGATGGAATTCCTATATCGACGGCGAAAAATGATCAGACCGATCCGGTAATCGTGCCTGACGGAAGAGGCGGCGCTATCATTGCATGGAAGGATCGCCGCTTCAATCTCCCGAGAGCGGACGACGTCGATTTTTTTGCCCAGCGAGTTGCACGAGACGGAAACCTGGGCCCGTAGCACAACAGAAGAAGTCCGAGATAAGATTCGAAATCCAAAGTAACCCTGTCGCCGCGCTCCGATGAGTCCCCGCAGGGAAACGCGGCTTCTGCACATCACGCCGGGCGTGATGGCCAAAAGCCCTCGCTGACTGAACCAGCCGTCGACGATTTCAACCCAGCTTCATGGTAACCACAAGACGATACGATGACAACGCACAAGAATAGGATCAAGATTGAGCTCGTTTTTTCAATTCTGATTTGCTTGTCTCTCAACTGCAGGAGATCCGAAAATGGCGTTTCTGCGCTTCCCAATGCAACGCTCTCTTATTCACAATGGGTTTGGAAGAATCCGCTGCCTCAAGGAAATGATCTCTCCGGAGTAAGTGTCATTGATGCGAATACGATGGTAGCAGTTGGAGATGCAGGGACTGTCATGAAAACGAATGACGGAGGGACCAATTGGACGCTCATTCCGAACGCGGGGGGCATGTCGGACAGACTCTACTCGGTTTCATTTGGTGACGGGCTTCATGGAATTGCGGTCGGAGAATTGGGGGTTATCATTCGCAGCACCGACGGTGGAAATTCGTGGAGGCAGCAAGCCAGCGCCACCTTCAGTCGACTTCGCGGAGTGTATCTTGTAAATAAAGATATCGGATATGCCGTCGGCGGTCTCTGGACAGGAAATGGCGTAATACTTAAAACAACCGACGGGGGCATAAGTTGGACAAGTCAGAATTCAGGAACGTCGGAAGATCTGATCGGCGTGTTTTTTATTAACTCGACAACCGGATTTGCCGTGGGAACGATGGGTGTTATCCTTCGCACGACAAACGGCGGCGCGGATTGGACTCTTCAGCCAAGCGGTACGAAAAGCTATTTGACCGCGGCGTATTTCTCCGACGCCAATACCGGAACAATAGTCGGAAGCGGCAGCACAATTCTCCGCACCACTGACGGTGGAACGAGTTGGAACATCCAACAAACGGGAGGAGAAACATATTTTACGGGCGTTGCATTTGATGATGCGTTAACCGGATTTGTAACGGGTGACTATGGGGTTCTTCGCACAACCAACGGCGGAGCAAACTGGAATGGTGTCCCGGCAGACGGTTGGGGCTACCTGAATGACGTTTCGCGAATCTCCCCCGATAAATGGATCGTTGTCGGAAATCTGGGGACCATTCTCCTTTCGAATGATGCCGGGAACGGCTGGACCAATGTTGTTCATGGTCTGCTCCCCGACCTTGTCAGAACTTCATTTGTGGATGCGAATACCGGATGGGCCGTCGGCGCCGGCGGAGTTATTCTGAAGACCACAGACGGCGGCACGAACTGGAGTCAGCTGCAAAGCGGCACCGGGGATCAGATTCTCGGCGTCTGTTTCCTCGACAAGAATGTTGGATTTGCTGTAGGAGGGGACGTCGGAGGTCACGGAACCATCCTGCGTACAATCAACGGCGGTGAGACGTGGACGATTCAAATTGGGAGCTCGAACAACGCATTGTTCAATGTTGCGTTCGCAAATCGTGACTCGGGCACAATTGTGGGAGACTTTGGCATACTATTGAGAACGACGGATGGCGGAATCACATGGAACGCTCAGCCGAGCCCTACCTCGCAGCGTTTGTGGGACATCTGTTATTCAGATCAGAATACCGGAACTGCATGCGGATACGATGGTACCATTCGCACGATAGACGGCGGAAGGACGTGGTACCTGCAGCACACGGGCACAGGACAATGGGTCAACGGTATTTCATTTGCGAACAACAATGTGGGAATCGGAGTGGGCACAACGTTCACGATTGTCCGCACAACCGATGGTGGTGCGACATGGTCTGTCGTCTATAGCGGCGGATCATCTGAACTATTTGGGGTCAAGTTCATTGATTCCAACTCAGCGATCGCCGTCGGAGAAGGGGGAGGGGTTCTGTGGTCTACAGATGCGGGAGCAAGCTGGACACTTCAACCGAGACCGGCGACGACCAGGCTGTATCATATCACAACCACTGGACCTAACGAAGTCGTTGCGGTAGGAAGCGAGGGAACAATTCTTAAAATGAAGTTGAGAAATTAGTTCGAGCAAAAAAACTGCAAGGAATAGCAGGGATCTAGTTCTTTTCCCCGCTCGCGATTGCGCAAAAAAATTCCAACAATTATGGCGGGACAATCCCTTTGTTCCAATAGGAGATTGCTTCGTCGTCCCGCCCCTCGGCGGAACTCCTCGCAATGACCTGTATTTCAAAATGCCCCACTACCGCGCATTTGACAATGCCGCGTCTAAATCCTACCTTACGCATGTTGATCTTCCCTTCCTTTGAAATTGCCATTCCATAGCTGAGAATTACCAGCTCTTTCAGAAGCCGAGCTTTCTGCATATCAGTTTTGACCATCGACGCACTCTTGACGGAGCGAGTGTGATCGTTGGGGGAGCACTGGCGGAGATGTTCCTGCGCATCGATGCAACTGCTGCAGTCCAGTTCTTGAACTAACATGGCGTCATCAGGTCAATTCAATTAAATCTAAGGAGGCTTCATGAAACGTTTGATCCTTTTTGCATTCTTTGTTTATTCACTCGTGCCGATCAGCGCCGTGCGGGCGCAGATTCTCAACGGCGGGTTTGAGTCGTGGACAAACGGAAATCCGGATAATTGGTTTACGA
>CAYLMV010000153.1:0-7702 GCA_964384415.1 uncultured Chitinophagaceae bacterium | reverse complement strand
GTCTCTGCGTTGCAGTCGTTCTTCACTTTAAGCCCTCCTTTTAACTCGAGCGACTCCGCCGACAAGTTGTTTCCGACAACTACTGCCCCTTCGACTCTGAACATCTTGGCCTCAATATTTCCACGCACTTGCATGAAACCGCCGACCTTGAAATCATCTGTCTTCAGGTCTCCGGTGATCGTTGCCGTTCCCATCACTTTGCCCGATTCTGCCTGGACGTTTCCATTAAGCTTGGATGCCCCTGAGACTTTGAGCTCGACACAATCGAAATCGCCGTTGATGTCGCCTTGTCCGCTTATGACCACGTTGTTATAAGAACCTCCGGAAGCTGTTGCACTCCCGGATATTTTCAAATCGTGTTTTATTTTCTTTTCCATTGAAGTAGTTTCCTTTCAACAAGCGATAATTGTCTGAGTTTGTGCGCAACTTTTGCCGCTGGTTCGGTATTCTCTTACATTAGCATTTTAAGTTCTTCCAGGCAGGTTGAGAGACTTGTACGAACGATGACCTTGGAATCGGCGTCAAAGAAAACCGGGGCGATCGGCGAGACCAATGCGCATGCTGCAACTCCAAGTTTTCGGATAACGATCAGATCGTACGCTCTCCCCTCGAATTTCGGATAGCCTTCCTGCAATGTTTTCACCGCGCTCTCCGCTTCGTCCAGGTTCAGGTCACCAGATTGCAGCAGCTTGTTCATGATGTAGAGAGCAAAGATCTCCTGAAAAGCAAAGATCTCCTGACCTTGATGTGCGCGCGTGAAGATTTCTACAACCTTTTGGGATGAGATTTTTCGCGCGATGACCTCGCTTGTGCTCATCCTGACTTCGGACGGAAGAGGTGAGAATTTCCCGGCGATGTCTTCCAGCGAAAGATCTTCCTTCATGTTCTTAATCTTTTCAATCCGGGCAAGAATCTCTGTCTTGGGGAAAAAAGTCTCCTGCCCGGTAAACGTCGCTTTCCGGATAAACCATTCTTCCGGGATCAAACCCTTACGCTTCCAACGATAGAGTTGGCCGTATGAAATGCCCGTGAGGTCCAGAAGTTCCTTTTTTGAAATTTGATCGGATTCCATAAGAGTTCTTTATTTCTAATATAACGTAACAATGTTCTATTGTCAACAGCCGTCTTCAGTCGATACCAGTTCCGCATCCATCGATAACACATTCATATACAATGTTTTATGCTCTTGTTGTGAAACACTCATGTTTTCATGCTATTACTCTACGGTATTGATAGAACATTGTTTCACGTAGAATGGGGAATTTTTGCAGTTCCGGTGCAGACGGTGGGCTGTCACCGAATATTGTATGACGAGAGCTGGCGGGGACGGAGAGAGTTAAGCAGAATTTGAGAATTGTCGGGATTTGATTTCAGCAGAAATCACTTTTCTTCGTGTGAGGCTAGTTTGTCGAGAGCGCGGCCGGTGACGCGAAACACCGTCCAGTCGGACATCGGAACAGCGCCGAGCTTCTTGTAGAATGCGATCGACGGTTCATTCCAATCCAAAACAGCCCACTCAAATCTTCCGCAGCCCCTCTCCTTCGCCGTGCGGGCAACCTGTTCGAGCAGAGCTTTCCCGATTCCTTTCGCGCGAAGGTGAGGAACAACGTAAAGATCCTCCAGGTACATTCCGGGCCGCGCAAGAAACGTTGAGAAGTTGTGAAAGAATATGGCAAAACCTGCAGGCTCATTTCCATAGTGCGCGGTCAGCGCTTCGGCATAACGCACTTTTCCAAAGAGTGCGTCCCGAAGAAGTTCTTCTGTAGCGACGCAATCCTTTGAGAGTTTTTCATATTCCGCCAGCTCTCTGATGAACCTGAGAATCAGCGGGATATCTTTTTCGCCGGCGGGGCTGACCCGTATGGATGGATCCATTGAACTGCTTTTCCTTTCCACAATGTTATTCCTTCGCGGGCATTCCCCACCGCGCCCATTCTTCTTTCGAGGGTCCGCAAACGCCCGGCACCGAGAGCCCTGCCTGTCGCATCAGCACCGTCATCTGGCCGCGATGATGAGTCTGGTGGCGAATGAGCGCTGCGAGAGCAAAACCGCGTTTCCATTTCTCTCCGTACATCTCCACTTCTTCCTCCAGCGACGAGTTATTCCAGTGTTCCCGAGCTTCGTCGCCCAGAGATCTCGCTGCAGCGAGATATGCTCCCGCAATGTCCGCTGCTTTCGCCGGCATCGATACGTCGTCTGCCGGGGCGGGAACGTGCAGCCCGGCCCTGTCTCCCATCTCGCCAAGCGACTTTGTGATGTGCCAGGCAAGGAAGCCAAGCGAACGGCCTTCGCCGGTGACACGTTGCGTCAGCGAGGCATCGGTGAGCGAACGGAAGATCCTCAAGGTTGATGACGTTTCTTGGCGCCAATCTTCTGTGAAATCTTCAATGGTCCTGTACATAAATTTGCTCCGGATAAGTTTCAGTGTCCCCTCCCAGTGATCACTCTTCCAGGCTTCTTCTCCCTTTTCCCCGCATCGCTCCATGCACAGTTAGGAGAGGCCCCAGCAAAAAATAGACTGCCCAACTCGGCCAGTCACCGTGGAAAACGAACGTGAAGATAATGGACATCGCACCGACCGAGGCATGAATCAAATGTCCGGAAATGCCCGACTTCGTATCGTAAATTTCAATCTTCGAGAGGCCGAGATCTTCTTTTTTTCGCAGGGCGTGATAATAGAGGAGCGAGAAAAGGAGAAAGACTGCCAGATACCCGGCCCCATAGATAGCCATGAGCATTTCCGACTGCCCCGCCTGAAGGATTGGCCCCGATACATTGTGCTGCGGAACGATGCCCAGAAGCTGGCTGACGACGAGCGTAAAAAGAAATTTCAGCGGATAAATATAGAACAGGACGACGAAGAGCAATATCGAATTCAATATGACCGTTAACGGATCGTCCAACCCGTAACGACGAAAGAACAGATAATGTTCATACCAGAGATACGTGAGCAGGGCGAAACATACTGCGAATGCCGCAAAGCCTTTCATCGTCAAAAGAAGTTCATTGAAAGACTTCGGGACTTCGAGCGAGACAACCAGCAGCGTCAAAGCAAATGCAAAGACCGCATCGCTGAAGCCTTCGATCCGAAGGACTTCTCCTCCCCGCCAGCGAAAAGCATTTCTTCTTCCGACTCCTTTTTCAGCCATCGGTTCCCGAATCATCGTCTCACCCTTCTGATGATTTATTTCTCTAGAATGTTCAGCATCTGTTCTGCCACGAATTGGTTGCCGGCGTCGTTCAGATGGACCCGGTCGACCGTGAGAATGCCTTTCTCTTCGTTAGAAGGATTGTGCGATTTCAAATACTCCGTAAACGCCGCGCGGAGGTCGCAAATCCTGCTCCCCGTTTCTATGGCCACGCGTCTGCTGATATCGGAGTATTCGTTCAGCATTGAGTCCTCCGGGTTGGTCCCATCATTTTTTTCTCCGATAACACTCGGGGTGCAGAGCACAACGCGCGCGCCGTTCTTTTGGATCGCACCGATGATCTCCCGGAGACCGGATTCAAAATCTTCCTTCGTCGTGCCTTTGAGCCCCGGGGTTACCCAATGCCAGACGTCGTTGATGCCGATGTAGATAAAGACGAGCGTCGGTTTCTTGTCCAGCACATCCTTTTGGATGCGCACCTGCAGGTCGGGCACTTTGTTCCCGCTAATTCCAGCCCCTATGACTTCAGCATTCATTCCCGCATAGTTCGTCCGGAGTGTGTCGCTGATGAGTGTAACATACCCGTTTGGCTTCACCCCGAGTTGTGTGATGGAATCTCCGAGGAACACTATCCTCTCGCCGTGATGGAGAAAATTTTGGCTCGCAGCGCATCCGACAAGAATCAACGCCAAGAGGAGATGCCGGACAGTCCCATCTTTCAAGAAATTACGCATGTTCAAGCCTCCTTAGTTCCGTTTTCGATGCAGAGAATATGATCCCCCTTTTCTTCCCTCATCCCTCTTCCTCATCCTTTTACGAGCGGCTCCTGTTGGCTGATGCAGTGAAGAGTGCCGAGACCCCATGCAAGGTCAACGCAGTCGATTCCCACCACCGTGCGGTCCTGGAATTCGCGCTGCAGGATTTCTATCGCGGCGGCATCGTTCGGATCCCGAAACGTCGGCACCAACACGACCTTGTTTGCGATGAGGAAATTAATGTAGCTTGCGGGAATTCGCTGTCCGTTGTAAGAAAGGGGCGCAGGCATGGGTATCTCGACGATGCGAAAGCGTTCTCCCCGGACGTCGGTCATCTTTTGCAGCGCCGAGAGGTTGTTCCGGAGAATGGCACTATTTGCGTCGGCGGGATTATTTTCTACCGCTGCGACGATTGTGTTAGCATTGATAAACCGAGCCGTGTCATCGACATGTCCGTCCGTATCGTCCCCGACAATGCCCTCGTCGAGCCACAGGATTTTCTCCACGTTGTAGTATTCGACGAGAAACTCCTCGATCTCGGCCTGAGTCAGAGCCGGGTTGCGGTTCGCATTCAGCAGGCACGATTTGCTTGTCAGCAAACATCCTTCGCCGTTGACGTCAATCGATCCTCCCTCCATCACGATGCCGGGGTAGAATACGGGAAGCTTCCGTATCTCGGCAATGCGGGACGGCACAATGTCGTCCAAATCGAACGGCGGGTATTTTCCGCCCCAGGCATTGTATCCCCAGTCTACGATTGCGAGAGGTTCGGGCAGGGTTGGATTGACGACAAACGCCGGGCCATGGTCTCTGCACCACGAGTCGTTGGTCGGGATATTATAGAGCGTAAAACGGGAGGCATCAATGCCTGCACGCAGCAGCCGCGCAGTGACATCGTCGAGCATCCCAGCTCCCGTCACATTGATATTAACATGCTGGTAAGGGGTCAGGGTCTTGACGATGCCGGTAAAGACGTCCGGGATCGGCTCGAACTTGCCGGGCCACGTATCAAGATTATGCGGCCACGAGAACCATGTCGCCGCCTGCGGTTCCCACTCTGCGGGGAAGCGATAGCCGAGTTGTTTTGGCGTCTTAATCAATGAACAGTGATCAGTAATCAGTAAACAGTAAACAATAGGGCTATCGGGATTTCAATCGTGTTGCTTTAAGAATTGAAAATAGAATTTTGGAGAGTTCGTCGACTTCGCTGAATAGAGATTCGTGAGTCTTTAGATCGATGAGTTCGGTTTCTTTCATCAATGCGAGCCAATATTTAGTCTCAAGAAATTCCTTGTAAGCAATCGATATTTTTGCCGAGAAATCATGCGTCGAAATTGCACCATTGGCTTCGGCAATATTCGCGCCGATTGAAGTTCCGCATCTCAATAATTGTTTTGAGAGAACATATTCCTTGTTTTTGACCGTAGTCCATTGATAACACTTTACTATCCGAATTGCTAAACGAAGAGCTTTCGTGTATAAATTGTTGTTCTTGTCCAATTTCATGTTACCCCCCCTTACTCGATTGATTTCTGTTTACTGATTACTGCTCACTGTTGACTGAGATTTAGTCTTTAAATCTCTTCAGTATTCCGTCATAGGCATCGATCCTCCTGTCTCGCAAAAACGGCCAGTGTGTCCGGGTGGTGTTCGATCGGTTGAGGTCGATCTCAACGACGCTGACCTCTTCTTTGTCGTGCGATGCCTGAAAAAGCAGCTCCCCGAGAGTATTTGCCACGAATGACGCTCCCCAGAAATTAAGATTCCCTTCCGTGCCGACGCGGTTGACGGCAACAACGGGTATTCCGTTCGCAACGGCGTGCGAACGCTGAACAATCTGCCATGCTTGGAACTGATGCTCCCGCGTTTCCTTTTTCTCGTCCTTGGCCCAGCCGATCGCCGTCGGATAAAAGAGAATTTCCGCTCCCGCGAGCGCCGTGAGCCGCGCTGCCTCCGGGTACCATTGATCCCAGCAAATCAGCACTCCGATCGTTCCGAATTTTGTTTTCCATGATTTGAAACCGAGGTCGCCGGGGGTGAAGTAAAATTTTTCATAAAATGACGGGTCATCCGGAATGTGCATCTTGCGGTATTTGCCGAGGTAGCTCCCGTCCGCGTCGATAACGGCTGCGGTATTGTGGTACACTCCCTCCGCGCGCTTCTCGAACAACGACGCGATAATCACCACCCCGAGTTTTTTCGCGAGTGCCTGAAGTTCCACTGTTGAATCGCCCGGGACCGGTTCGGCGAGTCCGAAGGCCGAATATTCTTCTTCGATGCAGAAATACCTCGACCGGAATAATTCCTGGAGGCAAATGATGTTCGCTCCCTTTTTCGCTGCCTCGCGAATTCCATCCGTCGCCTTTTTCATGTTCTTTGCAGGATCCTCAACACAGCTCATCTGCACCAGCCCGACCCGTACGATCTTCCGCTCTTTCATGGTTTTCCTCTATAGCCCTGGTATCCGGGGCCAATCAATGATTCATGATCTTTTCAAAGCAAACAGTTGCGTTAGTTCCGCCGAATCCAAAACCGTTCGAAAGGGCGTACCGGATGTCCTGCTTGCGGGAATGATTCGGCACATAATCCAAATCACATTCCGGATCCGGGTTATCGAGATTGATCGTCGGAGGCAGAACACCGTCGCGCAGAGCGAGTATCGTGAACGCGGCTTCCGCCGCTCCCGCAGCGCCGAGCAAATGGCCGATCATAGATTTGGTAGAACTCATCGCGAGCTTGCCGGCATGAGGGCCGAAGACTTTCTTCACCGCTTTCGTTTCAGCAAGATCGCCGAGGCCAGTCGATGTTCCGTGGGCATTGATATAATCGATTTGTTCCAGTTTCAATCCGGCGTACTGCACTGCAAGCTTCATTGCCCTTTGAGCCCCCTCCCCTTCGCTTGGAGGCGCAGTGATATGGAAAGCATCGGCGGTCATGCCGCAGCTCAACATACGAGCATAAAGCTGTGCGCCCCGCCGGCGCGCATGTTCTTCCTCTTCAAGAATGATCACGCTCGCTCCTTCGCCAAGCACAAACCCATCCCTGTCCCTGTCAAACGGCCGCGACGCCCGCTGCGGTTCGTCGTTCCGTTTGGACATCGCTCTCGCCGAGCAAAATCCGGCAAAGGCTACCTCGGTGACCGACGCTTCAGACCCGCCGACAATCATGACATCAGCTTCTTCCCGCCGAATTGCGTGAAACCCGTCGGCGATTGCATGGTTACCGGTTGCACATGCCGATACAACGGCATAGTTCGGTCCTTTCGCGCCGGTGCGGATCGCGAGGTAGCCGGACGGCATGTTGATGATCGCCCCCGGAATGAAGAACGGCGTTACGTAACGGGGTCCGTCTTTTGATACGCTGATCGCAGTTTCGCTGATGCTGACAACCCCGCCGATACCCGACCCAATGATGATGCCGATGCGTTCTGCATTCTCCGGAGTAATTTCAAGCTTTGAATCCTTCAACGCGTCGATTGCCGCGCCGACGGCATAATGATTGAACAAATCGAACCGCCGCGCTTCTTTGGGCTCAAAATACTTCGTCACATCAAATCCCCTTACCTCGCCGGCAATGCGCGTCGGGTAATTCTCCGCCGCAAAGCGGGTAACGGCACCTATCCCGGACTTGCCGGCAATGCAATTCCTCCACGACTCCTCGGTCGACAATCCGATCGGTGTGATCAATCCAATCCCTGTAACGACGACGTTTCTCATGCTGGAACGGCAGTTGGCAATGGTGAAACCAAATTCGTGGAAAAGATAGGGGATTTTTTGGAGTGAAACAAGGAGGGTGTGT
>CAYLMV010000152.1:0-7792 GCA_964384415.1 uncultured Chitinophagaceae bacterium | reverse complement strand
GGAACGTTATTCCACCACCTTCAATACTCCGCGCCCGCTGCCGGAATAATAATTCCCGTCGTACATCGCTTCTGCTGTGATCGGGGCGTACTGGAATTCTCCCTTCGAGACCGCCCGGACAAGATAATAGAATATCCGCAGCCGGGTGCCGTTGAAGTTCGTGTAGTAGTTGATCCGGTCGTCGCGGATATCGACGTAGTCCGGCGTGCTTTCGCCCTGAATGAATTTATACTGGGTTGTCTCGACGAGACGCGGGTTTTCTATTTCGAACCCCGCCGGCAGCAGGTCGCTGATGGCAACGTTGTCCAGACGGTCAACGTCCGTTGCGGCAGTGATCTTGATAACCACAAGAGAATTCTGCTTCACTCCATCGAGGGCAATCGGCGCGCCGAACCGGTTAAAGAATTCTCTCCGCACCCTCAGGTTCTTATCTTCAATCCGGACATTGCCGTCTCGCCTCACCCCTTCCGTGATGAGGGAGTAGTAGACCTGCCCCTCGCCGTTGAGCGAGAATCCAATTTTTCCCTGGACCGCAGAGATGTCGTATTTCTGGTTCCCGCCCGAATAGTGCTGCGTGTTCCCCGGCATCGTGATTGTTCCGTCGAATTTCCCGGATCCGGCGCGGCGCGCGGCTTTGCCGAATGCCAGAAGCGTAAAGGCGTCATCCTGTGTGCTGTACCAGTAATGCGCCTCGTACGACTTCGAGAGGTAGTCCATATAGCGGGGGATGTTTGGATTGGATGGATCGGTTTCCAGGAGCACGTTGAGCATGATCGCATTGGCACGGATGGGAGAATCGAACCATCCGCCCGACATACGGCGCGGTTCTTCCACCACAAATTGCGGAGGCAGAAGCTCGAGGAAGGTTTTTCGATCGTTGCTCAATGCAAACGAGCCGGCGAGGAGATACCTCGTGTCGGGGGTGAGCAGTGCGGGTGCGGTTCTATAGAAGTTCATGATCGAGAGCTCGGGTTGACCGGCAAGAGCAAGTATATAGAGTGCATAGACGGAGCTCTTGTCTGCGATCCGGGTGATCTCTGTCTTGTTGTTTACCTGCCGATAGTAATCCTCCATCAATTTACTTCGGGCGATGGTGGTGATCGCGTTGAGGGCCGACTTTAAGGTCGCCTCAGGAACAGAGTATCCGGCCTTCTTCGCTTCGACGAGGAAATGCGTTGCGTAGACTGTCGCCCAGGAGTTGTACTCCGAACCTCCGGGCCAGTACGAGAACCTTCCATCGTCCGCCTGCATCCCGGTGATCTTCGTGATCGCCTCGTTGACGAAATAGGTTGGACTGCCGTGTTCGAGGATCGAAGGATCGAGGAGAACCGCGATATCACGCAGGTAGATTTGCGGAAATGCTTTTGACGTGGTTTGTTCCAGGCAACCGTGCGGATAGCCGACGAGATATTTCAGTTCCTTCGAAAAATTTGCCACCGGGAACGGACTTACCGTCAGATACGATTTCCGCCCGTTCGGCAAAAACTGGTCGCTCAGTGCAAGAGAGATCGCATTTCCCGCCGACACCGACCCTGCGATGCACTCGGTCACGAAAGGCGATATCGGACGGACCGGAATCTCTGTTACCGACTCCATCGATTCGCCGAGCGCCTCCGTGACGACCTTGACAGTGGCCTTGCCGATCTGATCTGTCGCTTTCAGAGTGACGTTGACATACCGTTCCTGGTTTGCGTTGATGTCGAGCGACGCCCTCGATTGCGCGGCGACGAGAGGCCCTTCGGTGCTGATGGAGAATTTCACGCTCACCGGCTTGTCCGTCGTGTTGAACGCCGTGATCGGCATCGTAATGACGTCGTTCGGACTTGCGAACCTCGGCAGGGCAGGGGTGACAACGACCGGGTCTGCAACCTTCATCCGCTTCTCTGCAAAACCGAATCGGCCCCCTTTGTACGCAACGGCCATAATGCGAAGCTCGCCGCTGAACTCGGGCACGTCGAACGTGACGTCTGCTTCCCCGTCCGAATTCGTGCGGAGAATGCCGGACCAGAGCGAGACAGGTTTGAAACGCATCGCGGCAACCGGATTCGTTCTTTTCGCCTTCTCTTCGTAGTCGCTCCCGCCGGCGGCGCTCTTTTTATTCTTGTCGATTTCCGGCAGCAGATCGCGGAAGAAATCAAATGTCTGAGTCTCAAGCGCTTTGCGGGTGTAGAACCAGGAGTACGGATCCGGCGTGGCGAATTCCTTCACCTGGAGAATTCCTTCATCTACCGCGGCGATGGTCACGAAGACGTTCTTTTCTCCTCCGCCGATCGAGACGCTCAGTTTTTGTTTGCCCCGCGGACGGATCTTCTCAGGGGCGGAAATCGACACGGAAAGTTTGTTGGATTTCTTTTCCGCAAAGAGGGGAGCGAACCCGTGTCCGACAAGCAGCGGGATGGTGAGCGTGTTTACTTTGCGGAAGAGGACCGCGGCGATATAGACGTTCGGCATGAATTCGTCTTGCACAGTCAGGTCCATTGTTGCGGTGTTCTTCTCAGCCTTGAGGTAACGATAACTCAGGACTTTGTTCCGCTCGACCGTCACGAGCATGGTTCCGTCGAACGGAGTCTTGAAGAGAATATGAGCCTTCTCTCCCGGCTCGTACGCGGCCTTGTCAAAGGTGATGTCTACCTTTGCCTCCGGGTCGAGCTGGAACGAGGTGACATCGGTAGAGCCCCAGCTGTACGAATAGAACTGGAATTCGTTGTACCCTTCGCCGTCCTTCTTCGAAATGCGAACGATATAATCCCCCGAGACGGAAGGGACGGTAAACGTGTACGGTGTCGGCGAATCGCCGAGCGTCACCTCTTTGTTTTCGATCTCGACTTCCCGCATCTCCGATACGTACCGGAGAGTATTTGTTTGCTCATGCATTCTCAAGACCGTATGCCATTCCTTGCGGAGAAGCAGGACGCGCGCATGGAAGTCTTTGATCGGAGCGTCGTCCGGATTGACGGCGATGAGGCGAATCGTCTGGGGAACATCGGGTGCGACGTAATAGTCCATCGCTTTCGAAACACCGATGTAGTAATCGTTGGGATGAACGATTGTCGTCGCGAGCTGATAGACCGGGCGGCCGGATTCGTCGAACACCCCGACGCGCCCCCGGGCAATGAGCACCCCGCTCGATGACGCCTCTTTCGGAATTGTGAATGTCTCATTTCCCTTTCCCTCGTCATCGGTTTTTCCCTCGGAGACAACAGGCTGGGAGGTAAAGTCGCTTGCCCCGTCGTTGGCAAACCAGAATTCGGGAAACCGCTTGGAGATATACGGAGCCGCCGTCAGGGTCCCTTCAAATTCGTACGATCTTCCGGAAGCCGGGGGACCGAAAAAATTGAACGCCTGGAAAGAATAGCCGATGCTGTCTCCCGAGGAAGCCGAATGCCGGTCGGCCGCCATCGAGACGCGGATCCGGTCGGGGACAAAATCTTCAACGCTGACGGAGTAGGTCGTTAGAAACAAATCGTTCCCGGTGAAGACGTCAAACCGGTAATCTCCCGTCGGCATGTTTTGCTGGAGAGGATACGTTACCTCGAACGAACCTTCTTCGTTGATCGTGCGCATGAACTCGGTGACCTGGGATCCGCGCGGATTGAACATCTTTACCTTCACGGGAAAACTCCCGGGGACATTGTTCTGCTGGTCTCTCACGATGCCGGTGAGGATCAGCTTTTCACCGGGACGGTAGAGCTTGCGATCGCCGTACAAGAACACATCGTACTGTCCGTCGCTCTCGATTTTCCCTCCGACGTCGAAGCGCGACGTCTCGACCCGGTAATCGGGCAGGTTAATGAAATTAAAATCCTCTCCCTTCGATGCGGTGATCACTTTCAACTGGAAATCTTCTCCCTGGAGCTGGCCGAAATTTTTGAAGATCGCCGCGCCGTCTGAATTCGTTTCGAGCGAGGCCATGACCTGGTTGTTGTGTGAAATCAGGTTGATCGTCACACCGGAGAGGGGTTCATTATCGTTGAGGCCGGTAGCGAAAACGGTAAGTTCCTGTTTGCTCTGCTTCACGATAAGGCCGATGTCGGAAATAGAAATGAGTTTTGCCGTCGACCGCCATCCTTCGTTCGGCGACGCAATCTCGACGAGGAGGAATCCCTTATAGTCGTTCCGGAGATAGGAAGAGAGATCGATGTTTGTCGTGACCTCCTGGTTGCGAGGGCTCTGGATGTCGATAGTTTTCGATTCCAATCCGCGGCCATAGTTGCCGACCGAGAAGCGGTATTTTCTGGAGGGATGATAATCTCCTTCGCCCTCTTCATCGGATTCGTACCCGTAGTCATACGAACGCCCCTGCTCGAGGAAGAAGACGATGTTGTTCTGGAACACCTGGCTGACCCGGATGTTGAGTTTCGGGAGGTTGACGGTCTTGACGGCGATGGATTTTGAACCGCTGAGGAGCATGTAGGCGCCCTGCGCGGCAAAAGAAAAAGTCGGATTCATGTCGCCGATGACGATGTCTGCCTCGTAGTCGTTCTGCGTCTTCGCTCCCAGGATGCTCTGCAATCCTTTTTGGATCACAAGATGGTACGACGTGGCGGTCTCAAACTTTCCGCGAATGACGAATCCCATGCCCCCTGCGCTTTCGATCGTGAACGAGGGATCGGGCGAGATCTTCACCACCGATTTCACTAAGGGAAGGTCTACTTCCTGGGAAGTGGAGACCTTGATTATTCCTTCCTTCCCGTCCAATCCGGCGTCGTGCCCGTAGATTTTCAGTTCTTCGAGACCCGGAAGAGTATAGACGAACGGCTCGGGCATCAAGAGATGTGTCTTTGTTTCCGGCGAGACGAGATCCTCCTTGATGGCGATGCTGATCTTCCGCGATTTTTCGAGCTGCGTCATGGAGCCGATTTCGATCGGGATGATTCGTGCCTGAACGTTTGAAACGATTTTCCATGCCGAATGAGGCGCTCCATCGATCTCGATGGTCATGTTTTTTCCGACATCCTCGGGGTTCACCGAATACGTGAACTCGAGATTCGCTTTAACGCCGACCGTCCGTTTGTTGTCGATCCTGTCGTAGAAGAATTCGGCCCGTTTCATGAGGAACGATTCGGTCGCGAACGAAAACTCTTCGTCTCCCTTGAAAGCAGTGGCATGCGCAAGCTTCGTAAGGAGGGCGCTGTTGATTTTTCCCTTGAACTTCGTGTCTCCGGGCAGGAGCGCATCGGGGCTAAAAATGAGATGTGAGGAATCCTGCCAGACAAACTTTCCCTCGATGCGCGGAGTGAATTCAATGTACGGCGTCGTGGTCCACGTGTTCGTCGATTCCGGCAGAACGACGGCCCTCGAGAATTCGAATTTCAGGACGCCCGAGGTGGGGATCGTCCCTTTGGGCAATTCCGAAGTGACCCGGAGCGCGCTTCTGTCGAAGAGGGAGCAGGAGGAAGCGGAAAGGCATAGTATGGCAATCGTAAGCGAGCGAAGAAGTGTACGCATGATGGTCTCCCGTGAGGTAAGGAAATGCAGCTGCGGCGTCTTTTAGAGGTGCCTGACTGCGATGGTAACTGTCGAAGATCTCCCTTTGTCATCCACGCACGTGATGCTGTGCCGCCCGTCGTTCAACCGAAAGAAGATTTTCGCTTGTTTCTCTTTTCTTGCGATATATTTGTTGTCGACATACCAGTGAAATTCTTTTACGTCCACGCCCGAACTCGCCGTGAGTGCGATCGTTTGTTCGTCGGAGATTAACAGGTAGGTCATGTCGTTCGTCGGACTGGTGATCTGCGGCCCCTTTCCGCCGAAGACCCGTTCGCACGCCGGATTGTGCGGCGGCACGTGGGTAAAAGAGCGGCCGTTGATTTCCATAAAACTCAGATACTCCGGCGGATATTCTTCATACACCTTGGTCCGGAAAGGATGGCGCCCGAGACAGCTTGTGCAATAGTGGATCGATCCGTTCGGAGAGATATAATACTCCTTGTCGATATCGCACGTCAGCTGAAGCGTCTGGGACTTTGAATAGAGATCGGGTGTGAACGATGTGCAGTTCGCCGTCGCGACTTTTCCGCTGTGAGAACAGACCTCGCGCATTCCGACGTCCGGTGGAAGGGGCATGATCGCCGCCGAAGATTGCACGGGGCAGATGTCGAAAATATCGAACAACAGCGGCACCGTCGCCTGCGTTGAGACGAGGTCCGGAGCTCCTTTGTTGTCGGCATTGCCCAGCCACACCCCCACCGTGTACCGGGACGAATACCCGATACACCAGGCGTCGCGTCTCCCGTAACTCGTGCCGGTTTTGAACGCAATCTGCGGAGACGGCGACGAAGAAGAATTGTGCAGCTCTGCCTGCTCGTTCTTCGCAAGAATGTCGCTTACGATGTAGGCGGACGCCTCGGAGAATACCCTGGATCCCTCCGGATGTCCCTCTTTGGTGAGCGAAGTCCTGAAGAATATTCCCCGATTCGGAAACGATGCATAGGCCGAGGTGAGTTCTTCGAGCGAGACGCCGCATCCGCCGAGGATGATGCTGAGTCCGAGTTTGTCTTTCTGCGCCGAAATGGACGTGAACCCGTTCCGCACGAGGTACTCGGCAAAGGTCCCCGCACCAACCTCATACAAAAGCCGGATCATCGGCACGTTGAGCGAATGACGGAGTGCATCGTCCGCGAAGACCCATCCCGCGTACGTTCCGTCGTAATTCTCGGCACAGTATCCTTCCACATCGTACGGTACGTCGAGGAGCCGGGTCTTCGGCGTCAGCGTTCCCTTGTCGATCAGGTACGAGTAGAGGAACGGCTTCAGCGTTGACCCCGGCGAGCGGAGCGATTGGACCGCATCGACCTGTCCGCAATGCACGGAGTCGTCGAATCCCTCCGATCCGACATAGGCGATGACGTCATGGTCGGCGTTGTCGATCACAATCGCCGCGCCGTTGAAGACATTGTGCGAAGCCCAGAGCCGGACCTGACGGCCGACCAGTTTCTCGACATTCAGCTGGAACTTCTTGTCGAGCGAAGTCACAACTTCTGTTTCATGGGGCAGCTGTTCTTTAACTCTCAGAGCGAAATGCCGCGCGAATTCCGCCGGCGGCGTGCGGGAAACCGATGCAGGAGTCTGCCATAAAATCACCGAGTCTTCCGTCGACAGATATCGTTTGGCAATCCATTGCTCTCCGAGATGAATTCTCTTGCGGAACAATTTTTCCGCATTCCTGTCGGGACGGAGCCCATTCGGATCGTTCGGCACGAGGATGAGGTCGAGAAGCTGAGCGAGGTTCAACCGTTCGAGCGGCGTCTTATAATAGAGGTAGGCGGCCGACTGCACTCCCTCGATGTTGCCTCCGAGAGGAACCATCGAGAGATACATGTCCAGGATTTCTTCTTTGGAGTAGCGCATTTCAAGCTGGATCGCCCGGAATATTTCGATGCACTTGCTGGAGTACGTCCGTTCCCGCGGATCCATCATCCTGGCGACCTGCATCGTAATGGTCGAAGCGCCCGAGACCCTCCTGCCCCGCACGATATTATGAAGCAGCGCACGGGCGATCGAAACCGGATTCACGCCGGGATGGTAGTAGAAGTAGCGGTCCTCTTTGTGGAGAAGGATCTGTCGCAGGCGAGGCGGGATTTCGGAAGGCGAAGTTTTGAATCGCCACATGCCGTCGTCGGTGAGGAAGGCATGAAGGAATTCGCCGTTCCGGTCGAGAACGACCAGCGAATACTGTTTCGGCGCGGGCAAGGGAAATGCAAGCGTTAGAATGACGAACACAACAAGAGGAGTTGCGAGAAGAACGAGGAACTTATACAAGACCCGCCCCGCGAGATGAGGGTGAAGCAGA
>CAYLMV010000151.1:1626-8058 GCA_964384415.1 uncultured Chitinophagaceae bacterium | reverse complement strand
CTTAAAATCCTGAGGGGCGCAAGCTCCGTGCCGGTTCAAGTCCGGCCCTCGGTACACACTCGAAACCGCACTGTAATATGCTTCAATTCCGTCAGGTTTCACGCCTTTCTATTCCTTTCTAAGACCCTCCCCTCCACGTTGATTTCCATTTGGGTAGCTGTTCCATCTCGAAATGCCTTTATTTACGTTGCCGCCGGAATGGCTCAATAGCTGAACCCCCTAGTAGTGATGCATGCGACCCGGTCTGCCTCCCCGTGGTGGCAATTTTTTGGCAGTTGTGTAACCTATCTATGTCTGTAAATATGCTGTATTTAATGGCCTTCCACTTTGGCCACTATCGTCCGCGTAGAAGATCCGAGCCAGTTTGATCATACTACTTCTTCTCGTTGGCATCCTGTGTAGACCGTATTTCAAAAATACGGTCCAAAACGCCAATAATTTCCCCAATTGCGCTTGCTATTGAATGACCTTAAAGCTAAGTTAGTAGTGGAAAAAGGGCAAACCGCTCATTAGGTTCAAGCAGGGAAATTCGGCTATAAGGCTTGATCGGATAGAAAAGGCAGGAGATAAAAAGATGACTGAAATACTCTTCAACACGATGGACGTTTCGAAAATGCTTCAGGTGGACAAATCCACAGTCAAGCGTTGGACGGATGAAGGGAAGTTGAAATGTTTTCGCACCCCAGGCGGTCACCGAAAATTCCGTGCGGAAGATCTCTACCAGTTTATGTCCGACTACAACTACGGAATTTCACCCATCAACTTGTATCCCCAGTTCGCTACCGATGAGGCCATCATCCGCCGCATCATCACCAGAAAAGAATACAACGTTCTGACAAACGTTTGCTTCTCTGCCTCCATCAACGGAAGAAAAGACGAACTGGTGAAGCTGTTCACAGAGGTCTACAAGAATGGTCTAACGCTGCCACTGCTTTTCGACGAGATCCTTCGCCCAACCATAAAGAGAATATCAGACCTCAACATCTCGGGAAAACTTTCCACAGCCGAAATGCGGCTCGCGTTCAACGCGCTCTCGAACGGAGTCGTTCTTCTTTCCGACATCATCATGAAGCCGACACCAACAGGAAAGAAAGCCATCTGCGCAACGGTTGAACCCGCAGCGCATGATATCGAACTGAAAGCTCTTGCCATACTGCTTGAGAGCGAAGGGTATGAAGTGTTGAACCTCGGTGTTGGCGCCGCAACCGAAACTATCAATCAGCTGATCGTGAGCAAGAAACCGCACTACGTTTTCGTGTGCGCCTTTCAGATCTCAAACAGCGAGAGCTTCGTAAACAAAATCACTCAAGTGATTGAAACGGCTGCCCCGCTCGGCGCGCGAGTCATCGTCGGCGGCTACGATCAGGCGAGAGCCAAAGCGGCGTCGGCATCCCCGGTCTCCTGTGACAAACACTGCGCGACCTTCAAAGATTTCGCCAACGTCCAGCATGATGTCGCCGTGTATCAGTCAAATTCAGCGGATGAAAAAAGAAATTAGAATTATCAGAAGACAAAGAGACAATCAAATGAACAACAACATAACAATAGGAGATCTGATCATGGATGCACAACCCCCTTAACTGCGGCCTCTGTGAAGTTGCACGATCTTAAATCAACCATCCTATACTAACTGAAAGCAAACAAAATGGAAACAAGAATTAACACATCAAACGAAGGCTCGAAAAATAAACAACACTACATCACTAACAACCACACACCCCATAAAGGAGATACAAACATGAGAACGCACAATCTGTTCTCGCAACTCGGAACGATGCTTGTCGCATTCGTTCTTCTGTTGGTTGTGGCGGGAGAGAGTTCCTACGCTGCCGGTACGCGAGCAGGAACGGTCATTACAAGCAATGCCAGCGCCACCTATACCGACCAAACCGGTTCCGGACCGACCTACAATGCATCAGCAACTGCGCTGAACATTTACGTCGCGTACAAACCGGTTTCGACAGTCACCGTCAATACCGGCGCACAAACCGGAGTCGACAGCAGCTATGTTGTCTACCAATTGACAGTGGCAAACACCGGAAACTACGGCGATGCATACGCCGTGGAACTTGCGCCGACCGATCTGAGCAAGATGGACAGCGTCGGCTACTATTCGAATGCAGGCTTGACCGCAGCGCTCGGCGGATCGGCCAAGAACGTCCTCCGCGACACGATCCCGGCTGACGGGAACGTCAACGTCTGGGCGAAGCTCTACATTAAGTACGACGCGTCTTTCAATTCGTATAACAACGCCACGATCGTCGGAACTTTCCGAAGCCGTTCGACCCGCGATACACTCGCCGACTCCGCGATCACGGTCGGTCCGAACAAGATACCGATTGGCAACGGGCTCTACCATGCAACATTCAATGCCAGCGGCACCACGACAACGACGATCGTGCAGTCCATCTATGATATTACCGCGACGCCGCTCCGGCCGAGCGTTCGCCCCGGTGATACGCTTAGCTATGTCATCAAATACAACAACACCGGCGCCGCTGCTGATACGGGTGCAAAAGTTTTCGTGACGTACCCCGCGAACATGTCATACAGCTCGCAAAGCTCCGCAAACTGGGTGAACAACGGAACCTACGCGGTCTACTCCGTCGGAAACATTGCGGCGAACAGCACTCAGCTGAGCGTCACAAATCCTCTGATTCTCTCAGTTTCTAACTCTGCTTCTCTCGTTGAAGGAACGCCGACCTCGCTCGGTTCCTTTGGCATCATCTACAAGCAGAATGCGACGAACGGCCTGACCCAGACGCGGGTGAAGACCTCAACCTTCAGCACTGCGAACTACGCATTCAAGGCGTTCTCCACGACCAGAACTGCCGCCCTTGCCGATACAGCAATTTCAGCACAGGCAGGCGATTCGATCACAGTAAAATGGATCATCAAGAACAACAGCAACGGTTCAGATGCATACACGATTAAGTTCGTTTCGGCATCGGAAGGCTCCTGGACAGAAGGTTACTACTGGGAGTCTGGTTCGGACCACGTCTACACACCCGGAACCGACCCGCGCTTCAACAACCCAACCTACGCCAGCGCCCAATATGTCACCACCCCGACGATCGCGCGGAACACAGATACGACAATCTATATCCGCACAAAAGTCCCATCAGGACTTAGCGGCGCAACGGTGCACCTGATTCTGCAGATTTCTTCTGCACGAGACTCTGCAACGGTCAGCGGCGAAGCGGTCGGCGGAACAGTGACTCCACTTCTTCCGAACCTGGTTGTTCAACGGGCGCGCGTCATCAACCCGGCGGACAGCATCGGCAACGGAGCCACGGTATCGGTTGTACCAGGCGGTACGGTTACCTACTACATCTACGTGAAGAATACTGGCACGGGCGCCGCGTCGACTGTGGTCATCACGGATAACGTCTCCGCCACCGGCGGCTACACGAATCCACCGACATCGGCAACGATCAATGACGGTTCCGACCATACGTTCGCGATTCCGGGTGGAAGCGCCGGAACCTACGGCTCCATCGTAACGAACGGATCGGGCGTCGTCATCACCATCAATTCCCTGGCAGCAGGCGCAAGCAGAATTATTCACTACGCAACAACTGTCCAGTAACAGTTCATCGGGGCTGCTCGGAGTAATACCGAGCAGCTTCACTAGAAAATGAAAATCCGCCAACTCACATATTGCCTGATCGCCCTTCTTACCGCAGCCGCTGCTGCGTTCGGCCAGAGGCTCTCTATTGTTGAGCCCAAACCGAACACGGTCAGCATGCTGACGCGGCAGGCGGTGATCATCAATGGCGCGGCGGGGCGTAAGGTGCAGTTGCAGGCAAACGGCGTTGCAGTGGATACGGGCATCGTTCGTGTTGACGGAGTCTGCGACTTCCTCGGCATTCCGGTATCTGCCGGCGATGTCGTGTTCAAGATTTCCTATATCAATGGAAGCCCTGAGGCAGATTCAATCCGCGTTCACATAGCGGGTCAACCTGCTTCTATTGATATCAATACTTCATCGCGCACACTGCTCGCCGACGGCAAATCAATCACTCACTTTGATCTCATCGTACGAGATACGTTCGGAGTTGCAATTCCCTCAGACTATATTATCTCGGTGAAATCCGACACGGGAAGCATCATTTCGCAGGATATGGATCCGAACCAGGACGGGATCCAGCGCAAGATCGAGAACGGATCAGTCTCGATCGATCTTCAGGCTCCGGCCAGATCGGCAGTGGCGACAATCACGGCGACGTGGGGAAGCGCAAGAGCGACAAGAGAACTCGAATTCGAAACACCGGTCGAGCCGCTCATGCTCGTCGGCTCCGCCAACGGTTCGGTCAATTCACTCCGCACCGGCGGCGAGATGACAGACAGTTCCTTTGCATCGTTGAAGAGCGCAAACACGATTGACAACGGAGTCCATGCGGACGGCAGGCTCGCATTCTACGGACGCGGATCGATCTGGAGCAATTATCTTCTGACGGCCTCCTATGACAATCAGAGAATGCAAAGCGACCGGCTCTTCAAGGAGCTCGATCCGGATATTCTCTACTCAGTGTACGGCGACAACAGCACTGTCGACTATACGGCACAGACAAGCAGCCCGCTCTACGTGAAGCTTGAACGCAATCGCTCATACCTGATGTTCGGAGATTTCAATACGGCGTTTGCACAGAATGAACTTGCCCGATACGACCGCACCTTCACCGGTGTGAAATCTCATCTTGAATCGAACGGTCAAAAGGCAGACATCTTTGCCACCGTAACCGATCGCAAAGTTGTGCAGACCGAGATTCGCGGAGAAGGCATCTCCGGCTTCTACTTCCTCGGAAACAGCAATGTTGTCCAGGGATCTGAGAAAGTCCGCATCGAAGTGCGCGATAAGCTTCACTCCGAAGTTGTTTTGAACCGGCTCGAGAAAGCAAGGATCAACGATTATGATATCGACTACATCCAGGGAACATTGTTCTTCAAACAGCCCGTTCCGAGCATCGACGATAATGGGAACCCGGTATACATCGTGATCGCGTACGAATCCCAATCAGGAATTCCGGACAACTACGTCGTCGGCGGTCAGGGCGAGAAGGAAATCGCCAAGGGCTTGAAGGTCGGCGCGACAGCGGTAACGGAACAGCGGGAACCGAAGAACTACACGCTCCTCGGCTTGAATACGAACTACGCTATCGGCTCGTCGCTCCACGCCGCCGGCGAAGTTGCCCAGGGTCAGGACAACACGCAGAAGGGTGCGGCCTGGAACGTAGAGGTTGGCGGCTCGCCGGTTGAGAAGATGGATCTTAAGTCGTACTTCCGCAAAGTGGATGCAGGGTTTGTCAATCCGACCGTCGGCAGCGGCGGACTGAGCGATGGTCTGGGCGGAACGAGCACCGAGCGTTACGGCGTCGGCGGTTCGTATGAAGGGATCTCCGATACGAAACTCCAGAGCGATTATTACAAGACGACACAGCAGTCAGGCGGCGCCGAGGTAAATACAAATTCCGTTTCAGGTTCGGTCGAGCATACGTTCGGCGGAATCCTGAGCACGTCACTCAGAGTGGAGAACGATAAGTACGAGAGCATTTCTTCAGATTCGCTTCCTTCCGACAAACGCCAATCGACGTTGATCGATGCCAAGTCGACCCTGAAAGCATCCAGCCGCTTCAACGTGACGGGCGAGTATGAGCGAAACCTGAGCTCTTCGGACAACAATGCCATCCAGCCTTCCGTCGGGACGATCGGCGCGGACTACCGCATCATCGACCCGGTGACGCTGACACTGCAGGAAAAAGTCTACCAGGGCGGAGGAAGTTCTTCTCTGTTCGGCGTGAGCTCATCGGTTGGATTCGGAACGACAGTCACCGGCAGGTACGAGCTCGGCAACGGAATCAGCGGCAGCCGGAACCAGGCAAGCATCGGATTGAAGAACACGACGAAAATCACCGACGATCTGACCTCCGAACTCCTCTATGAAAGAACCCGCAATCTTGACCGGAACGTCCTCGAGACTTCAACCCCCGATCACGATGCATTCTCAGCCGGCCTGGAATTCCTTCCGAAGAGTCCCTATAAAGCGAGCATTAAGGGGGAACTTGCGAATGACGGCCAGAGCAAGAAACGAAACCTCACGTTCGGCGGAGATTTGCGGATTGCCCGCGACTTTACGCTTATCGACAAGATGACATACTACGAAGAAGTTCGCTCGCAATCATCGTCGACGTCCAACGGATTCTCGGGAGGCACACTGACGGCTGATCAGGCAAACGTTGTCGGCGTAGCCCTCTCGAGCGGTGTTCTGAAACAATTCCACAATGCCATCGGTCTTGCGTATCGCCCCGTCTCATGGGACTGGCTCAACGCAATCGGCAAGTTCGAACAGAAAGTGGAGTTCAACGGCATGGTATCTCCCCAGACTTCGTACGACGCCTCGATCGTTTCCCTCCATACGTTCGTCGAACCGTT
>CAYLMV010000151.1:0-1526 GCA_964384415.1 uncultured Chitinophagaceae bacterium | reverse complement strand
CACGTAGCAGTCGGCTACAATTTCGTTGGAAACAAAGATCGTGATTTGATAGATTACACGTACTGGTCGAAGGGCCCCTATGTGACGGTAGGGATGAAGTTCACCGAAAAGATATTTAATTCCTTTTAAACACCAAGATGAAGAAAATATCTCACATATCGCTTCTGCATCTCGTCCTGCTAACGACGGGGTTACTTTTCACGTTTGCCGCCGCAACTGTGCCGCTCTTCGCTGCAACCCGCACAGCGAGCGCAAACGGTAACTGGAACAGCACTACTACGTGGGGAGGCGCGGCTGTCCCGACGTCCGCTGACGATGTGGTCATTAACAGCGGCATTACGGTCACTGTCAATGTTGCCGCGAGTTGTGCTTCGCTTACCTATACGGGAGGTGCAACTGCCACGACTGTCACGATCAGCGGGGCAAATTCTCTCACGGTCGGCGGAGCGGTGACGATAAATGCTCCTTCGAACGCCGTCAATTACACCTTGGCAGTCGGCGCAGGGACTCTCACCGCGGCCTCATTAACCATGGCCAATACCGGAGGGAACACCCGTGATTGTATTCTCACTCTTTCAACTGGAAACATTTCAATTGCAGGAAATCTTACGATGCCTGGCGTTTTTGCCAGAAACCATGTCGACATTACCGGCGCGGGAACGATCAATATCGGCGGAAACTTGGACAATGGTGCAGGCGCAGTCGGCGGGGGGTTCACAACTCCACCCGCGACAAGTATCATCAATTTGAATGGAACGAGTGCGCAAACGGTTTTCCTCTACGGCGGAGTTTCGTCCTTAGGGATTTTGAAAATCAATAATTCAACCGGAGTTACCTCTGGCGCAGCGTTCACTACAGCAACCTTGACCATCGGTGACATCACGGCGAACAGCGTATTCAGCGTCGGGACCTTTGCGACAACGGTTTCCGCAAACCTCACGGTGAACGGATCGCTAAACGGATCGGGGGTTGTCACACTAAGCGGAGCTGCGGCCACGATGGACGGAACAGGATCGATCGCACCACCGATGACCATCAGCGCAAATCACACGATCAATGCAACGGCCAATCTGACGATCACGGGAACAGTGACTATCAATACAGGTATTACTGTTACCAATAACGGCAATGTCACTGCATCAGATCTCGGAGCTGGTACAGGAGCATGGACCCAGGGCGTCAATTCAACATTGAGCTACAGCAACGCAGCGGCAATAACGCCGACGTTGACAGCGACTTCTGCGGGCAATACTGTAAACTACAATGGCGCAGCTCAAACGTGTCGTGTTACAACGTATGCTAACCTGACACTCTCCGGTTCCGCGGCAAAAACATTTGCCACCACACCAACGGTGAACGGCATTCTATCCATGGAAGGAACCGCAACAGTTGCGGTTACAGCTGGAGTTATTACATACGGCGCGAATGCAACCCTCCAATACAACACATCAACTGCCCGCACCTCGTCGACTGAAGAATGGATAACCCCGTTTGCGGCAACCGGTGGGGTGATCATCAAGAATACC
>CAYLMV010000150.1:0-8136 GCA_964384415.1 uncultured Chitinophagaceae bacterium | reverse complement strand
GTGATGCCATTACTGTACACTTAGGTAAATATGCCTCAGAGCATGCCAAAAGCATGATGGAAGAAGCATTATCCTGGAAGTCGATTTCAAGTCTAGTGGTGGGGTTACTGCTTGTCTTCGCTCTCTTATTTGTTGACTGGCGTTCGCTTATCCAAAAGAAAAAATTTCACTTAAAATTTAAGATATGGAAGTGAAGGAATGGGCGAACGATGGAGAGCCGTCAGCAACGAGATTCGAGGTAACCTTCTTCTTGGTGCAGAGATTGTCACTTTTTATCAAAATAGCAATTGCAGTTTTACGAAGCATGTCCCGCCAATCGAAGAAATGATCCGTGGAGTACTGAACCAGCTTCGCCATCGTTGAATCCAAGCTCAGACTAGCCTCTGAGTTTGTTTGTTACCCTTTCAGGTATAAGAGGATAACGACCAAGAAAGGGCAAACATATATTCACGTATTGTCGACACCCTCGCAGCAGCAGCCGGGCTTGAAGAATCCCCGAATCGCGCTAATTATCTTTCCGGCTATTTGAGATGGAGTGTTGCCTCGTTGTTTTGTATGAACTGAAAACATTGCCCTATTGAGGACGATCATTTTTCGGGTTTACCGTCCCTTCAATGCCCGGCTGCAACGCCTTGATGAATGCGTTCTTGAATATTCCGCCGAGGGTGGAAAGAATGTCTTCTTTCGGATTGTCGAACGATCCGCTCAATGGAATTTTCGTTCCGAACTGACCTTTCGGATGATTCGTGAAAAGCTGGGTCAATCCTTCAACCACCGCCTCCCAGAGAAGCTTCAACGGCTTCTTCGCGTCTTTCTTGGGAGCCAGGATTCTCATATCTTTAAAGAGCGGCTTCACATACCCCGTGAAGTTCCCGTTTGCAGCAGCCATTTCAGAATACATCTCGAAGGTCCCTGATTTAACATCGACTGAAGCGTATCCGTCAAAAAAACTATTCAACGTCGTTAGCTCAACTTGTTCGAGTTGAAGATCGAGCTTGAATGTCGGTTTCTGTGCATATGCATCGATATCAAGATGTCCTTTGAGTCTCCCTGTGTGCATTACTTTTCCTTTTGCGTCGATAGAAGCAGGAAGCACTCTCGACAAATGTTCGCTGTTAGTCAGATTTTTGGCGTGTAGGAACAAACTATCAAGATGAATATCAACTTTCGGATCTGTATGAAAATTTCTAAAATGTACTTCGCCATTCAAAACATCGAACCTGTTAATCCTAAAAGGAAAGAGCTTCTTTATCGTTTCGGTGAAGTTTGCACCTTTTCCATTCTGCGATTCCTTTTCGGTTGGTCCCTGGACAAAGCTGATCTTTGGATTAGCAAACTCAATTTCACCTACCAATGACCCATGGAAGAGGGCGGTCCATTCTATGGAGAGATCGACTAGATTGACGGAGAAGAATGGAACGGGGATGTTTCCTTCCACTTTTTCTATCTTGAGGTCTTTGATCACATACGCGCCACGCCACAGACTCATATCGACATCATCAACGTGCCCGGGATATCCAGGGATTACTGCAAGGGTTTTATTGACATACGACTTCACGATGTACGGGAGGGCGGCGCGAAGCGCTATGAGCGCAACGAGGATGATCAATAGTATCCACTTTTTCTTCCCCGCAAAAAAATGCCGCCAGCGATTGTGATGCATCACGCCGGAGTTTTTGTTGGATTTGCCCAGTGTCATGTTTGTGTCCGTTTCATGTGTGGTTATTCCGGCATCTCGCTCATTTCGTCTATTCGACGCCCATGGAAGCCTACTTCAAGTGTCTTCGCATTGTCCAAGCAATGGTCTCTTGATCTTCCATGAGATCTGTGGGACATCCAAACTTCCCATGCACAAGGAAACCTGTCCAATCTAAATGAATGTTAGAAAGGATTGGAGATCATGTGCTTACAGATTTACTAGAATAGCAATAAGCCGTTTCAAATTAAATGGATCTAAAGGATGAAAAAGGGATTAATCATTTCTTCATGAGATTCTCTGAACTTCTATCGCCAATATCAAAAGAGTGCTCAAACGGTATGCACTCAAGTATCGGAAGATTCGCAACCTGAGGGCTGCGATTGATAACGGTTATCCCGTTCTCTTCCGGATTTCGTCGTGAAGTCATCAGTATTTGATATCTGTATTTGATTGTTGGGGAAATATTAGACCAGTTCAGATTTATCAATTCATTCAATCTCATGCCGGTGAAGAATGCTGTGACATACGACGCTTTGAAGGGTTCACTTGTGACAAGTGCGGTAATCTTGTTCAGGTCATTGTAGGTGAAATAGGCAGGGGCTGATTTGGGCTGCTTAATCTGTTTTACATTTTCGAGTGGATCACATTGAGGAATGTTCTGCTTTAAAGCAAAACTGAACATCGTTTTGGCCGCCCTAGCGTAGATATTCTTGCTTGTTACAGATGAGCCTTGAGCGATTTTGTTCGCTCACGCCTGTTCAAATTCAAGAGAGGTATATACGTTGAGCGGCTTATCAGAATTTAGATGCAGAATCTTGTGCCAGTTGCTTTTATAAATGCATCGTAGATTTTCTGGCAACCGACGATTGAACGTCTTGATAAAACTTCAAGAACTCAGAACAGGCAGGGCCTCTGAGAAGTCTTTGTGTCGTTTTGTGATTCTTCAAACGAGTGTAAGAAGTGGAGGGCTTCGGGCTTCTTTCTGCACTTTGTAGACTTCCAACCTTTTTTGCCGTCGGGGTATTTGATGCATATATAGTAGAAGCCGTTGACTCTGTTCGTGAGGTAGAACTTTGCCTTCAACATAACTTCACCTTTACTTTAAATGAGTATGTTGCTGAGTAAAGTTGTATGAGGAGAGTGTGTAAAGGGGAACATAACTTTTGTTCAAAGTGTAACTGATTTTATGCAAAAAGTGGTGTGGGCAGTAAATACAAAACCGCTTAGAACTCTCGAACTAAGTGGTAAGTGTGTGTCCCAGCCGAGGGTATTTCAAACATACACAATTCGGAACAGGTGAGGATCACCGTCTCACTGGCTGTTTGGCCTGATTCATTCCCATGGTGAGATCCCAATATCTCCGATGACGCTGCTCAAGTTTTCGCCTGCCAGAAGATTCGTGAATACCGCATCTGCGTACAACAAAAAGGCTTCGGAAACCTCATGCCGATCGTGTTTCCGGCAACAGAATTCGCTGTTATGTATTCCCGTCCCGTAGCATTGCATCCGCAGCCGCTAAACCGATCGCTTGCGCATAGATCCAGCGACAGAATATTTGGGCTTGATTCTCTTTACGATTACGCCTAGATTCTCCCTTATTAAGCGCCCGAATTTGGGGAAGTGCGGGAGTGGTCGTGAGGACACTGAACTTCCGGATTCGAAAGATGAAGAAAGTTTTTTGTTTCCATCGGCTAGAGGCATACTTCCCACGACAGCTAGGCAATGCCTTACCAGGGAAAATCTAACTTCGCATCAGCGCAACCAGCCGGCGGTAGGCTAAGCAATGAATCATTCAAAACGCACAAATCTTCCGGGTATATTGCTATTATATACATTGGCCTTTTCGCCAAACAATGCTTGGGGTCAATACAACCGCCTCTGGATACCCGACACCCTCTCCGGAACAACATTTAATTTATCGATTAGAGACTCATCCGCTCAGTTGAGGCCGGGAAACCTGACAAAAACAGCGGGTGTCAATGGTAAATTCTGGGGACCAACCTTGATATTGAACAAGGGCGACATGGTTTACATGAATGTCTATAACTACTTGCCGGATACAACGACGCTTCACTGGCACGGTATGCATTTGCCAGCCATCATGGATGGCGGACCACATCAACCAATTCCTCCGGGTACACTCTGGCAGCCTTATTGGAAAGTGACAAATAATGCAGCTACCTATTGGTACCATCCGCATCTTCACATGATGACGGTGCAACAAATGACCGAAGGAATCGGAGGATTTATTATTGTACGAGATTCACAGGAAGCATCTTTGGCATTACCAAGAACGTATGGAGTAGATGATATTCCGTTGGCACTAACCAGCAGAAGTTATGATACATCGAATGCTTTTGCCGTCTACAACAATGTCAATATTAGTCAGTACGGAGACTACATGTTGACCAACGGAACACCGAATGCACAAGTGAGTTTGCCCAAGCAATATGTACGGTTGAGAATTTTGAATGCCGAGATTGAACGAGGTTACAACTTAGGATTCAGCGATAACAGAACTTTCTACATTATTGCGAATGACGGCGGCTTATTGAATTCGCCTGTTGCGGTTACCCGGGTCAAATTGATGGTCGGCGAACGCATTGAGATCTTGGTCAATTTTGGCGGCGACGTAGCCGGTTCAAGTTTGGATCTCAAAGCATATAATTCGGGCCAACCGTATGGATTTCCCGGAGGTGAGCCAATCACCAGCGGGCTGAACGGCAGTTTATTGAACAACATCGATTTCTCCGTCTTGCACATCAATATTGTGGCAACCACCTCAAATCCTCTTACAACAATGCCCGCAACGCTGGCAAACAACACCTATTGGACTGCGGAAGATGCGACAGTAAGCCGAACCGTGCACGTAACGGGGGGCGGACCCGATACTGCCTTCAGTTTTGACAATACTCCGTTTAGTATGGGGACGATCAACAAGACAATTAACCTTAACACGATTGAAAAATGGACGATAGTAAACAACAATATGTTCGGACATACGTTTCATATTCATGATGTTCAATTCAAAATTGTGTCCCGAAGCTCGGGACCCGTTGGCGAACATGAATCCGGATGGAAAGACGTTCTCTATCTGCCGATAGGAGAATCCGTTTCTTTTGTTACCAAGTTTGCAGATTACGCAGATCCAATTCATCCATTCATGTATCATTGCCATTTTGCCAATGACGAAGATGAGGGGATGATGGGTCAATTTGTCGTGGTCGATGGTCCTTCAGGAATCGCCGACCGGGACATCAGGCCAGGCACGTTCTCCCTCGGACAGAATTTTCCCAATCCGTTCAACCCATCCACAACAATCAGCTATGCAATACCTACTCGCTCACATGTAACGCTTTCAGTCTATAACACACTCGGGCAGAAAGTTGCTGAACTCGTGAACGGTGAGAAAGAAGCTGGCACCTACAAAGTTACGTTTGACGCTTCAGGTCTAGCATCTGGCGTGTATTTATATAGGATGGAGACTGGTAGTTTTGTGCAGACGAAGAAGTTGGTGGTGGTTAAGTAATCCGCTCACCCCTAAGTGGAACCAAAGCCTCAGACATTCATCATCTGTGGCTTTTTTATTTCGTGAGCCAGTCCACACGTAAGGCTGTCGATATTGTCGAAGCCGTGCCGGATCTAAATTTCCGTGCGGAAGATGCCCGAGGTAAAACAGGGATGGTCAAAAAAACCGACATTTTTAAAGTATCGGACTTTTCCTTCTGGGGAGAGGAATGCCGTCAATCACGAAACGATCCGCCAGCATCAGGAACCAGCAGCGATTACGCCCTGCTTTACAAGTTCGTGCACAATAAGAGAAATAATCTCGCCGCTGACGTCTTCGGCCCGACCGCTTTCGTTCACTTCACCCACTCCAGTCCAAATCATTCGTCCGCCTCCCTGCATGGCCCATATCTTAATCTCGTCTTTCATTGTTTGATTTATTACGGGATGGCCGGGATAGTATTCGCGGTTATAAAACTCAGCGTACGACCCGCTCCATTGCTGATAAGGGTAATCCGTCGCAGAGATCTCCGAGCTGACTTGAGCGCCCATTGTGGTCCTGGTGGACCCTTTTCCAATAAGCATAATACCATCGAAGCTTCCCTCCCGGGCGATGGCATTGATGAGACTCGTGTCGGGAAGCGTTTCAGCAATACGACGATACGATGGCGTAGCATCGACGCCGTGTGCCGACAGAGCTGCCGCGAACCCGTCTTCCCACGTTCGTCTCCTTGCTTGATCCTTTCTGACAGCGACCACCAATATTTTTTTCAATGGCCCTCGTGTATATGATGCGTCTCGCCATGTATGCGAAAGTTGTGTCGATGCACAGGATAAGAATATGAGCGACGCCATCATCGTGGCAACAAAATGGAGTCGAATATTGGTGTTCATGGTTATTCCTTCTGAAGCAGGGTCAGCCTCGTCGTGCGATTTAACTCACTCAACACTTTAATCAGATAGTCCATTTATTTTAACAGCTGCACACCGCTGATCCTTAATTGTTCGCTTCATGGACTGATTGTAGAAATTCGTGCCCGAGACCATTGATCTTCAGCGTGAGATCGCGGAGATCAAGTTTCGACAAAGCAAGAGCATAATTTTGATCCCATGTGGATCCTTCAGCCATCCGTGTATCATCTGTCATTTTCGAACGCCTTCCTTCCAATCTTACGCCTCTTCCCCGTGTTCTTGATTACATTCGAGATAATGTGTGAGAATTTGAGCCGTCGCGTTTGGCGAACCTAGCCGAATCCAAAACGCAACTTCGTTTCCCTATCTTTAAATCGCGATCCTCCTCGATGTTGTCTTTGCCTTTGCAGATATCCCGTTCGTCTTCTTCATTGTTTTATTCGATGCTTTTTGAAGCTTCAACAGGTGAGCATTTGATTTTTTCAAGTTGTCAATCCTCTTCTTGAACTCGTCAATTTCTACCCTTGCTTCCTCTTCGGCAATGCCGAATTTCTCTTGAAGCCTTCCCACAAGTTCCTCATACTTCCCTGAAATGGCCGCAAGATCGTCATTCATGACTTTGCCCCAATGGTTCACGGCTTTCCCTCTTCGCTGTTTCCATTGTCCTTCGACTCGATCCCAATTCATTTTGTGCAGGCTCCTTTCGTTTCAATGGTTCAGGGGTGGCGTATGCTTAAAGAACAGAAATATCCCTCCTTAGCACACGAGGATATATAATAATTGTCCGGTCGAGGCGTAATAGCCCGAAAGGATGAAAACGGAGTTAATCCTGTTTCTGAGTTGAAATGCGAAAGCGCGAAGCGGCGGGGAAAATTCGATTGGGGACTTAGGTTCAAACAGAAAGGTCACAAGCAGCGGGACGGCGCTGCTCAGTCTTGAGTCAGACGCGCTGCTTTTGCGAGAGTAGGTCGGAACGGAGTTTCGGGGTCTCCACGTCGCTTGAATAGTTCGCGATCTGAAGACGGCTGTGTAATTCTAATTTCTCTAAGACGTTATGGACATGACTTTTGACTGTAAATGTTGCAATGTTGAGCCGGTTGGCAATTTCCTTATTGCTCATACCGTCAGCAATCAATGCAATAATTTCCTTTTCACGCTCCGTCATCCGAATGGCCCTTTTGAGGTTTCTTTTGCCGTTCTTGAGAGCGTGCTCGGTCACCTGCGTGAAGAGCGATCCGGTCATCGTGTAGGGAAGAACGGTTTCTCCCGCTGCTACTGCCCGAATCGTATTGAGCACTTCTTCCACCGTGGCGTTCTTGAGGATGAACCCTTTCGCCCCCGCGTGAACGAATTCCAGAATGTCCGACTGTGTGGGAGCTAGGCCCATTCCGATGATCTTAATTCCGGACATCTCTTTCTTTATAGACTGGACTACTTCGACGCTATTCTGGCTATCCAATCCGAGATCCATCAGCATCACATGTGGTTTCACCTTCCGTGCTATCGCCAATGTGTTGCCCCTGCCGTCTGAGACCCCCACGACGGTGACGTCTTTTTGCTTGTGGATCGTTGCAGCGATGCCATCACGCAAAATGCGGTTGTCTTCAACAAGCAATATTCGGATCTTAGGCATATTCACTTCCGCATTGGAAATACGCAGTCGCCCTAAACAAAAGACTTTTGCTGGCGTCATCAAGTCTCTATGTCGGTCCGCGCCGGTCTATATTATAAATATACCTTTGTTTGTGGGTATTTCCAAACTAAAAAGGCGATCCGACTGACACCAACAACTACCACACGTCGGCTTTAGAAAAGGATTAATCCCTTTTTCATCCTTTTGGACTATAACATCTCTATGTCGTCATCGGTATGCTATTCTGCATACGTGGATGATTTTCTCTTCTTGAACAGCCGTATCAGTCTCGACTGGCCACATTTCTATCCGCAAAAAGAATTAGAGTTACATTTTTTATTTCTCATTCAACCGTTAATAATATATATAAAGTGATAGTGATGAG
>CAYLMV010000149.1:0-8261 GCA_964384415.1 uncultured Chitinophagaceae bacterium | reverse complement strand
CCACGCACCCAGAACTACGAACAAAAAAAACTACGAACCAACTACCCAATCTCTTCGCCATCTTCGCTTCTCGGCTTAACGATCAAAAGCTGAGGTATATGATCACGGGCTCGGTCGCTTCGATCATCTACGGTGATCCGCGTCTCATGCACGATATTGACATCGTTCTCGACCTGGATCCCTCCCGGGTTCACAATTTCGTAGCGGCATTCCCGGCGGAAGAATATTACGTAGCGCCCATCGAGATCATCAAGGATGAACTGCTCCGCACGGAGCGGGGGCATTTCAAACTCATTCATCTTGAATCGGGGTTCAAGGCAGACATCTACTTGAAAGGCAAGAGCGACCTGCATGAGTGGGCGCTCGAACGCTCGAAAAAGGTCAGGATCAAGGGGATCGCTCTCTCTGTTGCCCCGCCGGAATATGTCATCCTCCGAAAGCTGGAATATTTCAGGGAAGGCCACTCGGACAGGCACCTGAATGATATCAAGACTATAGTGAAGAATTCCGCGAAACTGCTGGATACTCCATTTATCGAAAATTATTGTTCGGAACACGGCCTATCCGATTTATGGAAAAGTGTCTGGCGGCCTGGGAGGGTGAGAGTGAAAGTGAAAGAAAGCAAGAGAAAAGAGAAGAGAAAGAAGAAATAATTCCACTCCGGCCTTCGAAATTGATGCAGACTCATCACGTCAAGAGCGACAACGCAGGAACTGCCCGCCACATCCCCCTCACCTCGCCTATCAGACAGATCATCCGCAAGATTTCTCCCGCAATCGTGTTCAAAGCATTGCGACGCGTTAGAAATTATCGATACTTCATTCAAACCGAGAGAGCATCCTGGGTAAAGCTCTCATGGCGCAAGCGCCTTTGGGCATGGAGGCGTGGTTTTATCAGCTCCGATTTGCTCTTCTTCGACTTCAACAAGTTCAGGGTGGAAGATTTTCTTCCTGAGTTCCCTTACCTGTGCGCACACCCGCTGAACGGACAATTCTCCCCTCTCATCGACAACAAACTTAATCTTCGCTATATCCTTCAGCCATTTTCGGAATATCTGCCGGAATATTATTTGCTTCTCTTGGAAGGAAGAACCATCCGGATATCCGACCGCATCGGCGAAGGGCCGGTTCGTGAACCGGGAGATGCCATTCTTGAACTATGCCGTAATAAGGGAAGCCTCGTGATGAAGCCGTTGGCCGGGGAAAACGGGCAAGGTGTTATCGTCGTAAAGTTCGAGGCGGGGCGGTATATTGTGAACGGCAGGGTCGTACGGAAAGAAGAATGTGCGGCAAGAGTCCGAAACCTCCGGAACTACATCGTGACGGAGCGCGTGGAAGAGCATGAATATGCGAAAAGACTCTTTCCACACACTACAAATACGGTCAGAATTCTAAGTATGTGGGATTATGATGAGGGAGTTCCCTTTATAGCGGCTGCGGCGCACAGAGTGGGCCGTAACAGTTCCGTGCCTGTGGATAATTTCATTGCTGGGGGGCTGGCATGCATTGTCGATGTATCCAATGGCATTCTTGGCCCCGGGGCTCTAAAGCCTGTTGGGAGTTTTCCACACTGGTTCGATTCACACCCCGATACGGGGAGCACCATCAAGGGGATCAGGATCCCTCATTGGAAGAAAGTTACGTCGACCATCATAAAGATGGCCGGGCACTTGAGCGTCGTTCCCTATATGGGATGGGACATAGCGGTGACGAACGCGGGATTCAAAGTCATCGAGATCAATTCGCTGCCGAGTTTGAACTTGATGCAGGCGAGTGAGCCGCTCTTGCGGGACCCGAGGGTACGGCGGTTTTATGAAATGCATGTCCCCGGTTTGAAAGCGCGATAAATTCCTTCCGGCTTTTTCATTTCCGAGACATCAGCATGAAGTTTTCCCGCCGATCAATACTTCCTGAAACACGCCAGTTGTGCAAATAAGCGAAACTTCATATATTCTTCCCCACACTATTTCCCGAGTCAGGCCGAACGGGATCATTCCCCGTACCATATGTCGCTCGAACGTTTATGATGAAAACGGACAAGCCGGTCTTTGTAACCCAGCCCTTCTTGCCGCCCCTGGAAGAATTCCAGCAATACCTCAAGGAGATCTGGGATTCGAAATGGCTGACAAATGACGGCAGCTATCACAAAAAACTGGAAGCCGCGCTCTGCTCGTATCTGGGAGTGAAGTACGTGTCGCTCTTCGCGAACGGTACTCTTGCCCTCATCGCTGCGCTGCGGGCGCTTCATATCACCGGCGAAGTCATCACGACTCCCTTCAGCTTCGTCGCGACAGCTCACGCTTTATGGTGGAATTCGATCAAGCCGGTCTTTGTCGATATCGAACAGGGAACGGCGGCGATGGATCCCAGGAAAATCGAGGCCGCCATTACTCCCCGGACGACGGCGATCCTTCCCGTCCATGTCTACGGCAATCCCTGCAACGTATCGGAGATCGGCGAAATCGCGGGACGATACGGGCTGAAAGTCATTTACGATGCATGCCCCGCTTTCGGGGTCAACGTGGGAGGCCAAAGCCTGTTGGAATTCGGCGATCTTTCGGCGTTGAGCTTTCATGCGACGAAGGTCTTCACGACATTTGAAGGAGGCGCGATCGTCTCTCACAGCGAAGCCATGAAGCGCCAGATCGACAACCTGAAGAATTTCGGCTACATCAACGAGATCTCGGTGATCACGCCGGGAATCAACGCAAAGATGAATGAATTTCAGGCAGGGCTCGGGCTCCTGCAGTTGAAGTACGTGGACGAGAATATCGCGGAGCGGCAAGCCCTCGCGCTGCAATATCGTACCGCCCTTTCCCGGCTCCAGGGTGTCAGCTTCTTTCCGGAATCGAACAACACTCGCTACAATTACGGTACTCTCCCGATTCTTGTTGATGAAACAAAATTCGGCAATAGCAGGGACTGGCTGTACGAAAAACTGAAGCGGCACAATATCATCGCACGCAGATATTATTATCCGTTGATCAGTGAGTTTCCCACGTACAGCGGACTCGAATCGTCGAAACCGGGATCAATGCCTGTCGCCGAAGAAATATCCAGACAAGTGCTCTGTGTGCCGATCTATCCCGGGCTGGAGCCCGGCACCGTGCAGTATATATGCGACCTCATCGGAGAAAAAAGCTCCGAATAATATCCCAGGACGGAAGAATTATCCACGATGAATATCTTGATCACGAGCGTCGGAAGAAGGGATTACATTGTTGAGTACTTCCGCGCCGCTCTGAATGGAGGCGGCCAGATTGTCGCGGCAAACAGCCTCGAACACTGTTCGGGCATGTATGCCTCGGATGTGAGATGCGTGGTTCCGCCGGTCCATTCGAAAGAGTACATTCCGTGCCTCCTCGATATCTGCCGGGCTCATGAGATTCGAATGGTTTTGTCGCTGATGGATCAGGATTCGCTGGTCCTTTCAACGCACCGTAAAAGCTTTGCCGACCTGGGCGTTTTCGTCGCTGCCTCCGAGGTCAAGACACTTGAACTTGCGTTTGATAAGTACGAGAGCGGGAAATTCTTAACGTCACTTGGAATTCTCACTCCCACGACGGTACGCTCGCCAGAAGAAGCCCTTCATCATTTGGAGAACGGAGTCCTCAGTTTTCCGCTCATACTGAAGCCGAGATGGGGATCGGGATCGATCTGCACAGAGGTTGCGCAGACGCGCGAAGAACTCCTGTTTTTTTTCCAGTATCTCGGCGGGAAGGTGGGAGAGACACATCTTGCGGAACACGCGAACACGAAAGGCAGAAATGAAATTCTCATCCAGCAATTTATTAAGGGTGACGAGTTTGATCTCGACGTGCTTAACGATTTTCAGGGAAGATATGTCACGACGTTCCCAAGGAAGAAATTTGCGATGCGGGCCGGAGAGACCGATGGCGCCGTGACGATCGCCAATGAGTCGTTAAGAGCGCTTGGCGAGAGAATTGCCCTCGCCTTTGGCCATTTGGGCATTCTTGACGTCGATCTTTTCTGCACCGAGAATGGTGGATTTACTGTCATTGATGTCAACCCCCGATTCGGCGGCGCGTATCCCTTTTCGCACATCGCCGGGGCGAATGTTCCGGCATGCTATATCAGTTGGGTGCAGGGGAAATCTCCACGAAAAGAATGGCTGGAGCAAACTCCAAACGTTCACTCGGTGAAAGGTGTTGAATTGTGGAAGAAGGGGTAACATACGACCGGAGAATACGCCCGGTCATTTTTTAGAAGAGAGAGAACAACAGAGACCAATCACGTAAAGTGCATTCTATGATGACCCGTCCAGCGTTTCGCGTTTACCTTCGTTCACTCGAATCCGACGACTATAAAGCGTCAGTCCGATGGCGGAACGATCCGAAGATCTATGAAAGCATACCTCAGCCCCGAAGGTTTGTTTCCGAAAAGACCGAGCAGGCCTGGATCGAGAAGGCAATCAAAGAAAACGAATTAGGCTCGTGTCTCCGGCTCGGCATTTGTCTGAAGGAAAAGGACCGGCTCATCGGCCTCATCCAGCTCGTGAACATCGATCACAGGAACCGGTCGGGGGAAGTGCGGACGTTGATCGGCGAAAAAGAGTATTGGGGGCAGGGGCTGATCGGTGAGGCCCGGGTGCTTCTTTTCGAGTATGCGTTTCTCGATCTCGGTCTGGAGAGAATCGAAAACAGGGTGCTCGATACCAATACATCTTCGCTTCGTGCCTACGAAAAATTCGGTTCTGTCCGCGAGGGGGTCTTGCGGCGTGCGGTCTTCAAGGATGGGAAGTATCACGACATGATCCTTTTTTCGATGTTGAAGGAGGAATTTGTCGAGAAGTATATGGCGCCCGAAAAGGCATTGGGAAATTGACAGCAGAACCCACGGCGTGAAATTTCATGGATCCCCTTGGTCCCGCCAATCACGAAGTGATGCCTTCGGCAAAAGCGGCGGGACTCAGGATGACAAGACGGGGCGGAATGAATCCCGACACGAAGAGCTCCTTCGAACCTGTGGGACATTCGCTGGAATGACAGAAAACATGGAAAACTCGATTGACTGAGTGACACGGTTCATCAGTTAATGCCATGCAGCCGCAAAAGAGTAGGTTGGAGCATTTCACTTGATACGCAAAGCGCACGGCAGGAGCACGCATAATGGATTCGCCAAAAAGAAACCTGATAATCCTCGGAGCCGGCAGCTTCGCCGAAGAAGGCCTCGATGTCGTTCAGGAAACAGGATTATTTGACGTCGCCTGCTTCGTGGAGGGAATCGACCGCAGCAAGATCGGGAGGGCAATTGCCGGAATTCCCGTTGTCTGGGTGGACGATGTAAAAGAGTACGACCGTTCGAATCTTCTCCTCTGCCTGGTTGGTTCGCCGGCCAGACGTAATTTCATTGCTCAGATTGAGAAGGTGGGATTCGAGTTTGCAACGGTAGTTCATCCGAGCGCGCGGGTTTCCCGAAGTGTCACAATCGGAAGGGGTGTCTTCATCAGTGTTGGATGTATTGTTGCTGCACGCTCATCGATCGGGGATCATGTTATTCTCAATCGGGCGGCTGTCATCGGTCACCATGTCACGGTCGGAGACTACACCACGGTGTCGCCCGGCGCCAACATTGGGGGCGGCGCTTCCATCGGCAGCGGATGTTACATCGGCATGGGTGCAATAATTCTTGATCGCGTTACGGTTGGTGATAATTCTGTTGTGGGTGCTGGTGCCGTCGTAACGAAAGATGTGCCGGCGGAAGTTCAGGTAGTCGGCGTCCCTGCACGCATCACAAAGACATTTCCAAATGAGATATCATGACACTGAGCGACAAACTTATTATCAATGTTGCATTGACGGGCATGGTCCCGACGAAAGGGGACAATCCCGCCGTTCCGATGAGTGCCGATGAAATCGCGGCGGACGTGAGGCGCTGCTGCGATCTCGGCGCTTCGATCTTTCATATCCATGCGCGGGATCCGGATGGAAAACCAACATACCGGATCGAAGTCTACCGGGAGATCATCGGCAGAGTTCGCGAACATGTGAAGGAGGCCGTCGTTTGCGTGACGACGAGCGGGCGCCACTTTCATGAGTTTGAGAAAAGATCGGAAGTTCTCGACCTCTCCGGCCCGCTGAAGCCAGAGATGGCCTCTCTTACTCTCGGTTCGATGAACTTCCCGAAAGAAGCCTCGATCAACGCGCCGGCAACGATTCAGTCCCTGGCCGCAAAAATGCATGACAAAGGGATCGTGCCGGAGCTTGAGGCGTTCGATATGGGGATGATCGAATATTCGAAGTATCTTCTCGACAAGAAAATTCTCAAACAGCCTCTCTATTATAACCTTCTTCTCGGCTCATTAGGAACGATCGGAGCCACGCCGCTTAACCTGGCGATGATGGTCAACTCGCTCCCGGCCCAGTCAACATGGGCCGCGGCCGGAATAGGGAAGTTCCAGTTTTCGATGAATGCGCTGGCCATCACGATGGGGGGACATGTTCGCGTAGGGTTGGAAGATAATCTTTTCATGGACGCGGAGAAAAAAGATCCGGCGACAAATGCGCGGCTGGTGGAGCGGCTTGTGAAGCTGGGAAGGGCGGCGGGGCGCGAACCGGCAACCTCCGCCGATGCGAAAGCTATGATAGGATTAAAGTCGGGAGTCATTCTAAAGGATAATTTAGACGTGCGAGTAGAATCTCACCGTTGAAGTCATGCGAGCCCCGCCAAAAGCGGGGCCGGCATCCGGCAGTGTCTCAGTTTGAAATTTCAATGTAAGAATCACGGTCATGCCAGCGAACGCTGGCATCCAGAAAAGCATGGCACTAGCGCTGAACCTAAAAAGTATTCTCGTGATTTGCATGAGGATAAACCTCCGCTTTTGGTTCAGTGCGGCGGCGAGCGGAATCGACGGCGGTGAGTGAAGGCAGAGCGATGCAGCGTTCAGAAAACGGCAGGAGTGTGCAGGAGGCCATCGCGAGCCGTTTTCTGCGGCTTGTGCGGTGGAGGCATCGCGTGCGTTTCGATTCCGCAGGCTTTCTTTGGTTCTTTCTTTGGCCTCAAAGAAAGAACGGACATGTCTCCGAGCTTTTTGGATTAAAAGGTTACTTTTTGGACCCGCCACTGGATCCCGGCTGGAGTTCGCTCCGCGCAAGCGGGGCCGGAATGACCATGATGAATTAGTTTCTCTGTTCGCAGACGGTATATGAGATTAGCAGGAATGCAGCCATACTTATTTCCCTATATCGGGTACTTCCAGCTGATACACTCGGTTGACAAATTCTACTTTTACGACGATGTCAATTTTATTTTGCGTGGATGGATCAACCGGAACAGGCTCCTTCTGGGGAGTGAAGAGTTTCTCTTTTCTGTGCCGCTCAAGGAGAAAAGCCATCTCAAGACCATTAACGAAGTCGAAGTTGCTCACGATGTATTTCCAGAGTGGAGGGAGAAATTCCTCAAGACACTTCGCTTTTATTATCGGAAGGCTCCTCATTTCGAAGCGACATATTCCCTTATCGAGCCAGTGCTCCGGTGTGACCATCGGTTCATCGTCGATTACGCCATATCGAGCGCCCGATCTGTGATGGAGTATCTCGGAATTACCACACCCACAGTTGTCTCCTCAAAAGTTTATGCCGGGACTCAAATGTACCATGGGACGTAAAGACTTTTGCGGATTGCGAAACTGGAGGCGTGTTCTGTCATCATCAACCCTATCGGCGGAATAGAACTGTATCACAAGGAGGAGTTTAAGGCGAATGGCATCGATCTTTTTTTCCTGAAGACCAAAGATATCACATATCGGCAGTTCCGCCAACCGTTCATGCCGTCCCTCTCTATCATTGATGTGATGATGTTTAACTCGAAAGAAGATGCCAAGAGGTTACTCAACGAGTATGATTTAATGTGAGAATCGTCACAATTTCCGTTTGTGCGCCGGAATAATGAAAAATGGCGTGCCTGACAGCACGCGTATCGCCGGGTGGTGGGGTCTTTCGAATAAATGGTCATTGCGAGGCGTTTTTTGCCGAAGCAATCCCCGTGATCAATGGGGGATTGCTTCGTCCTCCGATAAAGAACGTCGGAGTCCTCGAAATGACTCTGTTTTCCAAACTGCACCACCAATCATCGCCGGCAATTATTGCGCTAAGTTGCTAAATTTTATATATTTAAAAGCTATTTTTTCATTCGATATTCTGAACGCCGATTCTCGCACCAACAAATCTACTTTAAAATCATGCGTATTTATTTGTCTCTCTAGGCCGTCCTGCTATTGGTACTTCCGCTTGGTTTGATGGC
>CAYLMV010000148.1:0-8386 GCA_964384415.1 uncultured Chitinophagaceae bacterium | reverse complement strand
TCGCGACGATCATCATCATTGGCGCTCTGCTCTTCCTCCCTATCGCAGCCCTCGGGCCGCTCGCAGAACATTTTGGGCCCATGCCGTTTGGTGGATGATCGATATCTTTGATTTGCACAAGTCAAATTCGTGCCAAGAATCGTAGGTTCACATAAAGTCTTAAAGGATGAAAATATGAATACTGTAGTGGAAACCACAAGAGTGAGGGAGAGAGAGAACGCTGCGGAGTCCTATGTCCCCTCGATCACTCAGCAACCGTCATCGCCTCGGCGCTTGAAATTACAGAAGCTCTTTAAGAAGGAAACGACCATTGAAGCGATCAAGCAAGCATTCATTATGCTGCGCCCGGATGTGCAGTGGAAAAATCCGGTGATGTTCGTTGTCGAAGTCGGCGCGTTTCTGACACTGTTTTATGTCATTCAAGCGGCATTCACCGCTGGAGCAAGCCTGGTACCGATAACATATTTTATCGCCCTTGACATCTGGCTCTTCTTGACGGTCTTGTTCGCAAATTTCGCAACGGCACTTGCAGAAGCACACGGCAAAGCCCAGGCAGAGTCGCTCAAGCGCACGCGCCGCGAATTAGTGGCCTCTCGATTGACAGTTTCCGGAACCATTGAAAAAGTTTCGTCAGCGCTCCTCATCGCTGGAGATCGCGTCGTCGTAGAGGCAGGGCAAATGATACCCGGTGACGGAGAAGTCATCGAAGGAGCTGCGTCCGTCGATGAATCGGCGATCACAGGCGAATCGGCTCCCGTCATCCGTGCCTCCGGCAGCGACCGCTCCGGCGTCACCGGCGGTACGACCGTTCTGTCGGATCGCATCGTGGTCCGAATTACGAGCGGAGCCGGCGAATCGTTTCTTGATAGGATGATTGCATTGGTCGAGGGGGCTATCCGCCAACGGTCACCCAACGAGATTGCTTTGACGCTTGCACTTTCTGCATTTACGCTCATCTTCTTGATCGTCGTTATTCCATTGTGGCCGATGTCATGGAATGCGGAACAATACATGGCCGGCTACCTCGGAATTTCCGAACCGTTGAAAAGTCTCGGCACTGATGTGCCAACCCTGATTGCACTTCTGGTCTGCCTTATTCCGACTACAATTGGGGCATTGCTTGCAGCAATCGGAATTGCGGGAATGGACCGCGCATTGCAGGCGAATATCATCGCAAAGAGCGGTAAGGCCGTGGAGCTCGCTGGCGACATCGATGTTGTGCTCCTGGACAAGACGGGCACGATCACACTCGGAAATCGCCATGCGACACAATTCATTCCGATCGGAAAATATTCAGTTTCTGAGCTGGCGAAGCTGGCAGCCCTTGCCTCCGCTGCGGATGAAACACCCGAGGGAAAAAGTATTGTGAAGTTGTACGAAAAGCAGGAGGAACTCCCATTGGAGGTCCTGTCGAAAGCAGAAGCCGTTCCGTTTACCGCGCAGACACGTATGAGCGGCATTAATCTCTCGGATGGAAGAGAGCTGCGGAAAGGCGCTTCGGATGCGATCATTCAATTGGTGGAAAAAAACGGCGGAAAGATTTCGAACGATCTCAAGAATGTTGTTGACAGCGTTGCCAGGACCGGCGCGACTCCTCTCGTTGTCGCCGAGGGAACGCATGTAGCCGGCGTCGTAGTGCTTGAAGACATTCTGAAGCCAAACATGAGCGAGCGATTCGACCGACTGCGAAAAATGGGATTGCGCACCATCATGATTACGGGAGACAATCAATTAACGGCGGCGACGATCGCAGCGAAAGCTGGGCTTGACGGCTTCCTTGCTCAGGCCACGCCGGAAAACAAGCTGGAATATATCAAAAAAGAACAGGAAGGGGGAAAGCTCGTTGCCATGATGGGCGACGGAACGAACGATGCTCCGGCGCTGGCTCAGGCTGACGTCGCTCTTGCCATGAACGCGGGCACCCAGGCGGCGAAGGAAGCGGCGAACATGGTTGATCTGGACAGCGATCCAACAAAACTGATTGAGGTCGTGGAAATTGGCAAGCAGCTTCTCATCACACGCGGTTCGCTCACAACATTTTCAATAGCGAACGATGTTGCAAAATACTTTGCCATCATACCGGCCCTTTTTGCCGGGACACTGCCGTGGTTAAAGGCAGTTGATATCATGAATCTGCATTCGCCGACTTCGGCAATACTATCGGCGGTGATTTTTAACGCGCTCATCATACCTGCGCTAATACCTGTCGCGCTTCGAGGGGTGCGGTATCGCGCGCTCGGCGCTGACGCGCTTCTTAGACGAAACCTTCTTATCTGGGGATTCGGCGGTATCGCACTTCCCTTCTTCGGCATCAAGTTAATTGATATGGTCATGGTCGCTTTTCATTTTGTCAGTTAATGAAGTCTATAAGGAGAATCCAACAATGATGAAGTACATTTCTAAAAGCGGAATGCTCTTGGTATTTGTCGTGGTGATCTGCTGTATCGTCTTCCCGCTGCTGCTGTGGGTCATAGGACAAATCTTCTTCCCATTTCAGGCAAACGGCAGTATGCTTCTTGGGAAGGACGGAAAGCCGGCAGGTTCAAAGCTCATCGCGCAACCATTCACGAAAGACGAATATTTTCAGCCTCGCCCTTCTGCTGCCTCATTCAACGCCGGAGCTTCGACATCGTCGGCATTAGCAGCATCCAATTATGCCTTGCGGGATCGAATTGCTCGAACGCTCGGTCCGATCGTGAAGTACGAGAGCGGCTTCAAGGCGGGCAAGCCGGTGGGGCCCGATATCGAATTCTGGTTCCAGGAAGACAAGTATCAGGGCAATCCTCACCTCGTTGGTCAATGGGCATCGATGCACACTTCCGACGCGGTGGCATGGGCCAATACGGATTCGCTGCACATCGGTTATGTCTCAGATTGGGGCACGAAACATCCGGATGCGGTCGCTCAATACATTAAGAGCAATCCGGGCACTCCGCAACCGGCGGCGTCGGACCTTGCGGTAACATTCTTTCAGGTATTCTCAAATGAACACCCCGGCAAATTCCCTTCACCCATGCCGGACACCGGTGCTGACGGCAAAGCTGTAACTGTCATCAAGCTAGTCAGCACCGGTGGCGATATTCAGGCGATCTTTTTTGATATGTGGCGAAACGATCATCCGGATGCAGCCTTGCAAAACATACCGGGAGATATGGTAACAACATCGGGCTCCGGACTCGATCCGCACATCACGCTTCAAAATGCGGAATACCAGATTGACCGCGTCGCAGCGAAATGGGCCTCAGACTTGAAACGCGATCCGATTGACGTGCGCAAAGAGGTAGAAGAGATCGTTCAGAACAATGCCTCGGCCCCTTTTGGAGGATTAGCTGGCGAGAAACTCGTCAATGTTCTGGAGGTGAACCTCGCGCTCTCAAATCTCTACGGAGCGCCGCATTAGTCGCCGGAAGGAATGAGACGTAAAGAAAATCCCAACCAGAGGCATTCGCTGATTGGGATTTTCTTATTACAGATGTAAACGAGAACGGCTTTTAGAATAATCCGGTTATATTTCCCTGCTCATCGACATCGACATTCTCCGCGGCCGGTATCGCCGGAAGTCCGGGCATACGCATGATCTCTCCCGTAATCGGAATCACAAATCCGGCTCCCGCGGCAATTTCGATTTCTCTCACGACAATCAAAAAGTTCTGCGGTCTTCCGCGCAGTTTCGGATTGTCCGAAAGCGAGTTTTGAGTCTTCGCCATGCACACAGGCAGCTTGTCGAGGCCGAGCTTCTGGATTTTCTCCAGGTCATCTTTGGCTTTCGGCGCGTACTCTACCGCCTTGGCTCCATAGATGTTTTTTGCAATGGCATCTATCTTTGCCGGGATGTCCCAATTCCAGTCGTATGTGGGCTTGTATCTCCCTTTGCATTTTTGCGCAATGTCGCAGACAATCTCAGCCAGTTCCATCGAACCTTCACCGCCTTTACCCCAAACGTCGGCGACGGAGACCGGAGCCCCCAGATCTTTGCATCTCTTCTTGACGATCTCTAGTTCCTCATCCGTGTCTGAAGCGAACCGGTTGATCGCAACGGCAGCCGGCACTCCGAAGGCAAGGATATTTTCAAGGTGCTTCTCGAGATTTCCCATCCCCTTCTTCAATGCGTCTTTGTTCGGTTCAGCGACAGATTTTACATCTACGCCGCCGTGGTATTTCAAAGCTTTCAACGTTGCGACAAGCACAACCGCCTTCGGCGACAATCCGGAATAGCCGCACTTGATATCGAAGAATTTTTCAGCCCCGAGATCAAATGCAAATCCGGCCTCGGTAACGACATAGTCGGAGAGCGAGAGTCCCATTTTCGTCGCGATGACGCTGTTGGTCCCCTGAGCGATATTGGCGAACGGACCGCCGTGAATGATCGCGGGATTCCCTTCGATCGTCTGGACAAGATTCGGCATGATCGTATCTTTCAAGAGCGCGGTCATCGCACCGTGCGCTTTCAAGTCCCGGGCATATATCGGATTCCTGTCGAAGGTGAATCCTACAAAGATATTTCCAAGTTTCTTTTTCAAGTCGGTAAGATTCTCTGCCAGGCAGAGGATGGCCATGACTTCGGACGCGGCGGTAATATCAAACCCTGTTTCGCGCGGAATGCCGGAAAGCGTGCCGCCGAGCCCGACGATAATTTTTCTCAGCGAGCGATCGTTCATGTCCATCACTCGCCTCCAATGGACCGTTCGAGGATCGATCCCAAGGTTGTACTTTTTGTTCTGGATATTGTTATCGATAAGCGCCGCGAGGAGGTTATGGGCCTTTTCGATCGCCGAGAAATCTCCCGTGAAATGCAGATTGATTTCTTCCATCGGAACAACCTGGGCGCGCCCGCTGCCGGTTGCGCCTCCCTTTACTCCGAACACCGGACCAAGCGAGGGCTCCCGCAGAACGACAGTCGTCTGCTTGCCGATTCGGTTCATGCCCTGGGTGAGTCCGATGGAGACCGTAGTTTTTCCTTCTCCGGCGGGGGTCGGTGAGATGGCGGAGACCAGAATCAAATTGCTTTTATTCCATTTGTTTGGATCAATGTATTTGAGGGGGACTTTGGCTTTATAGTTTCCGTAGAGGATGAGATCATCTTCCGAGATATGGAGCTGGGAAGCGATTTCTTTTATCTTTTTCATTTGATGAATGTTCCTTGACTGGTTCCTGGTACGTTGAATTTACGCAACTATTATGAGTTTCCCAAGCGACTGGGCCAACGACCCCTCAATTCGAGATCTTAATCATTTCTTTATTGGCTGAGCATGTTTCTTTATATGTTGTTGATTGATTTCCTGGCCGGCATTCGTCAAGTTTGACACTGTGCAAATCACCACCGCACCGATCAGCGAATCTCATACCACATTTGGAAGGAAAAGGGCAATGACCCAGGAAGATAATGCGAAGAACAATTCTCACCCGAGCATTTTATACCTCGGGGGGTGGATAGGATTTCTCATCCTTGCGGCGATTTGCATTGCATTCAAATTCTATCATAGTTAAGCAACTTTGGCGTAAATTCAGAGAGATTGTAGGACTCCGTGAAAACCGCTCTTTCACCGCACGGAAGTGATTCTAAACTAAAGAATCAATATATTCCGGCATGACCAACGTTGATGAAATCCGACCCGATCCCGATGCCCTTCTCCACGCACTGAAAAAGGAAGAAGAGAAGGCTGCGAAAGCGAAGCTGAAGATCTTCTTCGGCATGTGCGCCGGCGTCGGAAAGACATACGACATGTTGACCGCCGCGCACGATGCCGCATCGAAAGGCGTAGACGTTGTCATCGGCATTGTCGAGACTCACAAGCGCCCCGAGACTGAGGCCCTCCTCCGAGGATTGTCCATCCTCCCCCGGAAAAAGATCGACTACCGCGGCACCATTATCGAAGAAATGGACCTCGACGCTATCCTCGCCCGAAAACCCAAGCTCGTTCTTGTCGATGAACTTGCGCACACAAACGCACCGGGGAGCAGACACACGAAACGGTACCAGGATGTCGAGGAATTGCTTGACAACGGCATCGACGTCTACTCAACTCTCAACGTGCAGCATCTTGAAAGCCGCGCCGACGCAGTCGCTCAAATCACCGGCTCGATGATCCGCGAGACGGTTCCCGATTCCATCTTTGAGCGGGCGGACGATATAGAAGTGATCGACTTGCCGCCGGATGAACTCCTGAAGAGATTGGCCGACGGCAAAGTCTACGCCCCCGAACGCTCGCAACAGGCAATTCAGAATTTCTTCCGCAAAGGGAACTTGACGGCCTTGCGTGAGATGTCGCTACGGTTAACGGCAGAGCGCGTCGACCACCAGCTGCGCGACTACATGCGCACCCAGCGGATTTCCGGCCCATGGAAATCCGGACAGAGATTCATCGTCGGCATAAGCCCCAGCCCTCACTCGGTCTCCGTTCTGCGGTGGGCACGAAGGCTCTCGTACACGATGAATGCGTCCTGGGTTGTGGTCTGCGTAGAGGCTTCTACACCTCTTGACGACGCAGACAAAGAGCAGCTTCAAAAAAACATCGAACTCGCGCGCGATTTAGGCGCAGAAATTGTCACAACATCGGACGAAGACGTCGCCGACGCTCTTATCCGTGTAGCGCAGGAACAGAATGCGACACAAATACTCGTCGGAAAATCAAAACGGGGGGTCTTCTCTCGTTCCCAGCGGTTAATAGAAAACCTTGTAGAGAAAAGCCACAATGTCGACGTCTACATCGTCGGCCAGGAAGATACCTCGCAGCAGGAGCGAAAGCGCCGCGCCATCCCGAAGCTGCAATCCACCATCACTCAATATTCTTTTGCGACGGCTGTCGTCGTTATCGTTGCACTCGCTTGTTTCCCCTTCTCCCAAGTGATCGGCTACAGAACCGTATCGATGATCATTCTCCTGACGGTCTCACTTCTGCCGCTGCGGATGGGCCCGGGGCCGGTCCTCGTTGCCGCATCCGTCGGGGCGGTCATGTGGGATTTCTTTTTCATTCCGCCGCTTTTTACCTTTTCGGTGGGACATGTCGAAGACGTGATGATGCTCGGAGTCTACTTTATCGTCGCGGCTGTGACAGGAGTGCTGTCGGCGCGGGTGCGGGCAAGGGAACAGGCAGTGCGTCAACGCGAGAAGAAGACATCGGCGTTGTTCTCTTTGACGAATGATCTCTCTTCGTCACATTCGCAGGAGGAGGTCATTAAGGCTGCCGTTTCCAACATCAAAAAATATTTTGACGCGGATGTTGCGATCGTCCTTGGGGAGGCCGACGGAGAGATCTCTTCAAAACCGCATCCGGCGAGCTCGATGGAGCTCGACCCAAAGGAATTCAGCGTCGCATCGTGGTCATATTGGAATGAAAAGAAGGCCGGTAAAAATACAGACACCCTGCCGTCGGCTCAGGCGACGTACTTCCCCATCTCCGGCCCCCGTTATCCCCTCGGCGTCATCGGAGTCCGGCTCCGGCTCGATGAGAAACTTTCGGCCGACCAGGAGACTTCCCTCGAGAATTTTATCGCTCAGATCGCATCGGGAATGGAGCGGGAACTTCTCAACGACATCAATAAGAAATCGATCGTCGTGGCGGAATCGGAGCGGCTTTACAAAACCTTGTTCAATTCTATTTCGCATGAGCTTCGCACTCCGATCGCGACGATCATGGGGGCTTCGGAAAACCTGATGCAGGCATACGCCAATGAGACAGCGCAGCCGGCGAACGAATATACGAAAGAGATTCACATCGCGGCAGAGCGTCTCAACAGGCTGGTTGCAAACCTTCTGGACATGTCTCGCCTCGAATCCGGGATGATCCAGCCCAAGATGGACTGGTGCGATATCCGCGACATCATCAATGTCTCCCTGAAGGGCCTGGAACGCGAGCTTGCCGGTTACACCGTCAACGTGCGTGTTCAACCCGACATGCCGCTTATCAAACTCGACTTCGGCCTCATCGAGCAAGCCGTCACCAACCTGATTCACAATGCGGTCGTTCATACCGACCAGGGAACCACGATCCAAATCGACGCAAAGGTCCAGGAACACGAATGCGTCATCGCCGTTGCCGACAACGGCAAGGGAATGGCGAAAGATGACCTTCGCAAAGTGTTCGAAAAATTCTATCGCGCTGAAGGGTTGAAGGGGGGCGGAGCTGGGCTAGGCCTTCCGATCGCAAAAGGATTTGTCGAGGCGCACCAGGGAACACTTTCTGCCAGAAATCGAGATTCGGGAGGGGCGGAATTCACGATACGAATCCCCGTAAGGACCGATGGAACCTCCGAACAAAAACAGCCATGAGCAACAAACCTGTCATTCTTATCATCGACGACGAAATTCAAATCCGCCGTCTCGTGCAGCTCACTCTCGAATCATCGGGCTATACGATCCGTGCCGCGCCCACCGGGAGCGAAGGTA
>CAYLMV010000147.1:4630-8500 GCA_964384415.1 uncultured Chitinophagaceae bacterium | reverse complement strand
GAAACTGCCGGCGGATAGTGCTTATTGCGGCCATTTCTTTTCTGTCTGGAAAAAGGACCGCGTTGGCCAATGGAAGGTGATTCTCGACATTGGAATCGGCTATCCAAGGAAGGAAAAGAGAGAGGAAGCCCTGCGGCTTCGTCAGTTGCCTTCAAACAGCAGGAATGTGGAAATGCCGCGTGCCGCTGGTTCTTCCCCCTGGCTCGAGGCAGACAGCAACTATTCGGCCATCGTGCAGGACGAAGGGAGTATCGTCGGATTGGAACGCTATGGCACGGAAGAGATAAGAGTTTACCGGAAGGGAAAATTTCCTGCTGAAGGACTGGATGCCGCCAGCCGTTTGGTCAGAGACGAAAAGTACTCAATGTTCAAATTCACTGCAGGACAAATATCTTCTGCCGGCGACCTTGGATATTCCTACGGACTGGCCGTCACCTCAACCGCTGATACGAGCAACTACATTCGCGTCTGGAAACGGTACGATGAATGGAAGCTGGTGGCCGATATCGTGAAACCGTGGGGAAGAAAGAAATGACGAGAGTTCGCTCACTTGCCACAGGCCAAGGGGTGCGGAGACTGTGACCAAGACCGCAAGAGAACGACGCCGTCTGCAAGTTTTCGCCTCTCTACATTTTCTGTAACAGTCATGAGTTGCCAACGAATCTCACCCTCAAGCTGCACCCTGACATTTCTAGTAAGCAACAACAGAAGTGCTCTACGAGCGCTTTTCCAGCAATACCATGACCTCAACCTCGCTCGTTCCCGGAAACATATCGAACGGGATGGCCTTCGCAATGCTGTATCCGCTCTCTGACCATCGTTGTAATTCGGCGGGCAGAAGTTCAATGTTGCAGAAAATGTGAACAGCTCGACTCACATTTTTTGCCGCGATGATCTCAATGACGTCGGGTTTTGTCCCATTGCGCGGCGGATCGAGGATCACCGCACTGATACCCCGCTGTGAGGAAAAGACCCGCTCGAGGCTATCTGCGTTAATGTCGCTCGCGATGTATGTGCAATTGGCGGCAGACTGCCGGCGCGCGTTCTCCGCGGCGTCGTGGACTGCGTCGTATGAGATTTCAATTCCCGTGGCTTTCCGCACTTTGCCCGCCAGGCTGAGCGAAAAAATACCGTAGCCGGAGTAAAGATCAAGAAGGTGATCGCTCGAATTCAATTTCAGCGAGTCGCTGATGGCTGCGACGAAGACTTCCATCATCGAGAGGTTTGTCTGCGAGAATGAAAGGGGCGAAAACAAGAATTTCTTCCCCGCAATCTTCTGAAATATATCCCCCTTGCCGAAAATCTTTTGATACTGAAGCTTTCGGCCTTCCTGCCTCTGGGGCATGTAATAGTTGGAACGGCGCTCGTCGACGACGATAAAGATCCCGATGATGCTTTTGATTTCTCTTGTGAGCTGTTTGGAAAGCCGGTTGACGTGCTGTCGGATTGCGGGGTTGAATGCCGCGAGGTTCAGGATAACAGTAAACTCTTCGTAGCTTCCTTTGATCACAACGTAGTTCATGAGCTGGCCAAACTCCTGGTATTCTCTCTTTTCGAGTTGAGCCTGAACAAGGCGATAGATACTTGCGTGCCCTTCGGGTTCGATGACACAACGGTCGACAGCGACGGGGCTCAAGCCGGCTCCTTCTTCGTCGATTCCAATCAAGGCAAGTTGCGTCCTTCCGGATGATACAAAGACCTTCCTCTTGGTAACGACTCTGTAGTTTCGCCCCAGCGGGGAGGCGACGAGCGGGTCGAGGGGTGAGGCAAGCCCGGCGGCTTTCCAGAACTTTTGTAGCGCAGCGCTTTTTGCCTTATGCTCGGGGATATACTCTGTTGTGCGGGCGGCACAAATGGAGCACACTTTTCCAGCGGAACTTTGACATTCTCCCGGATTCAGATGCCGGGGCGGCAATGAAGAAAGAGCGTCTGAGAAAAGCAACCGCAGGGATGGTTGATCGGGAGAGGAGGGTTGTTTAATCATGCCAGCAAAGTATGGAATACCGTGTGCAGAATCAATCGTGGCTTCTCTGCGGAATGCATGGTCTGTTTAGGTTCACTTGCGCGGCTCGGAGGCGAGGCGATAATGCCGCTTTCAACTTAGCGCAAATCTTGCTACATTTCGATTCAATGAGCGCCGATGTCTTAAGAAAAATAAGAAAAAAGGCCGATGTTCGTGCGTTGTTTGCGAAACTGTGGACGAACAAGAGACTGAGTCTTATTCTCTTTCTTGGATTCGTCCTCTTGATGTATGTGCTGTTCAACAATCAAGGCGTCATCGAGCGAATGCGCCTGGAACACGAAAAGAAAGAAATGCTGCTGAAGATCCAGACGGCGGAGCAGGAACAAAAGCAGCTCCAGGAGCAATCGAAGGCGCTTGAGGGTGACAAAAAGGCTGTGGAAAAAGTAGCCAGAGAAAAATACGGGATGGTACGCGAGGGGGAAAAAGTCTATCGCGTTGCGCCCAAAAAGTAGCCGCCGATCGGATTCCAAGCACTGGGGAGCTCTTCCCGACGTCACGTATGGAATTATTCGAATATTCTAAGCCGCAGCCGAAGACCAACGCGAATGCCCCGCTGGCAGAACGGGTCCGTCCCAGAACGATCGATGAGTTTGTGGGCCAGGAACATTTGCTGGGCGCCGGCAAACCGCTTCGAATGATGATTGAGAGCGATGAACTCCGGTCCATTATCTTGTGGGGACCGCCAGGAACGGGGAAGACCACGCTTGCGCGTATTGTCGCCCATCATACGAACGCAGAATTCTTTTCTCTTAATGCGGTGGCCGCTGGTGTGAAGGAAGTTCGCGATGTTATTGCGAAGGCGGAGAAGTTTCAGAAGCAGTTGGGGAAGAAGACGGTCCTGTTCATCGATGAGATCCACCGATTCAACAAAGCGCAGCAAGATGCGCTTCTGCATTCCGTGGAAGACGGCGTCATCATTCTGATCGGTGCGACGACGGAGAACCCGTCATTCGAAGTGATCTCGCCGCTCCTTTCGAGGGCGCGCGTCTACGTGCTGGAATCGCTGGGGAAGGCCGAGCTCGATAAAATACTCGAACACGCGCTGGCAACGGATTCGGTCGTTGCCCGAGGGAAGGTTGAAATTGCCGACAAGGATTTTCTTTTTCTTCTCTCGGGAGGAGATGCGCGGATGATGCTGAACGGGCTCGAGAGCGCATTCTACTTTGCGAAGCCCGACGCCCACGGTCTCAGAAAGATCTCGAAAGAAATCATCGAGGATGCCTTCCAGCGGAAATATACGATCTACGATAAAAAGGGCGAGCAGCATTACGACACGATTTCAGCATTCATCAAGAGCCTGCGAGGGTGCGACCCGGATGCCGCCGTCTATTGGATGGCACGAATGCTGGATGGAGGAGAGGACCCCAAGTTCATCGCCCGGAGGATGATCGTGCTGGCGTCGGAAGATATCGGGAATGCCGATCCGTTCGCCTCCGTGGTGGCGACGAACTGCTTCGCCGCGGTCGATTATGTCGGGATGCCCGAAGCGCGCATCATTCTGTCACAGGCCGCTACCTATCTCGCTTCAGCACCGAAGAGCAACGCGTCGTACGTTGCGATCTCGGAGGCTCTGCACGACGTTCATGAACTCCCGAATCTCCTCGTTCCACTTCATCTTCGCAACGCCCCGACAAACTTGATGAAAGAACTTGGATACGGAGACGACTACAAATACGGTCACAGTTTTGAGAACAGCTTCGTCGAGCAGCAATACCTGCCCGACAATCTGAAGGACAAGTTGTACTACCGTCCAACCGAGAACGGTGAGGAAAAATCGATTAAGGAGAGACTGAAGGGGTGGTGGAGGAAGAGAAGGCAGTGAACAGTTATCAGTCATCAGTAAACAG